>NZ_CP149130.1:1121944-1441388 GCF_037811135.1 Aeromonas rivipollensis | reverse complement strand
GCGCCAGCAGCAACCTGGG
The DNA here is from genome assembly GCF_037811135.1 of Aeromonas rivipollensis. NCBI lineage: Bacteria > Pseudomonadati > Pseudomonadota > Gammaproteobacteria > Aeromonadales > Aeromonadaceae > Aeromonas > Aeromonas rivipollensis. Next base: position 1,441,369 of record NZ_CP149130.1, on the reverse strand, counting down.
CCCCTCCTTCAACCTGAGCTATGAGGTGGATCTCTGGGGCAGGCTCGCCTCGGTGCGGGATCAGGCCCAGTGGGAGGCAGAGGCCAGCGAGCAGGATAGCGCCGCCACCCGCCTGATGCTGGTAGGCAAGACCCTGGAGCAATACTGGCAGCTGGCTTACCTTGGCTCGGCCCTCTCCCTTGGCGAGCGTCAGCTGGCCAACTACGAGCGGATAGAGCGGCTGACCCGGGCAAAATACGACGCCGGGGCCGTCACCCGCCTCGATCTGGTGCAGGCCAGCCAGCAGAAAGCTGGCAAGCAGGCGGAGCTCGCCTCCCTCACCCTGCAACGGGAGCAGGCCGGCAACGCCCTGCGCCTGCTGCTCGGCCGCAGCAGCGGCCCGCTGGAGTTTGCTCCGACGTCCCTCGCCATGGGCCCCATTCCGACGCTGGCGGTCGGCATTCCCGCCGATGTGCTGAGCAGGCGCCCAGACGTGCGGGCCGCCGAGCTGCGCCTTCGCAAGACGCTGGCCAGAGGGGACGAGATCCGCACCGGTTTCTACCCCACCCTCAGCCTCACCGGCGGCGCCAGCACCACCTCGGACACCCTGACCCAGGTGCTGCAAAACCCGGTGGGGACCCTGGGCGCGACCCTGGCGCTCCCCTTCCTCGAGTACAACAAGACCCGGCTCTCCATCGCGAGCTCCGAGATTGACTATCAGATAGCCGAGACCGAGTTTCGCAAGCAGCTCTATACGGCCCTGCTGGAGGTGGAGGACGGCCTGGCCGCTCGCCAGCAGGGGGAACAGCGGCTGCGTTATCTCGAGCAGCAGCTGGCCTATGCCAAAGAGGCCGAACGGCTGGCGGGGGCCCGCTTCCTGGCGGGCGCCACCGGGGTTCAGCCCTGGCTGGACGAGCAGAATCGACTGTGGGATGCCGAGCTCGGCGTGCTGGCCCAGCAACAGAGCCAGCTCAAGACCATGGCCGGGATCTACCGGGCGCTGGGAGGGAGCGATCGGAGCTAGAGTCCGGTCAGTCACCCAGGGCAGCCGGCATGGCCTCCATGCTGGCTGCCCTTGCCCCTTCCCTGCCACAAAGCAATTGATAATAATTTTCATTTAATGAAAAATGAGCGCTCTCGTCTGTCAGGAGTACTCAAATGTCACAGTCCGCCCCGGTCAATCGCCCTCGCCTGCTCACCGTCAAGCATGTCCACGATGTGAGCCCCCATCTGCGCCGAGTCTGCCTGACCAGCCCCGAATTGGCGGATTACCCCTTCAGCTGTGGCGGCGCCCATATCAAGATCATGCTGCCCCGGCCGGGCCAGAGCGAAATAGTGCTGCCCACCCCGACCCCCAAGGGTCCCCGTTGGGAGGATCCGAGCCAGAAGCCCATCATCCGCACCTTCACCATCCGCGCCTTCCGCCGCGAGGCCCTGGAGATCGACATCGACTTCGCCCTGCACGGTGATGTCGGCCCCGCCAGCCGCTTCGCCCTCCACGCCAAGCCGGGGGACAGGCTCGCCATCTCGGGCCCGGGCGGCCCGGACCCCATGTTGCAGCTGGCCGATCACTACTACATGGCCGGCGATCTCACCTCCCTGCCCGCCATCAGCGCCATGGCCGAGGTGATGCCGGCAGAGGCCCGGGGCCATATCGCCCTGCTGGTGCCCCATCAGGACGATGTGCAGGATCTGTCGCTGCCAGTAAGCGTCAGCCTGCGCTGGTTTGTCGGCACGCCGGACCAGACCGGCCCCCTAGTGGAGTACTTCACCGCCCAGCCCATGGCCGCCGAGGGAAGTTATTTCTGGTTCGGGGGGGAAGAGGGTCTGGTGGTGCCCCTGCGTCGTCATGTCAGGCGAACCCTGGACACCGATCGCCAGCGGGTCTACGCCGTGCCTTACTGGCGCAGCGGCAAGGATGAAGACGCCTACCATCAGGATCGCCACGTCGTGATGGATAGCTGATAACCACCTGTATTCCTTGTACTTGTCAGGCCTTCTCCCGCTCGGGAGCGGGCCTGGTTGCCATTCTCCCCTCCCCCTCTTACGGCCCGCCCCCCATCTTTGGTGATCCTCTCGGTAGTGCTTGCATTTGAGACGGACAGCAAGATAATGATAATCACTCTCAATAAAGACGATATGTCCTGGGCGCAGACCCTCTGTTCCAGACTCCCGGGCGTTCCGGGCCCATCGTCGACCCCATTTGCACAGCAAGGTAACCCCAGATGGCAGTTTTGAATTCGGTAATGCGCGCCTTCGCGGTGGAGGCGCTCCCCACCCCTGCCGACCTGTTGGCACAGCATCCCTGCTCGGCCGATATGGCGCAGCACATTGACCAGCACCGCCACCAGGTACGCCAGATCCTGAGCGGGGCGGACGATCGCCTGCTGGTGGTGATAGGCCCCTGCTCCATCCACGACCCCGTCGCCGCCCTCGATTATGCGAAAAGGCTGGCACGGCTCGCCACCGAGTATCAGGAGAGCCTGCAGATAGTGATGCGCACCTATTTCGAGAAACCGCGCACCACAGTCGGCTGGAAGGGACTGGTATTCGATCCTCATCTCGATGGCAGTAACGACATCGGTCACGGGCTCCACCTGGCCCGTCAGCTGCTGCTCGACATCAACCGGCTGGGGCTGGCCACTGCCACCGAGTTCCTCGATACCACCAGCTTCCTCTATCTGGCGGATCTCATCAGTTGGGGGGCGATCGGCGCCCGCACCACCGAATCCCAGGTACACAGGCAACTGGCCTCGGCCCTGCCCTGCCCCGTCGGCTTCAAGAACGGCACCGACGGCAACATCCGGGTGGCCATCGATGCCATCTTGGCCAGCGAGGCCTCCCACCTGTTCACCGCTCCTGGCAGTCAGGGGGGCATGGTGGTGATCAAGAGCGAAGGCAATCCGGGCGGCCATATCATACTGCGCGGCGGCACCCTGCCGAACTATCACCAGAGCGACGTGATGGACGCGGCCGAACGCCTGGCGCGCCAGGGGCTCAACCCTCGGCTGATGGTGGATTGCAGCCACGGCAACAGCCAGAAGCTGCACCAGAACCAGCTCCTGGTCGCCGGGGAGCTCTGCCGCCAGTTGCGGGGCGGGAGCACTGCCGTTGTCGCCGTCATGGTCGAGAGCTTTCTGCAAGGGGGCAGCCAGAAACCGGCGCCACTGAGTGAGCTGCAATATGGCTTGTCGGTCACCGATGCCTGCCTTGGCTGGGAAGAGAGTGAGAGCCTGCTGGCCATGCTGGCCGATGGGGTCATGGCGCGCCGTCAATTTGCAAACAGTCGCGCCATTCCCCTTCGCAGTGATCTCGGCCAGCCGGTCAGCTGACCTATTTCCTATTTATTCGCAGCGGGGTCGCCAGGCCCCTATTCAATCTCTGCACCGATAAATGACATTCACATATTGTCTGAACAGGGGTGTCAAATAGGGCAGTCATGGGGAACGAAAAATAGTGCGAGAGGGACAAGAATTTCCCCATTGATAGAAAAATGGGCGGCCAGGCAAAGCAGGAGGCATGGCCGCCAATCCACCTATTTCATCCCACGGCGACGAGCCATTATTTGTTATCTTGTGTCATCAGAGATAACAAATGGGCTGTATGAGTCCTCATTGTGTCACAGGCGAGGCGCGACAGCGATTGGCTTACCGCCAATGGATACTTTTTATTGGCCCATGATGGTCATGGCTATTGTGGACAGGCGGCCCTAATTAGGGGCTTCCTGGATGGGCAATAGATAGACAGGATCCTGAAAATAATAATGCCGCCCCTTGGGCGGCATTATTGACGACGCTATCCTGACAATCAGATCAGGAAGTCGTTCAGATCCTTGCCCAGCGCAACTTGCTCGGCAATGGCTTTGGGCATGCGGCCCTGGCCGGTCCAGGTCTTCTCCTGACCATCTTCCTGATACTTGTATTTGGCAGGACGCGGAGCACGCTTGCTCTTGGTCGCGCCAGCAGCGGCCGGAGTGGCCACGCTGCCGATCAGCTCGCGCGGGTCGATGCCAGCCTGTTGCAGCATCTCGGTAAATTCGCTCAGCTTGCGCTGACGCTCTTCCTGCTCGGCCCGCTCTTGCTCTACGGACTCGGCACGCTCGTTATATACCAGATCAAACTTTTCTTTCGCTTCTTGCAGTTGCTCAAACGGCAGTTCACGAATGGCAGCGCGCAAGCTGCGAATGTTCAGCAGAACCTTCAGAAACTCGTTCATTACTTCCTCACAGAATTATTTTTGTATGTCACAGGGATAACTCATTTTGAGAATAGCATGTCCACTCGATAACAACATAATGATTTTATAGCGCCAGCGCTATTCCTGACAATCTCATGGTCATTATTCATTGTGGTTAATTCACATCAGGGATCTTATCGGATCGCCGCTCAACTGACATTATTTCTTCAACATGGGTTAATCGGCCCCACTTCTCCAGGTATTTGTCACAGAGATAAAAGGGGTGTCATCCAAGAACCTGCATTCATATATAACAAGCCATACCGCGACCCACAGCCACCAGCACGAAATGTACAAATATCGTCCGCTTCATTCTAAGGTCGAATGAAACGAGATCGAGACCGGGCAGCACTCTGTATCCCCGCCCCTGGTTCAATCAATTTCCTTTGCCTGGGCGCTTATCCATTCGATGAATGCCTGGATCTTGGGGCACTGGCGATGGGGGAGCGTGGCCATGTAGTAGCGCTGATGGCAGCGAACCGCCTTGCCCGGGAAGGGCTCCACCAGTTCGTTGCGCTCCAGCCGCTGGCGCACCAGGTTCTTGCGGCCCATGGCCACGCCGGCATGATTGATGGCGGCGATGATGGCGAGATCGGAACGATCGAAGCCCATGCTCGACTGGCAGCCATCGAGGGAGATCCCGGCCTGGCGAGCCCAGCTGCACCACTCGTCGGTGTCGGAGTCATATCCCCAGGCCTGCCTGTCGTGCAGCAGGCGGCAGTGGTTCAAGTTATCCGGGTTATCGAGCAACTGGTGCCGCTCGGCATATTCGGGGCTGCACACCGGCACCATGTATTCATCCATCAGCGGGTGGATGGCGAGCCGCTCCGGCACCTTGTCGTCGAAATAGATCGTCAGGTCGATGCCATAGCCGTGCAGGTTGACGTTCTCGTTGCCGGTCATGATGTTGAGATCGATCTGGGGATGCAGGCGGGAAAAATCCGCGAGCCGCGGCACCAACCAGCACTGGGCGATGGAGGGGCGGGAGTAAACAGTCAGGGAACCGGACAGCTCCTGATTCTTGATCTCCAGGATCTCCTGATTGATGAACTCCAGTGACGACTTGAGTGCCCAGAAGACCCGCTGCCCCTCAGTCGTCAGCATCACCTTGCGGTGAAAGCGCTGGAACAGCTTGAAGCCGAGCTCCTCTTCCAGCGCACCTATCCGGTGGCTCACCGCGCTCGGGCTGAGCGCCAGCTCATCCGCCGCCAGGGCGAAGGAGCTGTGGCGAGCCGCCGCCTCGAAGGTGTGCAGCTTGGATAGCTGATAACCGTTCAGCAGCTTGTTTCTCGATACATAGTTGTCTTCGGTATACATCCGCCTTCCCCATCACAGGCTCAATATCGCCGTCATGATATCCCGGACGCCCATATTTAGGATGACGTAACCGAACCCAAGTCACAGAAATACCGCTAAATGTGATGAATGCGGCACCTTTGCATCAATGCAGCTCATCCAAGAGGTCGTTTTCATCATTTGTCAGCCGCCCGTCATTTTCATTCAATAGGCGCCTAATCATCATTCATGACACATAGAGGCGCAGTATGAATTCTGAAGTGTGGGTCGTCGGTACCTTGCTGACTAGCATCATTCTGATTGTCTTCACCATAGTGAAAGGCAAGGTGCATCCTTTCCTGGCTTTGCTGCTGGCGAGCTTCTATGTCGGCACCATGATGGGGATGAACCCGGTCAAGATGGTCAACGCCATGGAGGAAGGCATAGGCGGCACCCTGGGCTTTCTCGCCGCCGTCATCGGCCTTGGCACCATACTCGGCAAGATGATGGAGGTATCGGGGGCGGCGGAGCGCATCGGTCTCGCCCTGCAAAAGTGCCGCTGGCTCTCGCCTCAGGTCATCATGGTGCTGGTCGGTCTGGTGTGCGGCATCACGTTGTTTGTCGAAGTCGGTGTGGTGCTGCTCATTCCGCTCGCCTTCTCCATCGCCCGCAAGACCAGAACCTCGCTGCTGACCCTGGCCATCCCGCTCTGCACCGCCCTGATGGCCGTGCACTGCATAGTGCCACCCCACCCGGCCGCGCTCTACGTCACCAGTCAGCTGGGTGCCGACATCGGCTCCGTCATCGTCTATGGCCTCGCGGTCGGGCTCTTTGCCTCCCTGGTGGGCGGCCCCCTGTTCCTGAAACTGCTGGGCAAACGGGTGCCGTTCAAGGAGGTGCCCGCCGCCTTTGCCGACATCAAGGCCCGGGATGAGGCAAGCCTCCCGACCTTGAGCGCTTCGCTGTTCACCGTGCTGCTGCCCATACTGCTGATGCTGGCCAAGACGGTGGCCGAGCTCAACATGGATCACGCAAGCCACCTCTACACAGTGTTGGAGTTTATCGGCAACCCCATCACCGCCATGTTCATCGCCGCCTTCACCGCCTACTACGTGCTGGGGATCCGTCAGCGCATGAAGATGGAAGGGCTGCTGGACAAGACCGAGGAGTGCTTCTCCTCCATCGCCAACATCTTGCTCATCATAGGGGCGGGCGGTGCCTTCAATGGCGTGCTCAAGGCCAGTGGCTTAGGGGACAGCCTGGCGACCATCCTCTCCCAGCTGGACATGCACCCCATACTGCTCGCCTGGCTGGTGGCCATAGTGCTGCACGCCGCCGTGGGCTCGGCCACCGTCGCCATGATGGGGGCCACCGCCATCGTCTCCCCCATCATGGTGCACTACCCCGAGATCAGCCCCGAAATCATGACCCTGGCCATCGGCTCAGGCGCCATCGGCTGCACCATGGTGACCGACTCCCTGTTCTGGCTGGTCAAACAGTATTGCGGTGCCACCCTGAATGAAACGCTCAAGTACTACACCAGTGCCACCTTTGTCGCCTCCCTGATGGCGCTGGCCGGTACCTTCCTGCTCTCCTATATCGTGTAAAAGACAGAGACATCCCATGAAAAACATCGACGTCCAACAGCTCATTACCCAATTCCCGCTGGTGCAATCCCTGATAGCGCTCGAGCCGGTGACCTGGTTCAACCCCAATGTCACTACGCTGGCGGTCGGTCTGCCCTATGTGGGGCTCGATGGCAACGATGTGGCGGATGCGTCCGCCCGGCTCGCCCGCTTCGCCCCCTACATGTGTGACGCCTTCCCCGAGACCCGCGCCAGCAAGGGCATTCTGGAGTCCGAGATAGCGGCCATCCCGGCGATGCAGGCAACGCTCAATGAGCGTTACGGCGTCGAGCTGACCGGCAAGTTGTTGCTTAAAAAAGACAGCCACCTGCCCATCTCCGGCTCCATCAAGGCCCGTGGCGGCATCTACGAGGTACTGACCCACGCCGAACGGCTGGCCATCAAGGCCGGATTGCTCTGTGAAGAGGACGACTATCGCAAGCTGTTCACGGACGAGTTACGCCACTTCTTCGGCCAGTACAGCATTGCGGTGGGGTCGACCGGCAACCTCGGCATGTCCATTGGCATCATGAGTGCCAAGCTTGGCTTCACCGTCACAGTCCACATGTCCGCCGATGCGCGGGAGTGGAAGAAGCGCAAGTTGCGCGAACACGGGGTGATCGTCGTGGAATATGCCGAAGATTACGGGGTAGCTGTGGAGCAGGGGCGCAAGGAGGCCGAGCGCGATCCCAACTGCTTCTTCATCGACGACGAGAACTCCCGCACCCTGTTCCTCGGCTACTCGGTAGCCGGTGAGCGGGTGAAAAAGCAGTTCGATGAGATGGGCATCAAGGTGGATGCCGAGCACCCGCTCTTCGTCTACCTGCCCTGCGGTGTCGGCGGTGGCCCCGGCGGTGTGGCCTTTGGCCTCAAGCTCGCGTTCGGGGACAACGTCCACTGCTTCTTCGCCGAGCCCACCCACTCTCCCTGCATGTTGCTCGGAGTCCACACCGGATTGCACGACGCTATTGCGGTGCAGGATCTGGGCATAGACAACCTCACCGCCGCCGACGGTCTGGCGGTGGGGCGTGCTTCCGGCTTCGTCGGCCGCGCCATGGAGCGGCTGCTCGATGGCTTCTACACCCTGAGCGACCAGGAGATGTATGACCTGCTGGGGCTGCTGGCCCGGGACGAGCAGATCCGCCTCGAGCCCTCGGCCCTGGCCGGCATGCCGGGCCCCTGGCGGGTCAGCGCCGATGGCGACTGGCAGGCATCGCGCGCTCTGGATGCCCGGCGCATGGCCCAGGCCACCCACCTGGTGTGGGCCACCGGCGGCGGCATGGTACCCGCCGAGGAGATGGAGAAATACCTCGCCACCGCCCGCCTCTGATCTTTTTTTCAACCGAAAAACCCGCCACCCTGGCGGGTTTTTCTCTTCTGGGATCAGCAAGATGGCATGCTCTTTGCCCAGGTGTTGCCACTCCCCATGCCCCTCCCCTTGCCGTCAATCCCCCCAAGTTGGTTATTTTGTGATACGATAGAGGCCGTTTTTCGACATCTGCGCCCCGTTGTCGCCTTGATCCTGCAAGATCACCACCCAGTCCGGTGGGCACAACGAGCGGCGGCGCAGCACCACAAGTGACCCGGTTGAGTCAATGCTGGCGGCCTGTGCCGGCGAGCGACACCAGGGGCACCTTAGATAAGGAGATCGGGCTATGAAACAGTATCAAAGCTGGCTTGGACAATATCTGATGAGCCGTCGCGATGGCGATCACGCCATGGCTTCCGAACTCGCCAACTCCATCTGCGAGTTCTGGCAGGCGCAGGGGGATGAGGCCGAAACCAGCAAATGGCAGCAGCTCTACCAGCAGCACGTGGAAAAGACCACCTGAGGGCGGCACCTTCAGGCTTTCTGCCCTGTCACCCATAAAAAAACCGGCGCTCATGGCGCCGGTTTTGCTTTTTCGGATTGCCGATCACATCTGGTCGACCATGTCCTGGGCGAACTGGGAGCAGGAGCGCAGGGTGGCGCCTTCCATCAGTCGCTCGAAGTCATAGGTGACTGTCTTGTTGGCGATGGCCGCTTCCATGCCCTTGACGATGAGGTCGGCCGCTTCGGTCCAGCCCAGGTGGCGCAGCATCATCTCGGCGGAGAGGATGAGGGAACCCGGGTTCACCTTGTCCTGACCGGCGTACTTGGGCGCAGTGCCGTGGGTCGCCTCGAACAGGGCCACGCCGTCGCCGATGTTGGCGCCAGGGGCGATGCCGATGCCACCGACCTGAGCAGCCAGGGCGTCGGAGATGTAGTCGCCGTTCAAGTTCATGCAGGCGATGACGTCATACTCGGCCGGACGCAGCAGGATCTGTTGCAGGAAGGCATCGGCGATGACGTCCTTGACGATGATGGTCTTGCCGGTCTTCGGGTTCTTGAAGGAGCACCAGGGGCCGCCGTCAATCAGCTGGGCATCGTACTCTTTCTGGGCCAGGGCATAGCCCCAATCCTTGAAGGCACCTTCGGTGAACTTCATGATGTTGCCCTTGTGCACCAGGGTCACGGAGTCGCGATCGTTGTCGATGGCGTACTCGATGGCGGCACGGACCAGACGCTCGGTACCGGCCTTGGACATGGGCTTTATGCCGATGCCGCAGGACTCGGGGAAGCGGATCTTCTTCACGCCCATCTCGTTTTGCAGGAAGGCGATGACCTTCTTGGCTTCATCGCTGTCCGCCTTCCACTCGATGCCGGCGTAGATGTCTTCGGCGTTCTCGCGGAAGATCACCATGTCGGTCAGCTCGGGGTGCTTGACCGGGCTCGGGGTCCCTTCGTAGTAACGGACCGGGCGCAGGCAGACATAGAGGTCCAGCTCCTGGCGCAGGGCCACGTTGAGGGAGCGAATACCGCCACCGACCGGGGTGGTCAGCGGGCCCTTGATGGCCACGCAGTATTCACGAATGAAATCCAGGGTTTCGGCCGGCAGCCAGGCACCTTCGCCATAGACGTGAGTCGATTTCTCGCCGGTATAAATCTCCATCCAGGCGATTTTGCGCTCGCCCTTGTAGGCTTTCTCGACCGCAGCGTTCACCACGTTCAGCATGGCCGGGGTCACGTCCACACCTATACCATCCCCTTCGATAAACGGAATGATGGGGTTGTGGGGAACCTGCAGCTTGCCGCTGGCATCGACTGTGATTTTCTGACCCTGGGTCGGGATAACTACTTTGCTTTCCATCGGCATCTCCTAACTTCCGTTTGTTATCAATCTGATCGTTGCGCGCGGCCATCTTAGCCCATCCATTTGCATAATCAAATGGCGGGCGTGCATGTCCGACCATAGTCGGGGACTGGATCACAATGCGCCACTTCTGTCCGCTCCCCATGAGGCGCAAGCCCGTGCAGTTCCACCATGGCGAGCGCCGCCGTCATGGCGTCAGGCTCTCGCTCTGCCCCTGAGGCTGGCTCAGGGCGCGGTACTGGGAGGGGGTCAGCCCTGTCTTCTGCTTGAACACCCGGCAGAAATAGTTCACATCGCCGTAACCACAGCGACTGGCCACCTCTTCCAGCCGGAAGCGGTATTTTTTCAGCATGAACTTGGCCCTATCGATGCGTACCCAGCTGATGTAATCCGCCAGGCGCATGTGCCCCTGTTCGCGAAACAGGTGGGAGAGGTGGCTCGCCGAGACGTTGAAGCGGTGGGCGATGGAATCACGGGTGATGGGGCGGTGAAAGTTCTCCTGGATATAGATGCAGATGCCGTGAAACAGGTCAGCCCCTCTCGGCCGCTCGAAGGTGGATTCCGCCAGCAGCTGACGGGTACTGGTAAGCAGCGCCTGCAACAGGTGGTTGTCGGTGGGGGAGCGGCCCGGGTCTTCCACCAGCACGTTGAGGGCCGCCAGTATGTGTTCATTCACATGGCCGGCCCGGGCCATGATGCTGTGCTTTTGCACATCGAAGAAATCCGGGTCTTCCCGGCGCTTGCTCACCAGGCTGAAACCGAGCTGGCGCTTGCCAAACAGCAGGCTCAGCACAGAGCAGTCGGTGGTCCAGAGTGGCTTGTTCCAGCCATTGGGGGGTATGTAGAGCGCCTGCCCCGACAGCACGCAGACCTCCCGGCAACCCGACTCCCTGTCCCAGATCTGGTTGAGGTATTCGCCGCTGAATACCAGCTCGAGACGCGGGAAGTTGACCTGGTAGCTGAAGCCGGGCGGCACCCCCTGATCCTGGGCAAACCAGATCTGTTCAAAGGGAACCTGGTCGTGGAGTGCGCCGTCGAGCAGCTGGCTGAAGATGAGTGACATGATGATCCCGATCAAGAGAGAGGCAAGCGATTGCGGCGGCAAAGGCCGCCCATGTTATAGTCCGGGCCGGACCGTCAATTCCACCCTTTTCTTCAAACCACTTTCTTCACGACAAATGAGGCGTCCCTTATGAGCAGTCGAGATCTGCCCTCCTTTCTGTTGATGCAAAATCCGATTCAAGGTTATGACTGGGGCAGCTATGACGCCCTCACCCGCCTGTTTGGCATCCCCAACCCGGATAACAAGCCTCAGGCCGAGCTGTGGATGGGCGCCCACCCCAACGGCTGCTCCGAGGTCACGCTGGCAGGCGATGCCCAGAAGCTCTCGACCCTGATCGACGCCGCCCCGGCCGCTGTCCTGGGTGAGGCCACCCTGGCCCGCTTCGGTAGCCTGCCATTCCTGTTCAAGGTGCTGTGCGCCGAGAAGGCCCTCTCCATCCAGGTGCATCCCAGCAAGACCCAGGCCGAAGCTGGTTTTGCCAAGGAAGAGGCCGCCGGCATCTCGCCCAAGGCAGCCAACCGCAACTACAAGGATCCGAACCACAAGCCCGAGCTGGTGTTTGCCCTCACCCCCTATCAGGCGATGAACGGCTTTCGCGCCATCCCGGCCATACTGGCGCTGTTCGATGCCATGGCGCTGCCGGCGCTGGTCGAGCTGACCGCGGCGCTGCGCCAGTCACAGGATGAGGCGGGCTTGCAGCACTTCTTCCACCAGTTGCTGATCCTGGACGGCGCGCGCAAGGAAGCCGCCCTTGTGGGCCTGCTGGCCTATGCCGCCGCCCGTCAGGATGACGAGACCTTTGCGCTGATCACCAGCCTGGCCGCCCAGTACCCGGGCGATGTTGGTCTCTTCTCGCCGCTCTTGCTTAACGTGGTGACCTTGCAGCCGGGTCAGGCGATGTTCCTCGATGCCTGCACCCCCCACGCCTATGTACGCGGCACCGGCCTCGAGATCATGGCCAACTCCGACAACGTGCTGCGCGCCGGGCTCACCCCCAAATACATAGACGTGGCCGAGCTGCTGGATTGCACCCGCTGCCTGCCCAAGCCGGACGATCAGATCCTGCTGGCCCCCCACCTTGAAGGAGCGGTACAGCACTTCGAGGTGCCGGTACCTGACTTCACCTTCAGCGTCTACCCGGCCGGTGAGCATGCACTCACCACCGCCAGCGCCGAGATACTGTTTGCCATCGATGGCACAGTGACCCTCCAGCAGGGTGAGCAGTCACTGCGCCTGGAGAAGGGGCAGTCCGCCTTCGTCCCCGCCGCCACCGGTCACTACCGGCTATTGGCCGAGGGGCGGGTCGCCCGCGCCGGCAATCGCTGCTAAGGCATCATCAACAACATCATGAATAGACGAGGGCCATTTTCTGATGGCCCTCGCGTCGAAGGCTTCCCCATGCATGCTCCCTTGACCCCAGTAGTCCCGCTCATCGCCCTGCTTCCCAAGCCCAAGGCGCAGCCAGCCCTTGGCCCGCGCAATGAGCGCAGAGGGCGAATACTGTTTCTGAGCGGGGGCTGCCTGTGAACCTGGATCTCGGCTGGCTGATGCCACTCTGGACGCTGTTCCAACAACAACCCCTGGCACAAGGCATCGGCCTCGCCGCCATGCTGGTCGGGATCAGCGCCTTCCGGCAACGGGATGACGGGCGTTTTCGGTTGCGACTCTGCCTCTATCAGGGGGCCATCGCCCTCCACTTCCTCCTGATGGGGGCCAGTACTGCAGCCCTCAGTGCAGGCCTCAGTTGCATTCGTACCACCGTCTCAGGGCACACCCGCAGCCCATGGGTGATGCTGTTCTTCCTGCTTCTGGTCTGGGGGCTCGGCATCCCCGGGATCACCAGCCCGGTGCAGTGGTTGCCCATCCTAGGCACCACCATAGGGACCTGGGGACTGTTTCGGGCCCAGGGCATCACGCTGCGGCTCAGCATGCTGGCGGGTGGCCTGTGCTGGACCAGCCACAACATCTTGATTGGCTCCATCGGCGGCAGCCTGATTGAGCTGAGCTTCCTGTTCGTCAACTGCCACACCATGTACCGCATGTGGCGACAACCGCAGTCGAGCCCTGCCTGATCCCTTGCCCTTCGGTGCCGCTGGCCGCAGTCAAGGAATAAGGAAGGCCGATGAGTGTCTTGAAAAAAAACCACCGCCCTGAGTCAGGGCGGTGGTTTTTCATTATCTGCTCAACCGATGGCCATCATGGCCGTCGGGGGCTAGTGTTCTGCCACTTCCGGCTGGGGAGCTTCCGAGCGTTCCCGCTGCAGTTCATCAACCCTGGCTTGCCATTTGTCATGGGCCTGTTTTTGCCCCTGTGACTCGAATTCCTGGCGCATGGTGTCGATTTCTTGGTCAAGTTTTTCCATCAGGATGTCTCCTTACATCTCGGGTTACACACTGGCTGACGGCACTGTTGGCCAACCTGCTCTACCCGATTGGACACCAAGTCTTCACCGATTGTCCAACTAAATAAACGATTTATTATGCAAAAACCAATCTAAAAAACAGCAATTGGCTTCTTATGAAGCCATGCGAAACTCGACTAACCAGGTGCAGGGAAATCCTGTTTTTTCTTTCATTATCAGTACATTGAAAGCATTCACCTCGGCCTTTCCGCCACACTTTCCCGGGGCTTCTGGTTATGCACATTTTTTTCACGACCTCCGCTTGGGCCCCCTTCGCCCATGCGAATCTGCTCCCGGGCCGCACTTTTGCCGGGCGGCTCACACTTCAGGGCGTGGCCACAGCACACAAATCTCCAACTCGTGCTTCTGGTGTGGGAGCGGCATATGGCCACTCACTTCTGACAACAGGATAAAAAACACTAGCAACCATTTGTTTTAAAACGAAATAAAATTTATAAAACCAATTCGCCACGGTGACATCAAAATGCGAGCGGGGTCACAGGACGGGGGCGCTGACACAAAAATCCAGTAAAGGGCACATATATCCGATTTCGACTCTGGGGCAAGGGCGAAACAATAGGCGGGTCAATTGTTACCCATCGCAACGGCTCCGAGAAGGAGCCAGGAGACACCTATGCTCACCTCCTTGATAGACGAAGGATTGATCTGCCTCGACATAGCGGCCAACGACAAACAGGGGCTCTTTGTGGAGCTGGCCGCCCGGCTCAAAGCCTGCGGCAAGATAGCCAGTCAGGATCTGTTCGTGCGCGACCTCTGGGCGCGGGAAAACCTCGACAACACAGGGTTTGAACAGGGGGTCGCCCTGCCCCATGCCAAGAGCGAGGCGGTGCTGCAGCCCGCCATCGTCATCGGCATCAGCCGCCAGGGGATAGACTACGGCGCCGAAGATGGCTTGCCCTCCAGACTCTTCTTCATGATTGCCTCCCCGGCAGGGGGCGCCAACCATCATATCGAGGTGCTGGCCGAGCTCTCCACCAAGCTGCTGGAGCCGGGCTTTATCCCGCAGGTGCAAGCAGCCACCAGCAAGGCCGAGGTGCTCAAGCTGCTGGCGGCCCAGGCTCCCGCCAGTGCGGCCGGCAACAAGCCAGCCCAGCTCAGGGCGCCGCAACCCAGCGCACCCGAACCCCAGGATCGCAGCATCAAGGGCCAGCTCAACACCCTCAAGCAGCACCTGCTGTTTGGCACCTCCCACATGATCCCCTTCATCGTCGCGGGGGGCGTTCTGCTGTCGCTCTCGGTGATGATGAGCGGCAAGGGCGCCGTGCCCGAGGCAGGCGTGCTCAAGGACATGGCCGACATGGGGATAGCGGGCCTCACCCTCTTTACCGCCGTGCTCGGCGGCTACATCGCCTACTCCATGGCGGACAAACCGGGCCTGGCGCCCGGCATGATCGGCTCCTGGATAGCGGTGCAGCAGTACCACACCGGTTTTCTCGGCGCCATTCTGGTGGGCTTTATCGCCGGCCTCATCGTCAATCAGCTCAAACGAATAAAACTACCGGACTCCATGAGTTCGCTCGGATCCATCTTCATCTATCCGCTGATCGGCACCTTCCTGGTGTGCGGCATAGTGATGTGGGTGATAGGTGCGCCCATTGCCGCCATGATGGAGGGGATGAACCACTGGCTCTCCAGCATGGCAGGCTCCGGCAAGGTGATGCTGGGGGCCATCCTGGGTGGCATGACCGCCTTCGACATGGGCGGCCCGGTCAACAAGGTGGCGACTCTGTTCGCCCAGACCCAGGTCAACACCCAACCCTGGCTGATGGGGGGCGTCGGCATCGCCATCTGCGTGCCGCCCCTTGGCATGGCGCTGGCGACCCTGCTCTCCCCCCGTCGCTACAAGAAGGAAGAGCGTGAAGCGGGCAAGGCCGCCGCCATCATGGGCATGATAGGCATCAGCGAGGGGGCCATTCCCTTTGCCGCCGCCGACCCGGTGCGGGTCATCCCGGCAATCGTCGCGGGCGGCATCGTCGGCAACATCACCGGCTTCATGATGCACAGCATCAACCATGCCCCCTGGGGCGGCTGGATAGTGCTGCCGGTGGTGGAAGGCAAGATGGGTTATATCCTGGGCACAGTGCTCGGCGCCCTGACCACGGCCCTTATCGTCAACCTGCTGAAAAAACCGGTGACCGAAGAGGAAGAGGTAGCCACCCCGGATGGCGGTTACGAGGTCATCGAAGCGGAAGGTGAGGCAGAAGTGCTCGCCATCACCGCCTGCCCCTCAGGGGTGGCCCACACCTTCCTCGCCGCCAAGAGCCTGCAGAAGGCGGCCGCCAAGGCCGGCATCAAGCTCAAAGTGGAGACACAAGGCGCCAACGGCATCATCAACCGCATCACCCCCAAAGACGTGGCCAACGCCCGCTGCGTCATCCTGGCCCATGACGTGGCCATCAAGCACAGAGAGCGCTTCGCTAATATCGAAATAATCGATGTCAAAACGAAGGATGCTATCCACAATCCAGATGGATTGCTGGCCCGCACCCTGGCTGGCAGCAGCAAGGTCGCCTGACGACGCCGGTTTTTCGTGCTGAACAGAAGGGGCCCCGAGGCCCCTTTTTGCAGTGGCAGAAGATGAGGGCGCAAGCTCGCCTCCCCCCAAGCCCCCCTTGCCATCCCCATAAAAAATCCGGAGCCAGTGACTGGCTCCGGATGATTGTCCCTCACGGGCGGGCGGCATCGGCCGTGTCAGCCGTCCGTTCGCGGCGCGCTCACCTGTTACATAGCCGGATTAAGGGGTCGGCTTGACCAGGGTATCCAGCCCGTTCACCGTCAGGGTGCCTCTGCCTCTGGTCATCTTGTGGAAGTTGGTGCCTTGCTGGGAGGGGTTGTCTGTCCGGGTCAGCAGGGTGGCCCCGTTGTTATAGTTCTGGATCTCGGTGGCGGTGAGCGGCCGATCCGACAGGATCAGCAGCAGAGTACGAAACGCCTTCTGCGAGGTGGCCGCGCTCGGCACCCTGGGCTTCTGATCGGCCGGGATCAGGGCATAGGCATCGAGACTGGCGGGATCCGTCATCTCGGAGGCGTCCATCAACCCCATCAGGTAGAGCTCGATGTCGGCGTAGTTGGCACTCACGTTGTTCAGCTGGCCGACGATGCCGAGCCAGGGAGCCCAGTGCCCGGTAACGGGTGGCACCACCCAGTTCGCCCAGCGATGGGCCATCTCGTGCAGGATGGGGCCATAGGTCGAGGTCGACAGGTACTTCTTCTTGTAGAGGAAGAAGACCCCCTGCAGCTTGCCGTCCGAGTGAAACGCCGCCGTCTCATCAAACATACCCAGGCCTATGCCCGTCACATCGTTTCTGACGTGGGCATATTCACCGGTGGGCATGCCCGCGGGGACATCGTCGTTGTTCATCACCACAGTGATGAAGTCGAAGGCATCGCTGAACTGGCTGTAGACCTGTCCGGTCAGATCCTTCAGGGCACTCTGCCCCTCGGGGGAGTTGATGGAGGTCCTATTCCAGAATGCAAAGGCCTCCGGGCTCAGTTGCAACGAGGCCAACTGGTTTTGCCGCGGCTCGATGACGATGGGGGCTTCGGGGGCCGTCGGCATCACGGTCAGCCGGGCCGCCGTGCTGGTGACGCCCCCCAGGCTGGCGCTGATGAGTGCAGATCCCTCGCTCAGGCCGCTCGCCTCCCCCCGGCTGCCAGAGGCATTGCTGATGGGCGCGACGGCAGGCGCATCGGAGGACCAGAGGATGGCGTCGTCGTCCGTCACCTCCTGGTTGTGGCCATCGGAGAGGGTGGCCATGGCCTGATATTGCACCTTGTCTCCCACCATGACAGAGGCATCCGGTGGCGTTACCTCCAGGTTGGTCACCACGGCGGATGAGACGGTCACCGGAGCCGAGGCGGTGAAGGCGGTGCCATCCAGGGTGCCGCTCGCCATTATGGTGGCAGTTCCCACCGTCAGGCCCGTCACCAGCCCCTTGCTCCCCCCCTGGTTGCTGACGCTCGCTATCCCGGGTTGATTGCTTTGCCACTGAATGAGGGCGTTGTCGGTGACGTCGAACGAAGTGCCATCGGTGAGATAGGCAATGGCGACAAACTGTGTTTGCAGGCCAGCCGCAATGGCGCCCCCCATGGACTGCACCTCGATCCCGATGACGGCGGCCGAGCTCACCCTGAGCGGCTCGGTCGCCTCGACGGAGACCCCGTTGATCATGCCGCTCACCCCTATGGTGGCACTCCCCGGAGTCAGCCCGGTGACCAGCCCTGTCTCGCTGATGCTCGCCACCGCCGGATCGCTGCTGTACCAGGTCAAGGCGTCATGCTCGGTCACCTCTATGGGATCACTGTCATCGGACAGGGTGGCGAAGGCGTGCAGCTGCGCACTCAACCCCATGGGCAGCGGATCCTCGGGGGCATGGATGTCCAGCCCGGTGATCACCGCATCCGTCACCGCCAGCGGGGCCGAGGCCTGGAAGGAGGCGCCGTTGAGGGTGCCGCTGGCCTCAATGTTCGGCTCCCCGACCGCCACCCCGGTGGCGAGACCCTTGTTGCCGGCCTCGTTGCTGACCAGGGCGCTGCCCTCGTCACTGCTGCGCCACTGCAGGGCCGAGGCCTTGGTCACGTCTCGCGACTGGCCGTCGGAGAAGGTGGCGATGGCCACGAAGGGCTGGTTCAATCCCACCGGCACCCTGGCCGTGACCGGGGTCAGTTGCAGCTCTGTCACATAGGCATCGATCACCTCCACCCTGGCGGTGGCGCTATGAGACTCGCCATTGACTGTCCCCGTGCTGGTCAGGGTGGCCGTGCCCGGGCCGCCCCCCATGGCGAGGCCCTGATCATCCACCCTGACCACGGCGGTGTCGCTGCTGCTCCAGACAAGGTCGGGATGCCCGGTCACATCCTGCACGGCGCCATCATCCCAGGTCGCCTGCACCTGAAACTGCTGCTCGATGCCGACGGGGACCCTGATCTCTTCCGGACTAATCCGCAACGAGGCGAGGGAGGGCCCCTCCGCCGTTGAGCCTTCCTCGTCATCACTGCCACACCCCAGCAGCGCCAGCGCTGCCAATCCTGCTATCCACCACTTGCCCACTGCCATTACCCATTCCTCCCTAAACCATTCCCTTGCCCAGCGCGCTCGCGTGCGCCGGGGCCGCCTGTCGCTGCGGCTGTTTGAACCAGGCGAGGAGTAGAGCAACGGGGCATTTTGCCGTCCACCGAAAGCCACGGCGCAGACAGCCTGGGTTAAGAAAACCGCGATGAAACTTGGGAAGCCGCCCCAAGTCACTGACAAACCACCCTTTATCCGCCGTCGAACCGCGGCATACACCAAGGAGCGAGGCCCTTTCGGGCCCCTGTCATTGCCTGCCCGGAGTCATGGCGCCGGGCTCAGGCCGACTGTCATGCCAAGGCTCATGCGATCCCCTCGACCGAGCAGGCAGAGAAGTTGATGGCAGCCAATGCTTCGCCCTCTATCTGGGGGATTGAGCGCCAAGTGGAGAGGAATATGATGGGCGCGCCATCCAGAGCGGGAGCCAGTGCATCATGACAGCCCAGAGTGAACAGCAAAAACAGAACGAACAGCAGCTGCAGAGCGAGATCCACCGCTGCGACAAGTGCGGGGAGCGCACCCGCCATATAGTGGTGCTGGTGGCCCGCGACCACAGTCAGGACATCATGCCCAAGGATCCGCGCAAGGCCTTCTGGCAGGCCTTTCGTTCCAGCACCCTCACCAACTGGGCATTTGGCGAGACCCTGGCCTATCAGGCTACCCATGTAAAGCACTTGATTTGCGAGCGCTGCGGCGAGAAGTTTCTCGAGTATTGAGCAGACTGGCTGCTGTTATCACAGGGGGTAGCGTGGTTTTTAGGTTGGCGCAGCGCGTAGCTAAGCCCGACAGGCGAGCATTATTGCGCCAGCCAGAACGGAATAAACGTGGATGCAAGAGATTGGCACACCAGAATTAACGATACATTTCGCGGTAAACCTTGGCTTCACTTCGTTCAGCACCAGCCCAAGATTTTTAGCACAGGATACGAGATGAGCCATATATCCAACGAGACGGCAATCGAAACGACGGCACCTTGCCCATGAAGCGCTTCCTGATCGCACAAACTGGGCTGAGCCCCTTTATTCAGTGCTCTACTGTCCTTCACCATCATTTGGCGTTACAACATTATGCTGCATTTCTCTTAGAAACAGATTGGTTAGATCTTGAACCGTCTTATCCATATCTCCTCGCTGGCGATAAACTGCAATGGTAATATTTGGGAGTGCAGGGAGCTGGGTCAATCTCTGGCTATGCTTTGGGGGTGTTTGAGAAAATAAAGCGACGACACCCAGCCCAGCCTCTGTAGCAGCCTGTAAAGCTGCAAGGCTACTGCTCTCAAATGCTATATGCCAAGGAATACCTTCTCTATTCAATGCCTCTAATATGCGGTTACGCCATGAGCAAGGTTGACTGAAAATGACTAAAGGTAATGATTCACCTTGATGTTCGAACCCATGAGCTGCAAACCAATAAAGTGGAAAACTGAATTCCTGAATTGGTGCTGGCGCATTGGCAATCGGCATGCTGACCAACACATCCAACTCACCACGTTCAAACGCAGCAAATAGTGACTGCTTGTTAGTCACCTCAACCCGCAAGCTTAATCCTGGATGCACACAAGCAAAGTCTGCTAGTACGCGGGTAAAGTGATTACTCACAAGATCTTCAACCAAACCAATACTGCAATGCAGTTTACCTTGTGATGCAGGCTTTAGACTCAGTTGATCGGTCAGACTCAAAATGCGTTCTGCATAAGGTAATAACGCCTCCCCCTCCGTACTTAAACGTATTCCTCTGTTGGAGCGAAGCAGCAATGCATGGCCTAGTTGCTGCTCTAAACGCTGAATTTGTTGGCTAAGCGCTGGCTGTGTTTTCCCTTGCAATATTGCGGCCCGGTTAATGCTGCCACATCGTACGACACTCACGAAAGAGCGCAGCAGCGCGGTATCAAAGTCATTTGTCATAAAGGAATCTTATAGCTGCCATACATTTTTGCAGTCTACCTATGAACTGTGGCATCCGCTAGACTGAGCATGCTTTTATTTTTTAGCTGGAGTTCACGATGTATGTTTTAGCTGTCATTCTTGCGATTGCAGGTTCGGTCGTATACCATCTTTCGATTAAATTTGTACCTAGCGGTGTCAATCCATTTTTATCTCTGTCCTTGAGTTATGGCATCGCCCTTTTATTATGTTTACCTGGCATTTATTTTTATGACGGTAGTCGCAGCTTCCAAATATTAAACTGGAGTGTTGCGGGCGTGGCGCTGGGAATTTTAGGAATTGAGCTTGGATTCTTGTTGCTGTATCGAGCCGGTGGCCATTTAGGGATATCTTCATTCCTGACCAATGCAGCAGGTACACTCTTGCTTTTACCTATTGGACTGTTGTTTTTTCGAGAAGCCTTTTCAGTCACTCGATTGCTGGGCATGGGTGTCGCCCTCTGCGGTCTATGGATGATGATGCCACGTAAATAATAAATATCGTAGGTTCGACTAGCAAAGCTGATTCTGGTATTGGCGTATCTTGGATATTGAATTTTCGAACGCCACGACAACCTTCAACGGAGTAGGTGGATGCTTAATTCGATGGCACCTGATGTCTATTTCGAAATGGAAAACTGAAAAGTGACCATATTCAAGCATGTCCTTACTTAATCCAATAGAGCTAACTGGATTATACAAGAATGAATCAATACAGACGTCCCCCAATAACTGAACCAGATTGCTTGTGAAATTCATATCCAGCCTGGTCATTACGGCGCCACTCGGCTTGAACCCGGAACTTATCCGGCAGGATTTTCATATGGATTTGCTTTAGCGGACGGTGGGACGCCTCTGTCTGATCGTGACTCTCGTCGCGGCAGCAATGGCGGTAATTGGCTGGCCAGTGCATCGCTATCACGCCAAGCAACAACAGCCGGAGTCGCTGACAAGCCCATTTCTCCAGCTTGCACTCCCCCAAGCTCCCCTGATGACAGCCATTTATGTGCGCTGCCTCACATCTTTCTCCCTCTATCCCCCTCACAAATTTACAGAAGAAGCTCCTATCTCTCGTCCAGACTGGTAGGGCCACAGCAATATAGCCGCAAGGAAATGCCCGCTAACGACATGATTTTATATGTAAAAACCAATTGAATTCGCTAATGGTGCCCAACTCCTCGCTTTGGGATCCGGCTCACACTCGGGATTTTACCGCACAAAAATCCAGTCATTCGCACATTTGTCCGATAGGGTTGCTTGCGCCCCGACGCGATAATAGTCGTGTCAATTTTGTCTGCATGCCGTGTGCACGGCATGCCAACAGGCTCCATCAAGGGAGCAGGGAGAACGCCATGATCACCACCCTTATCAACGAGCAGCTGATCGCGCTCGATTTAAAGGCCACGCGCAAGGAGGAGGTCTTCAGCGAGATGACCCGCTTGCTGGTCGCCCAAGGCAAGGTCAGCGACGAGCAGCAGTTCATCAAGGACCTGTGGGCCCGGGAAGAGCTGGACAACACCGGCTTCGAGGAAGGCGTGGCCCTGCCCCACGCCAAGAGTGCGGCGGTGAGCACCCCGGCGGTGGCCATCGGCATCAGCCGCGCCGGCATCGATTACGGCGCCGAGGATGGCATGCCCTCCCGGCTGTTCTTCATGATTGCCTCCCCGGCGGGCGGCGCCAATCACCATATCGAGGTGCTGGCCGAGCTCTCCGCCAAGCTGATCGAAGAGGGCTTTATCGATGCCCTGCTGGCAGCCAAGACGCCTACCGATGCGCTGGCCCTGCTGCTCGAGAAGAAAGAGCCGCAAGTGGCCACCCCGGCCGCCGACAAGGGCCTCATCATCGGCGTCACCGGCTGCCCGGCCGGGATCGCCCACACCTATCTGGCGGCGGAATCCCTGGAGCGCGCCGCCAAGGAGCTGGGGTACGAGGTGAAGGTGGAGACCAATGGCTCCATCGGCGTCAAGAACAGCCCGACTGCGGCCGAGATTGCCCGCGCCAGCGCCATAGTCGTGGCCTGTGACAAGCAGGTGGACATGGCCCGCTTCAACGGCAAGCCGCTCATCAAGACCGGGGTGAAAGCCCCCATCAAGGATGGCAAGGGCCTCATCGAGCAGGCCCTCAAGGCCCCCGCCTATGTGGCGGACAAGGATGAGCGCAAGAGCGAGGAGAAGAGCTCCGGCGGCAGCTCGGATCTCTACCGTTACCTGATGAACGGCGTCTCCCACATGATCCCCTTTGTGGTGACCGGGGGCCTGCTTATCGCCCTGGCGCTCGCCATCGGTGGCGACCCGACCCCGAGCGGCATGCAGATCCCGGCAGGGAGCATGTGGAACCAGATCCTCAACGTGGGCGTCGCCGCCTTCACCCTGATGATCCCCATTCTGGCGGGCTATATCGCCTACGCCATAGGTGATCGCCCCGCCCTGGCGCCGGGCTTTATCGGCGGCTGGATCGCCAACAACGGCAGCTTCTACGGTGCCGACGCCGGTACCGGCTTTATCGGTGCCATCATAGCGGGCCTCTTGGTCGGTTATCTGGTGCGCTGGATTGCCACCCGTCACTACCACAAGATGGTGCAGCCCCTGGTGCCCATCCTGATCGCCCCCATCGTCGGGTCGCTCTTTATCGCCGCCGTCTTCATCTTCATCATCGGTGCGCCCATCGCCGACATGATGACCGGCCTGAACGCCATGCTGCTCTCCATGAGCGGTGGCAGCCTGGTGCTGCTGGGCATAGTGCTAGGGGGCATGGCGGGCTTTGACATGGGCGGCCCGGTCAACAAGGTGGCCTTCCTGTTCTCGGTGGGCATGATAGCCTCCGGCCAGACCCAGTTCATGGGGGCCATGGCCTGCGCCATACCGGCGGCGCCGCTCGGCATGTCGCTGGCGACCGTGCTCGGTCGCAAGCTCGGTATCTTCGATGCCTCCGAAATCGAGGCGGGCAAAGCCGCAGGTGCCATGGGCCTGGTGGGTATCTCGGAAGGGGCGATCCCGTTCGCCGCCCGTGACCCGCTCGCCGTCATCCCCGCCAACGTGCTGGGCAGCATGACCGCCGCCGTCATGGCCTTCCTGTTTGGCATCACCAACAGCGTCGCCCACGGCGGCCCCATCGTGGCCCTGCTGGGCGCCGTCAACAAGCCGCTGCTGGCCCTGCTCTGCATGATCTGCGGCGCCATCGTCACCGGCGTGGTGGCGGTTGCCCTGAAAAAGCTGCGGGTAAAGAAGAGTGACGGAGTGGCACTGGCCAAGGCGGCCTGACCCTTTTCGCACCACAGGCACTTGAGATGACAGTAGGCCACCCCCGGGTGGCCTCCTTGCTTTTGCGCGCCCCAGCCCTGACCACCTTTTTGCGAGCCTGACGGCGCCTGCCCCTGCGGCGCCGTACCATCCCGGGCGCGCGGCCCTGTGAGCCGACACTGTGATCCCCTTCACGCTTCAGGGCCACAAGCCGCCAAACTAGGAAATTTTCCTAATCCCCCTAGGCATGGCTCTCACGCCATCCACAGCCCGCCTCTTTACAGTCGACCTACCTGATGTAGTTACCCGGCACGCCATGGTGCGTTCGGGCATGGGTTCAATCGACAGGGGAGCGCTCTGCAGTTCGCCCTCTTCCTGTCGCCCTTCCCGTGGCGTGACCTCCCATAACAGATTGAACGAGTTCAATACACAAATGAGGAACGCGGCGGGAATAGCGTCTATCTCGCAGAGGATGAACGAAGATGTTTAAACTGCTCGAACAGGTCCGGATCCCCACCCTGGACCTGCCGGTCGAAGCCCGGCGCAAGCTCTGGTTCAAGCCATTCATGCAATCTTATCTGGTTGTATTCATTGGCTATCTGACCATGTATCTGATCCGCAAGAACTTCAACATCGCCCAGAACGACATGATCCAGGAGTACGGTCTCTCCATGACCGAACTCGGCATGATAGGCCTTGGCTTCTCCATCACCTACGGGGTGGGCAAGACGGTCGTCTCCTACTATGCCGACGGCAAGAACACCAAGCAGTTCCTGCCGCTGATGCTGATCCTCTCCGCCCTCTGCATGCTGGGCTTCAGCGCCAGCATGGGGGGCACCGGGTTCAGCCTCTACTTCATGATCTTCTTCTATGCCCTGAGCGGCTTCTTCCAGAGCTGTGGTGGCTCTTGCAGCTACTCCACCATCACCAAGTGGACACCCCGCAACAAGCGCGGCACCTACCTCGGCATGTGGAACCTCTCCCACAACGTGGGCGGCGCCGGTGCGGCCGGTGTGGCGCTGTTCGGTGCCAACTACCTATTCGATGGCAACGTGCTCGGCATGTTTATCTTCCCCTCCATCATCGCCCTCATCGTCGGCTTCGTCGGCCTGCGTTTTGGCAGCGACTCGCCGGAAGCCTATGGTCTGGGCAAGGTGGAAGAGCTGTTTGACGAAGTCGCGAGCGAAGAGGACATCGCCACCGAAGAGCAGAAGCTGACCAAGTGGCAGATCTTCGTGAAGTACGTGCTGATGAACAAGGTGATCTGGCTGCTCTGCTTTGCCAACATCTTCCTCTACGTGGTGCGCATCGGCATCGACCAGTGGTCCACCGTCTATGCCCACCAGGAGCTCGGCTTCTCCAAGGAAGTCGCCATCCAGGGCTTCACCTTCTTCGAAGTGGGCGCCCTGGTCGGCACCCTGATGTGGGGTTACCTCTCGGATCTGGCGAACGGTCGCCGTGGTCTGGTGGCCTGCGTGGCACTGGCGCTCATCATCGCCACCCTGGGGCTCTACCAGCACGCCACCACCCAGTTCATGTTCCTGGGCTCCCTGTTCCTGCTGGGCTTCCTGGTATTCGGTCCGCAACTGCTGATCGGCGTGGCCGCCGTGGGCTTCGTGCCGAAACAGGGCATCAGCGTGGCCGACGGGGTCAAGGGGACCTTCGCCTACCTCATCGGTGACAGCTTCGCCAAGCTGGGTCTGGGCATGATCGCCGACGGCACCCCCATCTTCGGCCTGACCGGCTGGACCGGCACCTTCGCGGCGCTGGACATGGCCGCCGCCGCCTGCCTGGTGCTGATGGCCTGCGTCGCCGTGGCCGAGGAGCGCAAGATCCGCCGCATCAAGCGCGAGCTGAGAGCCGCCGAGCTGGCCACCCAGTCCGCCTGATAACAGCAACACATTTCACTCCGTAGTGTGCATTCGGCCCCCCTTTCTGGCGGGCCGTTTTTTCATGCCAAGCGCCTGCCAATGCCCCTTCTCTGCTCACCCCTTGCGCAGCCAAGGCCTGTGGGCGCGGCCAAGATCCCACTTTCACCCCGCACCTTTGGCAAACCCGCCCGCTTGGCGCTATCTTGTGGCCCCATCCCCACTTGTCCAGAGAGCCCATGAAGATCCTCGCCGTCACCGCCTGCCCCACCGGCATCGCCCACACCTACATGGCCGCCGAGGCGCTGCAAAGCGCCGCCGACAAGCTGGGGCTCAAGATCAAGGTGGAGACCCAGGGCGCCATGGGGCTGGAGAACGTGCTGACCGCCAGGGACATCGCCAGCGCGGATCTGGTGCTGATCGCCTCCGACATCGAGATAGAGCAGAAGGAGCGCTTCCTCGGCTGCACCGTGCGCCAGGTATCCCTGGAGTCCGTGCTGCTGGACGCCGCCGCCGTGCTCAAAGCCTCCACCCCCGGCACCTGAATGCTCCGCCGCGAGCTCACCTTCTGCTGCCACCTGGGCTTGACCATCACCCAGGCCAAGCAGCTCTGTCGACTGGCCGGGTTGTTCAAGTCCCAGATCCTCTTCATCAACATCAGCCGTCGCCAGCGGGCAGAGGCGAGCAGCCAGCTCGCCCTGCTCACCCTGGCCACCCAGCCCGGGGATCTCTGCCAGTTGCTGATCGAAGGGCTGGATGCGGAGCTGGCCCACATGGCCTTCACCTGCTGGTGCGTGGAGCTGGGCCAGCCGCTGGGGCGCCCCGCCACCTCGGCCCCGGCCGAGCAGCGCCTGGCCGCCGCCCTGCCCGACTACGGCTTTTCCCTCGCCCAGCTCGGCCACAGCTCAGCGCCCCTCGACAAGGCCCTGGCGTTGCAGGCCCTGGTGGATCTGCTGCCAGCGGATCGGGTACGTGACAGAGCCGCGCTGGAGCAGGCCATAGCGGATCGGGAGCGGCTTGCCGCCACCATCATCCGGCCGGGCCTTGCCATGCCCCATGTGATCTGCCCCGCCATCACCAAAGCCGCCCTCTCGCTGCTCAGCTGCGATGAGCCCCTCCCCTGGGGTTCGGCACTCGGGCCTGTGCAGACCATCATATTGCTGGCCATTCCGGCCGGACTGGCCCCCGAGCAGTTGCGCCCCCTCACCCGGCTGGCCCGCGCCCTGATGGACGAGGTGGTCAGCACGGCGCTGCTGCACGCCAGCTCGGCCCCCGCCCGCCAGGCCATCGTCATCGACAGCCTGCTGAGCTGAGAGGCGCTGCAAGGGCAGGTCGCTCGATTTATCGCCCCCAGGGCGAGCCCGTCCCCGATGACCCACGGCAGGCGCCTCCGTGATACACTCCGGTATCCCCTGTTTTTGGTATGCACGCGATGAAACCTGCCCGTCCCCGCCTCTCCCTCTCCGGCCGCACCAGCGCCGCTGGCCGCCCCACACAGGATGAAGCCCACAAGCCCGGCCTTGCCCGCTCACGGGCCGGCACCCGGCAGGCGGGCGACGCCAGAGTGGCGGGGCAGAAACCAGAGGTGGCACCGGCAGATCGCAAGCTCTTGCTGCTGAACAAGCCCTACATGGTGCTCTGCCAGTTCACCGACGAGGCGGGGCGCGAAACCCTCAAGGATTACATCAAAGAGCCCGGCATCTATGCCGCAGGTCGGCTCGACCGCGACAGCGAGGGGCTCTTGCTGCTCACCAACGACGGCAAGCTGCAGGCGCGCCTCACCCAGCCGGGGGAGAAGACCCCCAAGACCTACTGGGTGCAGGTGGAAGGCGTGCCGAGCGAGGCGGCGCTGGCCAGCTTGCGCGCCGGGGTGGAGCTCAACGACGGCATGACCCTGCCCGCCGGGGCGCGCATTATGGATGAACCTGCCGTGTGGCCGCGCAACCCGCCCATACGGATGCGCAAGGAGATCCCCACCAGCTGGCTTGAGATAAAAATTGTGGAGGGGCGCAACCGTCAGGTGCGGCGCATGACGGCCCATATCGGCCACCCCACCTTGCGCCTCATCCGCTACGCCATCGGCGACTGGACCTTGGGTAACTGGCAAGAAGACGGTCTGGCACCCGGCCAGAGCCGCAGCCTGCCCGCCCCCGAGCTGGCACCGGCCAGGCGCCAGCCGTCATCACCCCGAGCCAGTGGCAGCGCAGCCAAACCGGCAGGCGAGGCGCCGCGCCGGGCGAGCCAGCCCCCGCAACGGGACAAGCCACGCGGCACGGGCAAGCCCGCATCACCCACGACGGGCGAGAACAAACCCCGCAGCAGCGGCCGGGGCACGGCCCGCCGACCCGCCCGCCACCCCAGCGACAAGGAGTCATCATGATCGAACACCCGCCCCTGCCCGCCCACCTGACGGTGGCCGCCCTGGTGCACTGGCAAGGCCGCTTCCTGCTGGTGGAAGAGGAGATCAAGGGGCAGCGCCGCTTCAACCAGCCCGCCGGCCACGTGGAGCCGGGGGAAAACCTGATTGAGGCGGCCTGCCGCGAACTGAAAGAGGAGACGGGGCTGACTGCCACCCCCAGCGCCTGGCTCGGGGTCTATCTGTTCAAACCGGCGGACAGCGAGGCCACCTTCGTGCGTACCGCCGTCATCTTCGACCTTGAAAAGGCGCCGGGTCAGCACCATCCAGAGGATCCCGACGGCGATGTGCTGGCCTGCCACTGGCTCACCCTGGCGGAGATAGCCGAGTGCAAGCCGGCCCTGCGCAGCCCATTGGTGTGGCAGTGCATCCAGGACTATCTGGGGGGCACCCGCCTGCCGCTGTCGGCGCTCAAGGCCTTTATTTGAGGTCATTTGACACTCTTTTTTGGCCTCGATGGCCAGCAGCAGAAAAACGATTTCCCGTCGCCGGGCTCCCGAGGGGAACGACGGCAGGGAGATGTGACCGGGGGCGCAAAACTCTGGTAGAATACGCCCCGTTTAAACGAACTGGTAACTTCGACTAATGACAGACAACAGCCAAATCAAGGTGATCGTCGGCATGTCCGGCGGCGTGGATTCTTCCGTCTCGGCCTACCTGCTCCAGCAGCAGGGTTATCAGGTCGAAGGCTTGTTCATGAAGAACTGGGAAGAAGACGACACGGACGAGTACTGCTCCGCCTCCCAGGATTTGGCTGATGCCAAGGCCGTCTGCGACAAGCTGGGCATGAAGCTGCATACCATCAACTTCGCCGCCGAGTACTGGGACAACGTGTTCGAGCACTTCCTGGAAGAGTACAAGGCGGGGCGCACGCCGAACCCGGATATCCTGTGCAACAAGGAGATCAAGTTCAAGGCGTTCCTCGAGTTTGCCGCCGAAGAGCTGGGTGCCACCTACATCGCCACCGGCCACTATGTGCGCCGTGACGACAGCACAGGCCGCCCGCGCCTGCTGCGCGGTCTCGACAACAACAAGGATCAGAGCTACTTCCTCTACACCCTGAGCGAAGCCCAGGTGGGTCAGAGCCTGTTCCCGGTCGGGGATCTGGAGAAGCCGGAGGTGCGCCGCATCGCCGAGCAGCTCGAGCTCATCACCGCCAAGAAGAAGGACTCCACCGGTATCTGCTTCATCGGTGAACGCAAGTTCAAGGACTTCCTGGCCAAGTTCCTGCCCGCCCAGCCCGGCCCCATCGAAACCGTGGACGGCAAGGTGATAGGCGAGCATCAAGGCCTGATGTATCACACCCTGGGCCAACGCAAGGGGCTCGGCATCGGCGGCATGAAGGATGCGACCGAAGAGGCCTGGTACGTGGTGGACAAAGAGGTTGAGCGCAACACCCTGGTAGTGGCGCAGGGGGAGCATCCCCGCCTCTACTCCGATGGCCTGATCGCCAGCCAATTGCACTGGGTGGATCGCACCCCGATCCGGGCGCCGCTACGCTGCACCGTCAAGACCCGTTACCGCCAGCAGGACATCCCCTGCCTCATCCAGCCCATCGACGACGAGACCATCAGGGTCATCTTCGACGAGAAACAGGCTGCGGTGACCCCGGGTCAATCCGCCGTCTTCTATGACGGGGAAGTCTGCCTGGGCGGCGGCATCATAGAACAGCGTTTCAGCCATCCGGTTTGAATCCTTAACAGAAGGCAGCAGACGTGAGCGACAAATTCCAAGACAGAACAATGGCTTTCGCCGGCATCTGCCAGGCGGCCTATCTGGTGCAAAAAGTGGCCCGTGACGGCAGCTGTGACGAGGCCTCCCTGCGCGAGAGCCTGCAAAGCGTGCTGGTGACCGATCCCAAGCAGCCGCTGGAAGTGTTCGGCAGCCACCTCGCCATCCGCGACGGCTACCGCGCCCTGGTGGAGCAGCTGGGGGCCGACGGCAGCCAGAAGAACGCCGAGCTGACCCGCTACGTGGTGAGCCTGATTGCGCTGGAGCGCAAGCTGGCCAAGCGCAAGGACATTCTCAACATGCTGGGGGAGCGGATCGGACAGATCGGCCGCCAGCAACAGCATTTCGATCTGCTCGACGAGCAGATCCTGGCCAACATGGCGAGCATCTACAGCGATCTTATCAGCCCGATAGGCCCCAGGATCCAGGTAGCGGGCACCCCGCTGTTCCTGCAGCAGCCCCTGGTGCAGCACAAGGTGCGCGCCCTGCTGCTGGCAGGCATCCGTGCCGCCGTGCTCTGGCGCCAGCTTGGCGGCAGCCGTACCCAGATCATCTTCGCTCGCAAGAAGATGGTGGAACTGGCCAAACGTTTTTGAGTTTCTAACCCCCCACACACATCAGGAGTTCACCCCATGGAGCTGTCCGCGCTGACTGCTGTTTCCCCGATTGACGGTCGTTATGGCGACAAGGCCGATGCCCTGCGTCCCATCTTCTCCGAATTCGGTCTGCTGCGTTTTCGCGTCGAAGTCGAGGTGCGCTGGTTGCAAAAACTGGCCAGCCACGCCGGGATCCCGGAAGTCCCTGCCCTGAGTGCGGCCGCGAGCGCCCTGCTGGACGGCATAGTCCTGAACTTCAACGAAGCGGACGCCGCGCGCATCAAGCAGATAGAGCGCACCACCAACCATGATGTGAAAGCGGTGGAGTACTTCCTGAAAGAGAAGGTGGAAGTGAACCCTGAGCTGGCCGCCGTCGCTGAGTTCATCCACTTCGCCTGCACCTCGGAAGACATCAACAACAACTCCCACGGTCTGATGCTGAAAACCGCCCGGGACGAGGTCATCAAGCCTTATTGCGAGAAGCTCATCAGCGAGCTCAAGCGCCTGGCCCACGAGTACCGCGACATGCCGCTGCTGTCACGCACCCACGGCCAGCCGGCGACCCCGAGCACCATGGGCAAGGAGATGGCCAACGTCGCCTATCGCCTGGAGCGCCAGTACAAGCAGATCATGGCGGTGGAGATCCTCGGCAAGATCAACGGCGCCGTGGGCAACTACAACGCCCACGTGAGCGCTTACCCTGAAGTGGACTGGCACCAGTTCTCCGAGGAGTTCGTGACTTCCCTCGGCCTGACCTGGAACCCCTACACCACCCAGATCGAGCCCCACGACTACATCGCCGAGCTGTTCGACGCCATGGCCCGCTTCAACACCATCCTCATCGACTTCGACCGCGATGTGTGGGGTTACATCTCCCTGGGTCACTTCAAGCAGCGCACTATCGC
Source organism: Aeromonas rivipollensis (assembly GCF_037811135.1). Lineage (NCBI taxonomy): Bacteria > Pseudomonadati > Pseudomonadota > Gammaproteobacteria > Aeromonadales > Aeromonadaceae > Aeromonas > Aeromonas rivipollensis. The sequence continues at coordinate 1,409,852 of NZ_CP149130.1, read as the reverse complement.
GGGCGAGATCGGCTCCTCCACCATGCCGCACAAGGTCAACCCCATCGACTTCGAGAACTCCGAAGGCAACCTGGGGCTGGCCAACGCCGTGTTCCAGCACCTGGCGAGCAAGCTGCCCATCTCCCGCTGGCAGCGTGATCTCACCGACTCGACCGTGCTGCGCAACCTGGGTGTGGCCGTGGGTTACTCCCTGATTGCCTATCAGGCGACCCTCAAGGGGATCTCCAAGCTGGAAGCGAACAGCGATGCCATGGCCGCCGATCTGGATGCCAACTGGGAAGTGCTGGCCGAGCCCATCCAGACAGTGATGCGCCGCTACGGCATCGAGAAACCCTACGAGAAGCTCAAAGAGCTGACCCGTGGCCGCCGTGTGGATGCCGAAGGCATGCGCACCTTCATCGATACCCTGGAACTGCCCGAGGCCGTCAAGGTCGAACTGAAGAAGCTGACCCCGGCCAACTACCTCGGTCAGGCCCAGCGTCTGGTCGATCTGCTGAAGTAAGCGGCTAAACCGAACCGGCGGGGGCCCTGTCATGACGGCAGGGCCCCCGTTGATTTTGGCTCATTCGATAGCGTCATAGGCCATCGGGCCATTTCAGAGCCCTTGCCCAAGCCAGGTTTGGGCAAGATCTCTCACAAGATACGAGAAGCACCATGTACGAACTCAATCTGGATATTGCCCACTTCCTCGAGCATTACTGGCAGAAGCGCCCGCTCCTCATCAAGGGTGGCTTCAAAGACTTTCAGGATCCCATCAGCCCGGACGAGCTGGCGGGCCTGGCCATGGAGGAGGTCATCGAATCCCGCCTGGTGACCCGTTTCGACGGCAAATGGGAAGCGGCTCACGGCCCCTTCGAGTCATACGACCACCTGGGGGAAGAGAACTGGACAGTGCTGGTGCAGGCCTGCAACCACTGGGCTCCCGAGGTGCACGAGCTGGCGCTGCCGTTCCAGTTCATCCCGGGCTGGCGCTTTGACGATGTGATGGTGAGCTTCTCCACCCCTCACGGTGGCGTCGGCCCCCACATCGACAACTACGACGTCTTCATCACCCAGGGCCAGGGCAAGCGTCACTGGCGGGTCGGCGATGCCAAGCCCCTCGAGGAGTTTGCCGCCCACGCCGCCCTGCTGCACTGCGAGCCGTTCGAGGCGATCATCGACGCCATCATGGAGCCGGGCGACATCCTCTACATCCCGCCCGGATTCCCCCACGAGGGCTACGCCATCGAGCCCTCCCTGAACTTCTCCGTGGGTTTCCGCGCACCGGACGCAAAAGCGCTCATCTCGTCCTTTGCCGATCACCTGATCGACAACGATCTGCGCACCGAGCGTTACGGTGACCCGGATCTCAAACCCCGCGCCCGTCACGGCGAGATCCAGCCCCACGAGCTGCACCGCTTGCGCGAGCTGATGCAACAGGCCCTGGATGACGAGACCCTGTTCAAGGAGTGGTTTGGCACCATGATCTCCGAGGCCAAGCACGATCTGGACGTGAGCCCCATGGAGCCTGACTACAGCGCCGAGGAAGTGGCCGATCTGCTGACCCAGGGCGAGCCCGCCATCAAGGTACCGGGGCTGCGCTCTGTCTGGTTCAGCGGCGAGAGCCGTAGCTGCTACATCGACGGCGAGGCCTGGACCCTGCCAAGCGAAGATGCGGCCGCCATTTCGCTCTTGTGCGACAAGGACATCATCACCCAGGCCGACATGGTGGAACTCGCCGATCAGGCCGGCTTCCTGCAGCTGCTGACCCGTCTCATCAACCGCGGTTACTGGTTCTTCGGCTAAGCCTGCAACAGGGGCACTGCCTGCGTGGGCGACGCGCCTGGTCGGACGCTGAGGCCCGCCCTGCGTTGTGGCGGACCAATGACTACACTGGGTGACGGCCAGAGGGGGAAAGGGGCCCAGGTTCCCTCGCTGGCTGTCTCATCCCTTGTTTGTCATTTAACAACATGGGTGCACACCATCGGGGGGGGCGAAAAATGGGAACCAAATGGCCTCACTCGCGGAAAATCAATTATTTTAGCCCCTAAAATCAGCTGTGAGCGAAAACGTTATCTTTCAAATTGAGGCGTTTTTAGCTCAAAACGTTGTTTCTGGATCATAAAAAGTATCCAAAAACTGGTGTATATTGCACGGCGGAAACTCCTTAACCATGAAGACTGACATGAAAAAGACCAAAATCGTCTGCACCATAGGTCCCAAGACCGAATCCAAAGAAATGCTCGGCAAGATGCTCGACGCCGGCATGAACGTCATGCGCCTGAACTTCTCTCACGGTGATTACGAAGAGCACGGCACCCGTATCCGCAACCTGCGTGAAGTGATGGCCGAGACCGGCAAGCACGCAGCCATCCTGCTGGATACCAAGGGTCCGGAAATCCGTACCATGAAGCTGGAAGGTGGCAACGATGTCTCTCTGGTCGCCGGCCAGACCTTCACCTTCACCACCGACCAGACAGTGGTTGGCAACAAAGACAAAGTCGCCGTGACCTACGCCGGCTTCGCCAACGACCTGCGCGTCGGCAACCGCATCCTGGTGGATGACGGCCTGATCGGTCTGGACGTCATCGAAATCACCGAGCGTGAAGTCATCTGCAAGGTGCTGAACAACGGTGATCTGGGCGAGAACAAGGGCGTCAACCTGCCGGGCGTCTCCATCAAGCTGCCGGCCCTGGCCGAGAAAGACAAGCGTGACCTCATCTTCGGTTGCGAGCAGGGCGTGGACTTCGTTGCCGCCTCCTTCATTCGCAAGAAAGAAGACGTGCTGGAAATCCGTGAGCACCTGAAGGCCCACGGTGGCGAGAACATCCAGATCATCTCCAAGATCGAAAACCAGGAAGGCCTGGACAACTTCGACGACATCCTGGCTGTCTCCGACGGCATCATGGTTGCTCGTGGCGACATGGGTGTGGAAATTCCGGTTGAAGAAGTGATCTTCGCCCAGAAGATGATCATCACCAAGTGCAACAAGGCACGTAAAGTGGTCATCACCGCCACCCAGATGCTGGATTCCATGATCAAGAACCCGCGTCCGACCCGCGCCGAAGCCGGTGACGTGGCGAACGCCATCCTGGATGGTACCGACGCCGTCATGCTGTCCGGCGAATCCGCCAAGGGCAAGTACCCGCTGGAAGCCGTGACCATCATGGCCACCATCTGCGAGCGTACCGACGCCGTGATGCCGTCCAACCTGTCTGCTGCCAACGACAGCAACAAGCTGCGCATCACCGAAGCCGTCTGTAAAGGCGCCGTAGAGACCTCCGAGAAGCTGGATGCCCCGCTGATCGTGGTTGCCACCGAAGGCGGCAAGTCTGCCAAGGCCATTCGCAAGTACTTCCCGAAAGCCTGGATCCTGGCCATCACCACCAACAAGAAAACTGCTGCCCAACTGGTCCTGACCAAGGGTGTGGTTGCTCACGTGGTTGACAGCATCGCCTCTACCGACGATTTCTATCGCATCGGCAAAGAAGCGGCACTGCAAAGCGGCATGGGCCTGAAGGGTGACGTGGTCGTCATGGTCTCCGGTGCCCTGGTACCGAGCGGTACCACCAACACCGCCTCCGTTCACGTACTCTAATCCGTCTTGAACCGATAAAACGGCGCCCTGGGGCGCCGTTTTTTTTATCTCTCCCCCCCTGCTGCCTCTCTCGCGCCGGTGCTAGAATCCACGCGGATTTCCCCCCAGTGGGAAACCTCCCGAATCTCGCATAATCACCCGGACGTTTTATGCCCTCAATACAGTTCAGAAGAGCCTCGGCCACCCTGTTGCCGCTGCTCTGTTTACTCATCAGCCTCTGCGCCCCCCAAGCCATGGCGCAGGATCTGCCCCAGCGCGCCACAGTACAGCGGGCGCTCGATGCCCTCGGCAAGTCAGAGACCCTGACCGTCAGCCAGCAGGCGGATCAGAAGTTGCTGACCGATACCCTAGCCCTGCTCGACAGCATCGAGAAGGAGCAGGCCAAGGCCAAGGCGCTGACACAGCGGGTACGCTCCCTGCCCGGCGAAATGAAAGAGATAGGCGCCAAGATAGACTCCCTGGCCCAGGACAAGGGTCCTGAGCAGCTCAAGAGTGAATACGCCAGCATGAGCCTGGCGGAGCTGGAGAGCCGTCAGCCGGAAGTGCTGGCCAACATGCAGGATGCCCAGGAGGCCCTCGGCACCATCGGCAGCCAGATCACCAGCCTGCAAACCCTGCCGGAGCGGGCCCAGGCCAACATGAGCCGCGCCTATCAACGCAGCCAGGAGATCCGCACTCGCCTGAACTCCGGGGACGGCGTGAGCAGCGCCGAGAAGATGAAGCTCAATACCGAGCTGGCGTTGCTGGACCTGCAACTGGCCAACCTGCAAAAGGATCTGGACAACCGCACCAGCATGCAGGATCTGGCGGTCAAGCAGCGCGACTATCAGAGTGCGCGCCTCGCCCATGAAGAGCAGAAACTGCAGGCCCTGCAGGAGCAGAGCAGCGCCAAGCGCCTCGGCGACACCGAGAAGGCCGCCGAGCAGACCGGTGAACTGGTCGCCACCCAGGACAATCCGCTGGTGCAAAAAGAGCAGGAGATCAACCACCAGCTCAGCCAGCAGCTCATCAGCGCCACCACCAACCTCAACCTGCTCGCACAGAAAAACCTGCAGGCCAAGAGCTGGCTGGAGCGCGGCACCCAGACCGAGCGCAACCTGAACGAACAGGTGCAGATGCTCAAGGGCAACCTGCTGCTGTCACGCATCCTCTATCAGCTCTACCAGCAGCTGGAGGCCGCCCCCTCCACCCTGGTGAAGAACCTGGAAGAGCAGATCGCCGACCTGCACCTGGCCCAGTTTGAACTGAGCCAGCAACGGGATCAGCTGTTCCAGAAGGGCCAATATCTGGACAACCTGATCGCCAACAGCAGGGAGACCGTCAGCGAAGAGGACAAGGCGAACCTGGTCAAGCTGATCGACACCCGCATCAGCCTGCTGGATCAGCTCAACCGCCAGATGGATGCCCAGCTGACCAACGCCATCAGCCTGCAGCTCACCCAGCAGCAGCTGACGCGCATCTATGCCTCCATCGAATTCACCCTGCAACAGCACATCTTCTGGGTCAGCAGCAACAAGCCCATCGATGGCAAGTGGTTCATCAACTGGCCGGGCCATGCCTACAAGCAGGTCTCCGACTGGGTGCTCAAGCCGGATTGGCAAGGCTGGGGCGACATGCTGCTGGCGGTCTCCCTGCTCGCCTTCCCGCTGCTGCTGGTGGGTGGCCTGCTGCTGTGGAAACGCCCGACCCTGGTCAAGCGCCAGCAGCGGATCGCCAAGGACCTCGGCCGCTTCCGTCAAGACAGCCAGTGGCACACCCCGCGCGCCCTGCTCTACACCGTTTTGCAGCGCCTGCCGGGTACCCTCTTCATCCTGGCCGCCGGCCTGCTGCTGGCCTATTGCGGCCTGCTGAGCCCGCGCCTCATCTTCCAGATCACCCTGAATCTGGCACTGGGCTACCTGGTGTTCAGCGTCTACCTGTCGGTGATGCGCCCCGGCGGCATCGGCGAGAGCCACTTCCGCATCCCGCGGGACGAGTTGCAGGCCAAGCGCACCAGCATGCGTTACCTCTGGCTGCCCCTGCTGCCCCTCATCATGCTCTCGACCAAGGCGGTGGTGGAACCCTCCTCCCTTGGCAATGACGTCATCGGCCAGGCGCTGACCATGTTGCTGCTGGGGCTGACCGCCTACCTAGTACTGCCCATCTCCCGCGCCCGCATCAAGGGCGAGGCCAGCATGCTGCAGACCATGACGGCAGTCGCCCTGGCGCTGGCGCCTGTGGCCCTGATGGTGCTGGCGGCCCTCGGCTACTACTACACCGCTCTGAAGCTGACCGGTCGCCTGATCGAATCCTTCTACCTCATCATCATCTGGAGCCTGGTCTATCGCACCGCCCTGCGTGGTCTGGAGCTGGCGGCCCGCCGTCTGGCCTACCGCCGCGCCGTCGCCAAGCGCGAGCACAAGCCTTCGGAAGATGCGGAAGGGGGCGAGGCCATCGAAGAGCAGCCCATGGATCTGGAAGAGGTCAGCCAGCAGTCCCTGCGTCTGACCCGCATCATGCTGCTGCTGGTGTTCGGCGTCGCCTTCTACTGGCTCTGGTCCGATCTGGTGGCTGTCTTCACCTACCTCGACAGCGTGGTGCTGTGGCACAAGAGCGAGGGCACTGGTGCCAACGCCGTGCTCTACCCCATCAGCCTGAGCGATGTGCTGACCGGCCTCTTCCTGTTCGGGGCGGCCCTGTCGCTGGCCCGCAACCTGCCGGGCCTGCTGGAGGTGCTGGTGCTCTCCAAGCTGCGCCTCGCCCAGGGCACCGCCTACGCCTTCACCACCATGCTCAACTATGTGCTGATCGGGATGGGCTCGCTCACCGCGCTGGCCATGCTGGGGGTCCAGTGGGAGAAGCTGCAGTGGCTGGCCGCCGGCCTCTCGGTCGGTATCGGTTTCGGCATGCAGCAGATCGTCTCCAACTTCATTTCGGGCATCATCATACTGTTCGAGCGCCCGGTACGGATCGGGGATACGGTCACCATCGGCACCATCTCGGGCACGGTCAACAAGATCCGCATCCGCTCGACCACCCTCACCGACTTCGACCGCAAGGAGGTGATCATCCCGAACCAGCAGCTGATGATAGAGCGGCTGATCAACTGGTCTCTGTCCGATACCGTCACCCGGGTCATCGCCCGGGTCGGGGTGGCCTATGGTTCGGATCTGGAGCTGACCCGCAAGCTGTTGATGCAGGCGGCCACGGAGAACAGCCGGGTCTTGAAAGACCCTGCTCCCATCGTCTACTTCCTCACCTTCGGCCCCAGCACCCTGGATCACGAGCTGCGCTTCTTCGTCAGCGAGCTCGGGGATCGCAACCCGGCCATCGATGAGCTGAACCGCCGGATAGACGTACTGTTCCGTGAACACGGCATCGACATCGCGTTCAACCAGATGGACGTTCACATCAAGAACAAGCAAGGGGACGAGCAGAAGATAGAATCCCGCCCGGCCCTGCCGCCACCCAATGGTGGCAAGCCGGCCTGATGCCGAACTCCTGCCCCCGCAAACAGGCTCCTCATCGGAGCCTGTTTTTTTTTACCCGGGCAGCCGGACTTGAAAGCGGGAGCAGGCCCCCAATATAGGGAAGACAACGGAATGTCACCCACGAGGATTTCATGGACTATCTCCACGCCGTGGTGCTCTTTGCCATCTCGGCATCGGTCACCCCGGGACCGAACAACATCATGGTGATGAGCGCCGGCGCCAACTTCGGGATCAGGCGCAGCCTGCCGCTGCTCATGGGGATCTGCGTCGGCTTCACTCTGATGCTGTTGCTGGTGGGACTGGGTTTCGGCCAGCTGTTCACCCTCTTCCCCAGCCTGCACTTCGTCATCAAGTGCGTGGGCACCCTCTATCTGCTCTATCTCGCCTGGCTGATTGCCCGCTCCGCCGACGAGGTGACGGGAGACGCCTCTGCCCGCCCCCTGGGGTTCCTCAAGGGCGCCCTGTTCCAATGGGTCAATGCCAAGGCCTGGGTGGTCGCTACCGGCGCCATCGCCGCCTTCACCAGCGCGGGGGCCGACTTCTACCAGCAGAACCTGACCATAGCCCTGACCTTCTTTATCGTCTCTTTCCCCTGCGTCGGGCTCTGGCTCCTGTGCGGCACCCTGCTCAAACGCTGGCTGACCAATGCCCTCGCCCGCCGCCGGTTCAACCATGCCATGGCGGCCCTGCTTGCCCTCTCGGTGGTGCCCGTCATACAAGAGATCCTGAGTCTGCCCTGACGCGTTGCCATGAGGCTGTGGATGGCGGGCGCCATCCATGGGACCATGTCTTATCTCCCTGCCCCTCGCGGGGCACTCTTTTTCTCTGGAGCGTGCAATGGAACAAGTGGTGTATGTGGCAAACCCGGTGAGCGGGTTGATCCATGTGTTTCGACTGGAAGAAGGCGAGCTGGTCCCGCTGCAGCAAGTCCAGACCGGCGGCGAGGTGCAGCCCCTGGTCATCAGCCCGGACAAGGCCTGGCTCTATGCGGGGGTGCGCCCCGACTTTCGGGTGCTGAGCTACCCCATAGCCGCGGATGGCCGGCTCGGATCGCCCTCCTCGGCGCCGCTCGATGGCAGCGCCTCCCACAGCTGCACCGATGGGACAGGGCACCTCTTCTTTGCCGCCTCCTACGCCTTCGACCATGTCAGCGTCTCGCCCATGGATGACGCGGGTCGAGTGCTGGCGCCCCACCAGCGCATCGACCGGCTGATGGCCGCCCACTCGGTGACCCTGCTGACAACGGAACAGGGTCATCAGGAGCTGCTGGTGGCCTGCCTCAAGGAGGACCTCATCCGCCGCTTCACCCTGGGAGAGGATGGTCAGCTGAGCCCCCATCCCCTCGGCGACATCCACACCGCCCCAGGCGCCGGGCCCCGCCATCTGGCGCTGCACCCCACCAACGGCGATATCTACTGCCTCAATGAGCTCGATGCCACCCTCAACCGCTACCACAGGGAAGCGGATGGTCGCATCGGCGCGCGGGAGAGCCTGGATATGCTGCCCGAGGGTTATCAGGGAGAGCGCTGGGGGGCCGACATCCACCTGACCCCGGATGGACGTTTTCTCTACACCAGCGAGCGGGCCAGCAGCCTGCTCAGCCTGTTCGGGGTCGATGAGGGAGACGGCGCCCTGACCCTGCTGGGCCACTTCCCGACCGAATCCTGTCCCCGTGGTTTTGCCATCGACCACAGCGGCCACTATCTGATCGCCACCGGACAAAAGTCCCACAGCCTGTCCGTGCATCGCATCGCGGCGCAGACGGGGGAGCTCAGCCTCTCATCCCGCCAACATGTGGGGGAAGGGGCCATGTGGGTGAGGGTGCTGGCGCTGGACAAGCCCGCCTAGGGAGGTTCAAGGCCGCAGAAATGCACGCGGCGCTCTGATGAGCGCCGCGCAGTGACCCCTGGGTCTGGGCCTTATCTGGTGCCGTTGAGATCATCGTCCGGCCAGTATTTGTAGCCCTGCATGGTGGCCTGCACCGCCACGCCCTTCTCGGTAAGCTGGTACATCTTCACCTTCTGGAAGTCGGCATTGGCCGCCTCGCTGACCACCACCTTGCCATCGTCCGCCGACTTGGCGGCCAGATCCGCCTGGGCGCTGGCATCGAAACCTGTGGTGATGAATCTGTCCAGGGCGGCGGCATCGTTGAAGATGATCACGGCCTGGAATTTCTTGATCCCCATGCCGATCCCCATGCCAGCGGTCGCCATCTTCATGTAGGTGTCGCGACCGGTGCGGTTGTCACGGAGCACCCCATAGCCACTGCCGGCGCTCAGTACCAGCAGGTTGTTGTTCACATTGGTGAAGACGGCATAACCCTTGGATCTTGCCACCTCCTGTCTGGTGCCTGCATCCTGCCCATACAGGGTGGAGAGGGTCTGCTGGCGCATCTGTTGAATGTGGCTGCGTTGCTCGGCGGGGGTATCTCCCTTGGCACAACCAACCAGCAGCAGAACGGCCAGAATATGAGTCCATAGACGCATGTCATTACTCCTTCGTGTCTCATGTGCGGGGGCTGAGGGGGCCTCCCGATCCAGAATCGGGTCAGAGGCCATCACAGTGACCCGTTATCAGCGTTCACCGTCCGGTGTCCCGGGGGGACTGGCCAGATACAAGTACCTCATCGAGTCAGTATAAACAGCGTCACTGAACTTCTGCTGACCCGGCCGGCAAGCCGTGGGGCCCCGCCATAGGGGCTATCGATGGCATGATCCCGCTGCGCCACCTGAGGCTGCCCTACCCCTTGGTCACCTCGCCGAGAAACTCGGTGAAGCGCCGCCAGGACTTGGCATCGGCATCGGCGCGGTAGTTGTCCGAGCCAAAGACGCTGAAGGCATGGGGGGCGCCGCTGTAGCTGGTCGCCTCATGCCTGATGCCGGCACTCTCCAGCTCGGTGATGAGGGCCGCGAACTGGCCCAGCGACACCGCCTGATCCGCGCTGCCATGCTGGATCAGCAGGCTGGCCCTGGTCTGCTCGTAGTTCTGACCGGCCGGGGTCTCCAGCCCCCCGTGGACGCTGACGATCCCCTTGAGATCCGCACCGCTGCGGGCCAGCTCCAGCACGGCGGCGCCGCCGAAGCAGTAACCCATCGCCACCGCATTGTCGAGCCGGCCGCCCTGCCTGCCCGCCTCGGCGAGCCCTGCCTGCAACAGCTTGCGCATCCTGGTCCTGTCCTGATAAAGCGCCCCGGTGAGCTTCTTCCTCTCTTCCACGGCGGTCGGTCTGATTCCTGCCCCGAACAAGTCCACCGCGAACACGCTGTAACCGAGCGCCACCAGCATCTCGGCCCGCTTGACCTCGTAATCCGTCAGCCCGTCCCAGTCGTGAACCAGCACCACCAGGGGTGCCTGCTTGTCGGCGGCAGCCAGGTAATATCCCTCGAAGGGCTGACCGTCGACCTGGTAGCGCACCGCACCGGCCTGGGCCGCGCCCCCCCAGATGAGCCCAACCAGGGCCAGGATCCATCTCGTCTTCATGTTCGTCTCCTTGACTGTGAACAACGCCACTGATTGTAGTCGCCAGGCCGAGCCCCGATGGATCCAGGCTCTCGCGGCGGGAGGCCACAAAAGCAGGAGACCACCCAAGGGTGGCCTCCTGTCATCGCTCTGGCTGACGGCTCGTCACTCAGTCCGCTCAGTCCTTGGCCGACGCCATGACACCCTCTTCGGAGTGCTGGGGCAGGATGAGGTTGAGCAGGATCGCGGCCACCGAGGCCAGGCCGACACCGGCCAGGGCGAAGTCACCGATCTTCATCTCCAGGGCACCGACACCCACTGTCAGGGTCACGGCGACGATGGCGATGTTGCGGGACAGACCCAGATCCACCTTGGATTCCACCAGGGTCTTGAGACCGATGGCGGCGATGGATCCGAACAGCAGCAGCATGATGCCGCCCATCACCGGCATGGGGATGGAGGTGAGCAGGGCGTTGAACTTGCCGAAGAAGGCCAGAATGATGGCAAACACGGCGGCCCAGGTCATGGTGACCGGGTTGAAGTTGCGGGTGATCATCACGGCGCCTGTCACTTCCGCATAGGTGGTGACGGGAGGGCCACCGATGAAACCGGCGAAGCAGACGCCGATGCCGTCACCGGCCAGGGTGCGGTGCAGGCCAGGATCCTTGGTGTAGTCCTTGCCGGTCACACCGCCGATGGCCAGCACGCCGCCGATGTGTTCGATGCAGGGGGCGATGGCCACCGGCAGCATGAACAGCGCCGCGGCCCAGTTGATCTCCGGGGTCTCGAAGTGGGGCAGCGCCAGCCAGGGGGCGTTGACCATGCCATCGAAACTCACCTGACCCATCAGCACGGCGGCCACATAACCGGCGATGACGCCGGAGAGGATGGGGATGAGCTTGATCCAGCCCTTGCAGAACACGGCCGCGATCAGGGTCACCGCCAGGGAGATCCCCGCCAGGGTCAGCGCTGTGGCAGGCGCCACCACCTGCTCGGCCCCGGCACGGCCCATGGCCATGTTGCAGGCCACCTGGGCCACCGACAGGCCGATCACCATGATCACCGGGCCAATCACCACAGGGGGCAGCAGCTTGTGCACGAAACCCATGCCACGCACGCGAATGAGGGCCGCCAGGATGAAGTACATGAAACCGGCGGCAAACAGACCGAACATGGTGGAGGGCAGGCCCCAGGTCTGGGTGGCATAGATGATGGGGGCGATGAAGGCGAAGCTGGAGCCGAGGAAGATCGGCACCTGGCGACGGGTGCAGAGCTGGAACAGCAGGGTGCCTACACCGGCGCCAAGCAGTGCCATGGAGGGGTTCAATCCGGTGAGCAGGGGCACCAGAACCATGGCACCAAAGGCAACAAACAGAATTTGCAGCCCGGCGACGCTTTGCTTGACCAAGGAAAACATGGGTATCCTTAATTTTTTGATAACTGACAGGGATAATTGACACTTTTCAGTCATCACAAGACTTTTTCAAGGCATGAGATGCGCCATTCGGCGTCATTCGTTACCTTTTACTGCTTGGGGAGGGCATGAAACTGGCTTTTTAGGCGGGATTCGTTGCTACAAGCATCGAGTATGCGATTTTACGCACTTTTGTAGCCGACGCCAATCGTTTTTCTGGCGAGATAGCATGGCAAGGGTTTCAGCGGGGTGCTCCTCTATACTTGACTGCGTGAATCCAGCCAGACAAGGAGCTACCCATGTCACTGCCCTCGTTCAAACCCAGCCAGCGCCGACTGCTGGTGGGATCGGCCATCGCCCTGGCCCTGTTTGCCACCCCCTTCAGCTATGACTTCGACCACCATCAATGGCAGCCGAACCAGGCCCATGCCAAGTCCTGCTTCGTCGCCGGCACCCGCATCCAGATGGCCGATGGCAGCGAGCGCCCCATCGAAACGCTGCAGGCCGGTGAACAGGTGCGGGATCAACATGGCCAGATCAACCGGATCCTGGCGGTCGAGCGCGTCATCCTGGGCAACCGGAGACTTTACGGGCTCAATCATCTGCCCCCCTTCTTTACCGCCGAGCACCCCTTCTTGAGCACCCGCGGCTGGGTGGCCATCTCGCCCGCCATGACCCGCGCCGAGCAACCCACCCTGGCGGTGCAGCCGCTCTTTACCGGCATGCGCATCCTGTGCGGACCGGCAGCGGTCGCGCTCACTGGCAACCTGGCGCTGGCGGCCCAGCCCGCCGAGCTGCTGGTCGAGTCTCTCTACTGGGTCGACAGCCCGCCCACCACGGCGCTGTTCAACCTCATTCTGGACGGCAGCCACAGCTATATCGCCAACTCGCTGATCGTTCACAACAAAGGGGGGGACGGCGGCAACAGTGGCAGCGGGGGTGGCAATAGTGGCGGAGGCGGCAATAGTGGCGGTGGAGGCGGCGGCAACAGTGCCAGCGGGGGCGGCAATAGCGGTGGAGGTGGCAGCAACAGTGGCAGCGGAGGCGGCGGCCACAGTGGCGGGGACAATAGTAGCCATTCTGGAAACAATAGCGGCGGTGGCGGCAATAGTAGCCACAGTGGAAACAATGGGGGTGACGACAGTGGTCACGGCGGCGATGACCATGGCCAGGGTGAGCATGCCGGCGGCGATCGCCACGGCGGTGGCGACAGGCATGCCGGCGGGGAGCGTCATGCCGGTGGCCGGGTGGATGACAGTGGTGTCGATGCCAACGGCAACAAGTTGAGAGGTGACGGCAGCATCGATGACAACGGCGTGGATGCCGTCGATGCCAACGGCAACAAGCTAAGAGGTGATGGCAGCATCGATGACAACGGCGTGGACGCCGTAGACGCCAATGGCAACAAGCTCAGGGGCGATGGCAGTGTGGACGACAACGGCGTGGACGCCGTCGACGCCAACGGCAACAAGCTAAGAGGTGACGGCAGCGTCGATGACAACGGCAGGGACGCCGTCGACGCCAATGGCAACAAGCTCAGGGGTGACGGCAGCGTCGATGACAGCCTGCTGCCACCGCCCACTCAGCCTTGAGTGGTGGCGGCCCGCGCCGGCGTGGCTGGGTCAACAAGAAGAGGGTGGCCAGGGCCACCCTCTTTCATTTTATCCGCGCGGGCATCAGGCCCGGCGCGCTCCTCAGACCCTGCGGTAGGGCAGATATACAGGCTCCCACATGTGGCTCAGGATGTGCTGCTGCAGATCCTGGCCGATCAGCGGGTGGGAGGGATCCCGGCGCACTATGTCCTTGAGCACGGCGGTCGCCACGTGCACCGAGATGCTGCGCAGCTCGCTGATCCGCGGGTAGACGGTGCCCCGGGCCAGATCCGCCTCATCCACGCACTCCGCCAGCGCGAAGGCGGCGGTGGTGAAGATCTCCGGACTTATCTCGCGGATCTGGCTGACAATGGCGGCCAGCCCCACCCCCGGGAAGATGAAGACGTTGTTGCCCTGCCCGATCCGGAACGTCTGGCCCTCATGGTGCACATCCTTGAACGGGCTGCCGGTCGCGACTATGGCGCGGCCCTGGCTCCAGCGGAAGATGTCCTCCGGCAGCGCCTCGCAGTTGGCGGTGGGGTTGGAGAGGGGGAACACCATGGGGTGCTCGCAGTGGGCCAGCATCAGCTGGATGTGCTCCTCCTGGAAGGCGCCACCGGCGCCGCTGGTGCCGAGCAGCACGCTGATGGGCACGTGGCGCAGCACCTCGGTCAGCCCCGCCTTGCCCTGCAGATCCCACTGGGCCAGCAGCAGGCCCGGCTTGGCGTAGCGGCGCTTGTATTCATCCAGCCCCTCGCGGTTGTCGCACACCAGCCCCTGGGTATCCAGGATGTAGATGCGATCCCGCGCCGCCTGCGGGTCCAGCCCTTCGCGGATCATCCCCGCGCAGATCTGATCCGCCACCCCGACCCCGCCAGCCCCGGCCCCATAGACCAGGTAGTGCTGCTGGCCCAGGGTCTCGCCCTTGGACTTGACCGCCCCTATGATGCCCGCCAGCACCACGGCCCCGGTGCCCTGGATGTCGTCGTTGAACGAAGGCAGCGTCTGCTGGTAGCGGGAGAGGTTGTTGAAGGCGTTGGACTTGCTGAAGTCCTCCCACTGCAAGACGGCGTTGGGGAAGTGGCGTTTGACCCCGGCCACGAACTTGTCGATGAAGTCGTCATACTCCTTGCCGCGAATACGCTTGTGGGGCTGACCCAGGTACATGGGATCGTCCAGCAGCGCCTGGTTGTCGGTGCCCACGTCCAGCGCTATGGGCAGACAACAGGCGGGGTGGATGCCGGCCCCCAGGGTATAGAGGGAGAGCTTGCCGATGGGGATACCCATGCCCCCCACCCCCTGATCCCCGATGCCGAGGATCCCCTGGCTGTCGGTGACGACGATGATGCGCACCGCCTTGGCGTCCATGTGGCGGGCGAGGGAGCCCATGTCATCGACGTTCTTCGGGGTTATGTAGAGACCGCGCGGCTTCTGGAAGCGGTGGCTGAACTCCTGACAGGCCTTGCCCACGGTCGGGGTATAGATGTAGGGGGTCATCTCCTCCACGTGGCGCGACAGCAGGGCGTAGAACAGGGTCTCGTTGCGATCCTGCAGGGCCCGCAGGTTCTGGTACTTCTCGATGTCGCTGCAGGCGCTCAAGAAACCCTGATAGACCCGCTCCAGCTGGGCTTCGAAGGTCTGCACCTGGGGCGGCAAGAGGCCGTCGAGCTCGAAGTCGGCCCGCTCCTGTTCGGTGAAGGCGGTGCCCTTGTTGAGATTGCGATCGTTGAGCAGATCGGTGCCTGTCAGTGCAACGGGGCGAAAGTCCTCTCCCTGTGCGTCTTTCCACAGCAGATATTGTCCGGTAGCCATAGTCATTCTCTTTGATTTACATGAAGTTGCCATTAGGCAGGAGAGCAAGACTCAGATTGCAGGGGATCATATGACGTTTGGGGATTCGGTTTTGTGAGCTTGGGCATACCCTGCGGCCAAAGCCCCCTCTCCTGCCGGGCTCATGGCCGCCGGGCTTGCCCCGGCGGGGCGCTTGGCGCAAGATCGGCAGACATTCGATGCCGCCAGCGCCCTTGCTAGAGCAGAGGCTGAACAGGCGGCATGTCACCTCACAGACCCCTGGAGCCCCATGAGCCGCAGCGATCTCCCCTTCCCCGTCACCGCCGTGATCCTGGCCGGTGGCCGTGCCACCCGCATGGGGGGCGACGACAAGGGCTGGGTGCCCCTGGCGGGCAAGCCCCTGATAGTCCACGTGCTCGAGCGCCTGCGCCCCCAGGTGGACGAGGTGCTGATCAACGCCAACCGCAGCGAGGAGCGCTACCGGGCGCTGGCCCCCGTCATCGGCGACACGCAGGCCGACTTTCAGGGGCCGCTGGCGGGCATGCAGGCTGGCCTTGCCGCCGCCCGCCACGACTGGGTGCTGTTCGTGCCCTGTGACGGCCCCGCCCTGCCACGGGATCTGATGGCCCGCTTTCGCGCCGCCATGACGCCGCAGAGCGAGCTGCTGGTGGCCCACGACGGCCAGCACCTGCAACCCGTGGTCGCCCTGCTCCATCGCGCCCTGCTGCCCTCCCTGCAACTGGCTCTGGCAGAGGGAGAGCGCAAGACGGGGGCCTGGTTTGCCCGCCACCGGATGACGGTGGTGCCCTTTGCCGATGCGCCTGATGCCTTCGTCAATCTCAACAGCCCGGCCGAGCTCGCCGCCTACGAGGCGAGCCTGTCACATCCGGAGCCGCTGGCGGGGGGCCTGCGACCATGAGCGCCCCAGGATCCCTGCTCGGCTTCGTCGCCTGGAGCGGCACCGGCAAGACCACCCTGCTGGAGCGCCTCATCCCCCTGCTCGGCCAGCGCGGCCTGCGGCTCGGGGTGCTCAAGCATACCCATCACCACTTCGACATGGACAAGCCGGGCAAGGACAGCCATCGCCTGCGCCAGGCCGGTGCCCGCCAGGTGATGGCGGCCTCCTCCCTGCGCCACGCCCTGATCTGCGAAACCCCGGAGCAAGAGCCCTCCCTGGAGGCGCTGCTGGCCCGCTTCGACTGGGAGCGGCTCGATCTGCTGCTGGTCGAGGGGTTCAAGCATCACCATTTTCCCAAGATAGAGCTCCATCGCCGCGCCCTCGGAAGGCCCCTGCTGTTCCAAGGCGACCCGGACATAGTGGCGCTCATCAGCGATGAGCCCGAGGCAACGACCCTGCCCCAGTTTCGTTTCGAGGCCCTGGACGCCATCGCCGACTTCATCTGCGCCCGGCTGCCCCGGGATGCAAGCAACCAGCCCCCTTTATCGCCGCCGCTGCGCCTGTTCGCCCTGGCCCTGGAGGCCATGCCCAATCCGGCGGGGGAGGCTTGCCTGCCCGGCCACCTCAGCCAGGATGCCAGCGGCTGCTTGCAGGTGCGCCCGGCAAGTGCTTTCATGCCCTCTGCCCTGCCCTTGGCCAACTGCGTGATCGAATGCCCTGCCCGATCGGCCATCATCCCAGGTGAGCGGGTCCGGATCCGCCTCTTGCCCTGATGGGGAGCGTCGGCTGGCACGGCAACACGAGAAGATCAACCTGACATGAGACGACTCCCTTGCGCCTGAACACGCCGCTCTCCCGCTTCGATCTGCTGATCTATGGTCGCTACCGCCTGGTCCACGGCCTGCGCATCGCCCTGGCCTTCACCCTCACCTTCCTGCTGACCCGGGAGCTCAAGCTGCCGGAGAGCACCTGGCCCCTCATCACGCTAGTGGTGGTGATGGGCCCCATCTCGTTCTGGGGCAATGTGCTCTCCCGGGCGCTGCAACGGGTGGTCGGCACCATCTTCGGCGCCGCCTGCGGGGTGGTGGCCCTCTATCTGGAGCTCTACTCCCTGCCGCTGATGCTGGTCTGGTGCTGCGCCATCATGTTCCTGTGCGGCTACCTGGCGCTCGGCAAGCGCCCCTATGTGGGGCTGCTCATCGGCATCACCCTGGGGGTCATAGTCGGCGGGGTGCCGGGAGACATAGAGACGGCGCTCTGGCGCAGCGGCGACGTGATCCTGGGTTCCATGCTGGCCCTGCTGTTTTGCAGCATCTACCCCCAGCGGGCCTACACCCACTGGCGGCTGCAGATGCACGACAGCCTGCAGCAGGCCGGGCGTCTCTATCACACCCACCTCTCCCCCAATATCCTGGAGCGCCCCAGGCTGGCCCAAAGCCACGCCCGCCTGCTCACCAAGATAGTCAGCCTGCGCCCCCTGCTGGCGCCCGCCGTCAAGGAGACCCGCCTCAACAGCGCCCTGTTCGAGGCCGTCCAGACCACGATGCGCAACACCTTCTGCACCCTGGAGATGCTGGCCAACACCTACTGGCGCGATCGCCAGAGCCACTTCCTGATGCAGAGCCACCCCGGGTTGCGCGCCTGCCAGCAGGCCACCGAGGCGGTGATCATCCAGCTCGCCCTCATGCTCAAGAGCGGCGACAGCAGCGCCGCCGAGCAGGCCATCGCCAGATTGCAGGCGGCGGCCGCCGAGGTGCAGGCCGAGGTGCGTCCGGGGGCCGATGACGAGGCCACCATCAGCGGCTACCTCTGGCTCAACCTGCAGCTCACCGAGCAGATTGCCCACCTCCACCGCCTGCTGGGGCTGGTGATGAACCCGCCCCGCAGCCAGGGCAACAAGCCGGGCTAACAAAACGCCCCGCAATGCGGGGCGTTCCTGTCTTTGGTCTCCGGCTACCCGGGCCATGACGACGCCAGCGGCCTTAACCGGCCTGCGCCAGGGGCTGCTCGGGGCTGAGGTAGAGGGAGAAGTCCCGGATCCCCGCCTGAAGGGCGGCGAAACAGTCGGGATCGATGGCGCTGCCCAGATGCTCGGCCATCATCTCCAGCGCCTGGGGCACGGGGATGGCGTCGCGATAGGGGCGCTTGGCGGTGATGGCGTCGAAGATGTCGGCGGTGGTGATGATGCGTGTCTCGAGAGCAATCTCTGCGCCGCTTAGCCCCCTTGGATAGCCCTTGCCATCGAGCCGTTCATGATGGGCCCCGGCCACCTGGGCCAGCTCCCTGAACGCCCCTATGCGGCCCAGGATCTCCTCGGTATAGGCGGCATGCATCTGCACCGCGGCCCACTCCTGCGCATCTAGCTTGCCCGGCTTGTCGAGGATGGCGTTGCTCACCCCGAGCTTGCCCACGTCGTGGAGCAGGGCACCCCGCTTGAGCCAGCGTCGTCTCGATTCAGACAGCCCCATCTGGGCGGCAAGAATGTCAGTATAGAGCGCCACCCTGCCGCTGTGGCCGGCGGTATAGGGGCTCTTGGAGTCCACCACCTGGCCGAAGGCCGCAGCTATCTCGTCCAGATAATCCTCATCGAGCGCCACCTCCCCCTGCCCGGCCGAGTGGTCGAAGACCCACTCGGTCAGCCTGGGGTCCACCAGCCCCTGCCAGAAATCCTCGTCCGCCAGCGCTTCAAACTCGCCGACCAGGGCGGGATCAAACCAGCTGCCGCTGCGCTCGCGAAGCTCCCTCTGCGCCGCATCCGGACCTGCGGCGGCATGGAACACATCCACCACCTGACAGAGCAGGGCGATGCGGGAGAAGAGGGGGATAGCCTCCCCCGCCAGTTGCAGCGGTCGCCCCTTGCCATTCCAGTGTTCATCGAGGGAGAGGATGCCGTTGGCCACCTCGTCACTGAAGCGCAATTGGCGAGCGATGTCCGCCCCCCGGTGACAGCGGGTCTGGATCAGCTCGTTGGCTATCTGATCGCCGTTGCGAAAGATGTGGAACAGGCTGCGAAAACGACCGAGCAGATCCGCCTGCAAGCCGGTGTGACCCAGCACGAAGTTGACCACCTCGGAGAGGGAGCCATCCACCAGCTTGAAGTCGCGCTTGAAGTGAAGATCGTCGGTGAGATAGAGCTCGCAGATGCGGGCGGCATTGCTGCTGCACCCCAGATCTTTAAGCAGAAGGGTGTAATAGAGGTCATGGCGCTGCCGGGCATCCAGTCCCAGCCGCTCCCCCAGGCGGGCACCTATCCAGCAACAGCGGATGCAGTGCCCCCGTGGTTGACCCTCAGTCATGTCCAGGGCATGGCTGAGGGAACCAATCAATTCAGCCAACCGCAATCCGGTCACCGTCATAGCCTACTCCCTTAGACATAATGGCGATCTTGCCAGCCGCTTGTTTATACCCTTTTCAGAGAAAAAAAGATCAGCTTTCTGAAGAGGTTAAACCGCCACCTTGCCCGCGTTTGCCTTCTCGTCCAGCTGCTTGCGGGTCAGGGTCGAGACCAGCTTGTCATCCAGGTAGATGTCCAGCAGCTCGCCGCGCATCTCCCCGCGCATCATGTCGCGATGACCGTCGATGTAGTGGATCTCCATCTGGGCCGTGCGCTCGTCCGGGTAGCTCACCTTCACCTCGCGCACCCCTTGCGGCAGCATGGCGAGCGGCACCTTGTTGAGGGCCGGATCCAGATGCTGGTTGACCTTGATCACCGCATCGGCCTTGTGATCCACCAGGGCCGGCGACTTGCCGGTGATGGGGTTCTTGCCCGACCAGAATTCGATGGTGTTGAACACGAACAGATCCGCCGTCGCCGCCAGGCCATAGACGGGGGAGAGCAGCACGAAGACACCGGCACGGCCGTAGCGATTGTCCACCACGCTGAGGTTGCCCTTGGTCACCATGGAGGAGAGCCCCATCTGCCCCATGCAACCGCTGAGCCCCATGCTCGCCACCGTCCCCAGCAGCAGGGCCAGTGCCCTGCCTTTGTGTCGTACTGCCATTGTTTTCTACCCGCTCAATGAAAAATGAGGCGGCAGCCTAAACAAGGCGGCGGATCGCCACAATTCACAAGGCCGGGGTCATACAGCCAGGGTTCAGCTTGGGGGCTCGTTCGCTCACTCTTTTGGCGATCCTGACAGAGAGTGTCGCCAGAGAAGGGGGTTCAGATGGAGAGTGCCGAGACCGTCTGCGAGACCCGGCTCGCCTCCTGGTGGATGTCGCTCATCAGCTTGTCCACCTCGGCTATCTGCTGTTTGCCGAGTTCGGCGCTGCCCGCCACCCCGGCCATGTCGTCGGTCACCCTGGCGGTCAGCTCGCGGTTCTTCTGCACCACCTTGGCAATCTCGGCGGTGGAAAGAGAGGTGCGGGCCGCCAGCTGGCGTACCTCGTCGGCCACCACGGCGAAGCCCCGTCCCTGCTCCCCCGCCCGCGCCGCCTCTATGGCCGCATTGAGGGCCAGCAGGTTGGTCTGATCGGCGATGCCGCTGATGGTCGAGACGATGGCCTCTATGCTCCTGGACTGCTCGTTGAGCTGACCGATGAGGGCGATGGCCTGATCCACCTGGGTGGCGATGAGGGAAGAGGTATCGACCACGGCACGCAGCCGCTCGGCCCCGGCCTCGGCGCTGCTCAAGGTCTCCTGCGCCGTGCTGTGGGCGAGGCGGGCCGCTTCCCGGGTGGCGTGGTTCTGCTCGATGCGGGCCGTGATGTCGCTGGCGAACTTGACGACCTTCACCACCTTGCCGTTCTGGTCACGGATAGGGTTGTAGGTGGCCTCCAGCCAGACGGCCTCCCCCCGGCTGTTGTGGCGCATGAAGAGGCCGGACTTGAACTGGCCACGGGCCAGCTCCTCCCAGAATTTGGGCTGCTCGCGCAGGAAGGCCTCGTCGCAGAAGATCCTGTGATGCTTGCCCGCAATCTCGTTCAGGCGATAACCCATGGCGTCGAGGAAGTTGGCGTTGGCGCTGATGATCTCGCCGCTCGGGGTGAATTCTATCATGGCCCGGGAGCGGTCCAGCGCCTGGGAGAGCGCCTCCAGGTGTTGTAGCCGCTGATGCCGGGCCGTCACGTCGCTGGCCAGCGTCACCACCCGGGTCACCCTGCCCTGGCTCTTCACCGGGACATAGCTCGCCTCCAGCCAGCGGGTCTCGCCCTTCTGATTAACGCGCTCGAAGGTGCCAGACTGGGGCTGCCCCTGCCGCAGGCGGCTCCAGAACTGCTGATAGTCGGTGGAGCCGGTCCAGCTCTCGGGGCAGAGCAGGCGATGGTGACGCCCAAGCAGCTCGTTCGCGCCATATCCCATCAGGCTCAGGAAGGGGTCGCTGACCTCCAGGATCTCCCCGTCCGGGCTGAAGATGATGGTCGCGGCACCGCCCTTGATCCCCTGGGCGAAGCCCTGCTCTTCATCGAGCCGGGCCTGACAGGCCTGCAACTGCGCCTTGAGTTTGTGATTGAACATAAGACTCCTACCTCGTTGACGATCCGGATCGGCACCACAGCCTCCCCCACTGACTGTATCGGCCCCGCAAGTCCCAATATGAGTGGTCAGATGACCTTGGGGCATGGGGGGCGCGCAGTGTATAGAAAAGCGACTAGGCCGCCAAGGGTTGCCAGTACGTAACAGCATCTGCCGAGGATCACTGCGGCTAGTTCAGGGGGCGGGACACCACTCCAGGCAGGCCGGATTGGAAACAAAACCGAGTCGCTCGTAGAGCGGACGCCCCTGCTCGCTGGCGTGCAGCCACAGCTTGCCCAGTCGCTGTTCCCGGGCATGGGCCGCCATGGCATCGAGCAGGGCGCTCGCCATGCCCCGCTTGCGCCAGGCTGGCAAGGTATACATGTTGAGCAGATAGGCCTCGCGCCCCGCCAGGTTGCCCGGATAGGGTGGCCGCACGAAGAGAGCCAGGGTACCGCACGCCACCGCTTCTCCCTCGACCTCCACCAGCCAGGAGCGGGCGCTGCCATCCGCCTGTGCCGTGCTGAAATAGGATTGGGTCGCCTGCCACAGCGCATCGCTCGCCTGCGGGTCATCGAGCTCCCCCAGTTCACCAAACAGCGCCATGCGAAGGCGCACCAGGGCGGGAATATCGGCGGCCAGGGCCTCGCGAACCATCATCTTTTTCTCCTCGGGTAGCATGACAAGAAGGAGCCCGCAGGCCCCTTCATCTGACAGCCACGTTAATGGCCGCTGCGTCCCCTGGCAAGGTGCCAGTGATCCAATGACAGGGGGCCTGCGCCCCACACCGCCAGGGTCAGCAGCATCCAGCCCCACAGCTGGTGATCGTGAAAGCCCCCCGCCCACAGGGTGGGATAGGAGATGACCGCCATGGCGTTGAAGCCAAACAGCAGCAAGGCGACCGGGCGGGTGAAGAGTCCCGCCAGCAGGAAGAGCGGCAGCAGCAGCTCGGTCGCGGTGCCCACGTAGGCCGCCCACTGCCAGGGCAGCAGGGGCACCTGGTACTCGAACTCGAACAGGTAGAGGGTGGAGTCCCAGGCCGTGAACTTGAGCCAGCCGGATCGCAGGAAGACGGCGGCGACCCAGAGTCTGGCCAGCAGCAGCAGGGCGCCGCTGCACCAGGGCAGGATACGCTCGGCAAAGAGGCCAAGCGGCTTGGAGAGAGTCTGTGTTGTCATGGGGCAAGCTCCAGATCGACCAGCAGATCGAGGGTGATGAGGGGGGCAAGGTGCTCGGCCATGGCCGGATCCTGTGCCAGCAGGCTGGCCAGCGACCTGCCCTGCTGGCAGCCCTGCAGCAGGCGCCAGGGGGTTGCATCCAGAGGGATGGGTTCGACCCTGTGGCCGGGGCGTTTTTTAAGGGCCAGCCAGCAGGGGGCATCCAGCTCGCTGACCGTCTCCCCGCCGTGCAGGGCCATCTGCCAGAGCGCCAGCACAGGATGACGGCTCTCGAGGAGCAGCAGATCGCAGGCGGGGTGCAGCACCAGCCGATCCCACTGGGCAGGGGCAAGGGCGGCGAGCCGCTCGGCAGGCCAGCGCCTGGACTCGGGCGCCAGCAGGGAGGCACGCTCCAGCAGCCACTCGAAGCGGGCCAGCTCCCCGAGCCAGGGCAGGGCTTGGGTGGTCGGCAGGCGGGTGAGCCAGTCGCCAAAGCCTTCCCCATAGTGCATGACGCTCCCCTCCTCCAGGGGCTCGGCCAACACGAATCCCCGGGCCGCGGCGGCGAAGAACGCCTCCCCCACCATGGCCGCGACGGCGGGATAGCTGCTGGCGAGCACCTCGGTGAGGCCGAGGATGACGTTGTTGCGATAGATCTGCAGCACGGCGTCGGGGGCAAAGCGCCCAGGCTGGATCTGCGCCAGTATGGCGTCATCCTGGCCGAGCAGACCGCTGGCAAAGGCGTTCTGAAGGGAAGCAAGCTCAGACATGGGCGGGCTCCTCGGATGTTCGCTGCGCCGCGCTCAGGATCTCGCTGGCAAGTTGCGCCTCCCCCAGCAGCACAGGCAGCGGGGGTATCTCCAGATCCCACTCGATCAGGGTGGGGATGGCGCGCTGCTGGCACAGCTGCCGATAGAGCGCCCACACAGGGGGCGCCACCGGGGTGCTGTGGGTGTCGATATAGAGGTGCCCCTGGGGCAACGCCTTGTCGGTAAAACCGGCCAGGTGGATCTCCCCGACCGTCTCCAGATCGATGGCGGCCAGGTAGTCGGCGCAATCCAAGCCGTGATTGACGCTGCTGACATGGAGGTTGTTGAGATCGAGCAAGATGCCGCAGCCGCTGCGCCGCGCCAGCTCGGCCAGAAACGCCGCTTCGCCCATCTCCCCGGGCAGTTGCAGATAGGAAGAGGGGTTTTCGATGAGCAGTTGCCGGCCCAGGGCCTGCTGCACCCTGTCTACCTTGTCGCTCATGTGCGAGAGGGCTTCTCGGGTGTAGGGCATGGGCAGCAGATCGTTGAAATAGCGCCCGTCTATGCTGCCCCAACTCAGGTGCTCCGAGACCCGCACCGGCGCTATGGTCGCCACCAGGGCCGCCAACTGGCGCAGGTGCGCAGGGTCGAGCGAGTCGGCGGAGCCCAGCGACATGCCGACCCCGTGCAGGCTGATTGGGTAGTGCCCAGCCAGCTCGGCCAGCACCTCAAAGCCTTTACTGTGACGCTCGAAGTAGTTTTCGCTGTGCACCTCGAGCCAGCCTACCCCGGGCAGGGTCTGGCGGATCTCGTCGTAGTGGGGGGGGCGTAAACCTATACCGATCAAGGGGTTCATGGCAGGGCTCTCTCAAAAGAAGGGGCCATGATGTGGCGGGCGCCACACCATGGCACTGGGCTTACTTGGGTTGCAGCGACCCGCCCGCCAGTTTCTCGCACAGGCCCTTGGGCATCACCACGAAGGCATCGCCCTGGGCATCCATCTTGGCGGTACCGGCGCAGGAGCCGCCCTTGGTGGCGCAATCGTTCTTGCCCGCCTTGACCACGCCGTAGCACTTCTCCTTGTCGTCCGCCGCCATGACTGGCGCGGCGATGAACTGGGCACCCAGGGCCAGCAGACCCGTCATGGCAGAGGCGATGGCAGTACTCTTTTTCACGTTCATATCCCTATTCCTTGTTGTCTAGAGTGGTGTCTCCGGCGCATCTCATCCGGTTACGTCCAATAGAACCGGCCCAGGGGAGAAAAGATTTCCCAAAAATTGAAAAAACCTGAAACAAAGCCAACAAAACACCAGTAAGTAGTTGTTTTTTTAATGGATATATATTTAATCAAAAAAGAGGCGGATCGGCGCGGCTATCCCTCACCAAGGGGCCTTGCACCGCCCATGCCGAGGGCGCCGGGATAACGTCCATCTTGCTTGGGCACCACAGACCGGCATCACAACAAGAGAGGGGCCCATGGCCCCTCTCTA
This sequence comes from Aeromonas rivipollensis, assembly GCF_037811135.1. Taxonomy (NCBI): domain Bacteria; kingdom Pseudomonadati; phylum Pseudomonadota; class Gammaproteobacteria; order Aeromonadales; family Aeromonadaceae; genus Aeromonas; species Aeromonas rivipollensis. The sequence continues at coordinate 1,384,800 of NZ_CP149130.1, read as the reverse complement.
TCCCTTAGGCGAGCCCCTTCCCAAGGTGCTCGCTCACCCCTGGCCCCAGGGCTCAGGTGGTCTTGACACACTTTTGCACGAAGCTGTTCTTGGCCGCCCCGGCGAGCTTCTTGTCGGCGGCCGCCTTCTCGCACTGAGCCGTCTTGTCGGCGGCTGCATCCGTCTTCACGCACTTCTGGATAAAGCTGTTCTTGGCAGCCCCCGCCAGCTTCTTGTCGGCGGCCGCCTTCTCACACTGGCTCGCCTTGGTGCTGGCCGAGGCATCCTTGACGCACTTGCCGACGAAGCTGGTCTTGGCGGCGCCCGCCAGCTTCTTCGCCGCCGCCTGGGCCTCGCACTCTTGCTGCGCGCCAGAGGTTGCGCCCTGGGCCACCCCCATTCCCATGCCCATGACCGTCACACACAGACTCAACACCATCAGGATCCGCTTCATATGACCAACTCCCATCGTTCTATCCATTGTGGTTAGCCCCCACTCACGCGGGCCAAACGAGGCACTCTCGCCTCGCTGCACTATAGTTCCCCCGCCCCGTGACAACAAAATGCCCTTCCTTGCCGACAACCCCCTCCCTGCCCCCGCTCCGGCCACCCGGCGCCTTCGCTTCAATTGTTGAGCTGGCGCAAAAAACGCAGATCTTCCTGATAGTTGCGTCACTTTCTGACTGGTTTGCATATGAGGCTTGAGGATATGCTGGTCATTCGGCGTCTATAGAACCATCCGGACCCCGTCCGCTGGTTGTTGATGGAGCGCATTGGAAGCTGTAATCCAGGGGCGGTAGCGTGGGCTTTAAAAAACATTCCTCTCTTAAGCGAAAATTTAATCGATTAGAAAATATAACTTTCACCGATTTATTTATGGAAACCAAGATGGTTTTTTAAACATCCAATTCGATACAATATAAAAAGCATATTAGTTTAAATGTTCATATTATTATATATATTGAGGTGATGATGAAAGTTGAAAGCCAAAGTACTTTTGAACGTAGCCTTAGAGAAGGCATCAATATCTTCACCGGTGCTGGTTTTTCAGTCCTAGCACAAGATAACCATGGTCGAAATCTTCCTATAGGAGATGAATTCAGAATTGAGCTGCTAGAATTATTCCCTAGTGCCCCAAAAGCATTACAATTACCTCAATTATGTACTTTCTTATCTAGATCTAAAAAAGACGAACTCGAAAGCTATATAAAAAAGAGATTCAACATAGGAAGTTTTAACGAAAAATATAATAACTTAGAATTGATTAACCCTAAGTTTATATTTACTACTAATGTCGATAATTTACTAGAATGTATTTTTGCAGACAGCAAGAAAAAATATGTAAATGATGCGAAATTAAATGGCGTGAGTATTAATGATAAAACCGCAGTTGATTATATTCATCTACATGGTTGTGTGACTAACAATGAATCACCTCTAATTTTCGGAGATCTTGATATAGCCAGTGCGTTTTATAATGACCCCAATAGGTGGAATTATTTCAGAAGTCTCATGAATAGATATCCTACACTATTTTGGGGGTACTCATTAAAGGATGCAGGTACCCTCCAAGTCTTCCATGATGCAATAAATGACAGCAGTATTAAAAACGCATGGATCATTGTACATCCAGTGCATACATCAAATGACGACATAGAATATTATAGATCTCTCAACCTAAAAATAATAACTGCTGATACAGAAGAATTTCTAGATTATTTAGGAGGCGTAAATCCTGCCCCTGATAAAATAGACATCAAATATAATAACCCACTACCTGAGTACGCAGTGCCAAGCCACTCAGAGATAAAGCACCGTGCTATACAAGATTTTTACCAAGGTGCAACACCCACTTGGAGTGACATCTATTCACCTAGAGTAACAAAACTCGCTTTTTACAACACAATAGAAGAATATCTCAATCAGGGTAAAAACATCCTTATAACAGGAGGCCCTGCGACAGGTAAAACGACACTTTTAATGCAATTGGCTGCATTTCACGATTTCAATGGCGTCAAGCTTTTCATTTCTAATTTGTCCGTAGAAAAAGCAAAATACATCGCATCTAACTTATCCGACATCCCCAGTTTGTTATTTTTTGACAATTTATCGACATCAATAGAAGCTCTCGATTTTCTTGCAAAAAAGAAAAATATTCAACTTGTTATCGCTGAGAGGGATTATGCTTACCTTTCAGCATCTCGCGCCAATTTCTTGAGAAAAGGAATCAATGTTATTGATATAACATCATTAAGTGATCAAGATGCTCAAGCGATAACAAATGGAATACCTATAGATTTAAAAAAGAAATATGCATACAAGAAAAAAGATGGTGACTCTCTATTTGAACTTATTGAGAAAAGTTGTAGAACCCCATCTATAAAAGAGCGCTTTAACAATGTAATCTCTGAACTGAGGAATAAAGATGACAATCTTGTACAGTTATTTCTATTGGCATGCTATTTACATACATGCCGAAGTGTAACATCTATGGATATACTATATAGTTACTTCAATCGAGGTTATAATCAATACAATGAAATTTATGACCTTGTGAATATACTAAGTAGTAGTTTGTCTGAATATGTTGGTGAGCTTTCAGATGATAATCAAGATTACTTTGCGATTAGGTCTAACTTACTGGCAGATCACATATCAAGTATCGCACCAACAAAAGACTTAGCAAAGATGCTAACCAACTTCCATAACAACGTCCCCCGTTTTTGTGTACCAAACTTTGACGCCTTTAAAAGAAAGGCATATGACGCCAGACTATTTGAAAGGGCATTTCCAATATATGAGGACGGGGAGAAAATATACGACACAATTTATCGTAAGCACAACTCACCTTTTAATTTACAACAAAAAGCACTCTACTTAAGTCGTAGAGGAGAGCACGATCTAGCATTCAAAGTTATCGATGATGCAATATCATCCAGCGGTCAAAAAAACTGGTCTATAAAAAATTCATACGCAATTATAAAATTTAGAGCAAATATAGACAGACCAAACTCAAGCGATGTGAGGAAAGCATTGGATGAAAGTATGAATGCTCTAGAACAATGTCATACTGCTGATATCAGAAAAGCTTTCCATGCAATGTCTTATGCGGACCATGCATTGCAGTTTTGGAATAAATACCGAGACTCTGTTGCAATTGAATATCTCGAGAAGTCTAAGGAATGGTTAAATGAAGAAATTGATGAAGATAATCGAATTAGTAACGTTACCAGACTACTCAAACTAGTCAACCAAGTCCTATTATCAGAAAAATAACACTAATCTAATATTGTACAGTTCTAGTTATCACCTGACACCGGCCTCAAGCCGGTGTCTTACTAACCCTACTTTAGAGCACACGTCATTCGGTATCAAATTCCACCAGAAAGTTAGGGCCCCACCTTTCTGAGCCAGCCATTATTGTCTAGCTTTATCTGTCATCACACACTGCGCCTCCAATAACCCGATAAATGTCGTGCACACAAGCGACGTTTATCGGTGGGCAGCGTGTTCAGATGTAGCAATTTCAAAAGGTGGGTGTCCAAATTCCCCCTAAATATACCCTCTTCTATTTGCCCACCAGGAAGCCGTAATACGACTCACAATGCTTTGGTCATAAACCGGCTATGGGGATCCTCACGGTAATGACCAAAGGGGCCGCACTCCTCAAACCCGAAGGCGTGATAGAGGCGATGAGCCGGTGCAAAGAAGGGCTGGCTGCCCGTCTCCAGGCTAAGGCGGGTCAGACCGCGCAGATGGGCCTCTTCGAGCACATGAGCCAGCAGTTGACGGGCAATGCCACGGCGGCGGTAGCGGGTGGCGGTGCGCATCGATTTGATCTCACCATGTCCCGCCTCCAGCCGTTTCAGGGCTACACAACCGGCCGCCTCTTCCCCATCCCACAACGTCCAGAAACTGACATCGGATGCGCGCAGCGCCGCACCATCAAGGGCGTGCTTGCTCTCGGGAGGGGAGATGGCGCGCATATCGCTCAAGTGCTCTTCCAGTAGTGCCATCACGCGCGGGTCGGTCACATCATCCAGTCTGATTTGCATCCCTTATCTCCTCTCTCTGCTTGCCCTTGTTTCGTGCCGGACCTTGCAACGCGCCGCTCTCGGCGCTTATGGGTGCTCGGCACATTGTCTTTCCCAGATATAGCCAGCACCTGGGTTCATCCCTGCTGCGCGCCCTCTTTGGCTAGTGCCACGCGCCGCCTTTAGTAGGTACAGCGTACCAGGGCGACCAGATAGCGGGCGGTCGTGCTGCCCGGATTCATAAAGCGGGTGCCCCCCTCAATGCTCATGCAGAGGCAATCGCCGGCGCGAAGCTGCCACTGCCCCTCGGACGATTCAATCTGCATCTCGCCATCGAGCAGCCAGATCTGCTGGTGCCAGTGGGTCGGCAGCGGCTGAGGTGCATACTGCACGCTCTGCCCGGCGGGAAAACACACCTCCACCATCTGTAGCGGCGCCTGAGACAATGCCGTCAGATGGCGGCGCTGATAACCGGATTGCGGATCGGTCCAGACCGGCTGCTCTTCAACACGGCTACAGGGCGAGACCGACTCCTCGGGCTCACGGGTAAAGAGCGAGGCGAGCGGCACGCCTAGCGCGGTGGCCAGTTTATCGAGCACCACTGCGGTCGGGCTGCTCTGACCGCGCTCGATATTGGAGATATTGGAACGACTCACCCCGGAGCGCTCGGCCAGTTGCTCCAGCGACCAGCCTTGTTGTTCGCGCAGCCCGTGCAGGCGCGCCGCCAGCATCTGTTGAAAATCCATGTTAAATCCAAAATAAAGGAAGCAAATCCAAAATACTGGATTTTCATCTTAAGTCGAGCCCTTTTTAAACTGAGCGCCTGTGCTCCAGTCCACCACCAGCCACCTGTCGATGAGCCTAGCTCCCCGCTTCACGGCTCTTGCAGCATAAAAAAGCCTCCTCTGTGACCAAAGAAGGTGCTATCGGCTGACCCTTTGCAACTTACCCGAGCAAAACACGCTCGGCTCGGCGAAATCTGCCACCAGATGGTGGGGCAGCATCGGCCAAAAAGGTGGGGGCCCCAGGTTGGAACTCGTCGGGCTATATCAGGGCCATCAGGCCGCCGTGCTGGGTGATCGGACACAAAAAAACCATCCCGCCCGGGATGGTTTTTTATTGGATGGCTCACAAGGCGAAGGCTCTCTTACCACCGCCCCTGGGGTGGCTGCTGGTTTCGCGACTCCACCATGGCGATCAGGATGGCCATCAGGCTCGATATCAGCATCAGCCCCATGGCGATGGGAAACGTCACCAGGACGTAAGAGAAACGCCCCATCTCTGCCGCCGGAGAGTCCGATAACATCATCATTGGCAGGGGGAATACCAATAACAGGGCCAGGTAAAACATGATCCTGGCGATCATCAGGGGAGTCTTGAGGGACTGGGTCACTATTTTTCGGTACGGCCACATGATGGTTTGCTCCCTGCACTGTGGTGTTGTTGTCGATCAGCCGCGCCTTCGAGGCATCTGCGGCCCTGCTCGTCCATGAAGGGTGTCAAGCAGCCCCCTGATTAGCAGCCACGGCAGGCCGGGTCAATGGGCCCCGGGGGGCCGGAAATGACCCGCCGACAGGGTTGTGCTGCCAAGGGCGAGCATAACGACAAGAGTGCAAACCAGATGCGTAAAAAAGTCGCAGCAATCACTATCAGCGCGCCTTTCACCCGCAGGTTGTGAGGTACAACCAAAACGGGGAGTTGCGCCGGGAGCTCCGCTGTGATGCCCCCTCCCGGGCAGAACGAAGCCCTGTGTGCGGCTAAGGTTGCCCGGCCTGGATGCCTGATCTTGGTTGCGCGGATCCCGTGGCACTTTGCTAGTCGGTAGCAGGCTGGTCGCCGGGCCGCTGCGCCGCCAGCAACGCAGTGCCATAGGAGTTGTCGATTGTGCAGCGCCACTCTCCATCCGCCTCCCTGCGAAACACATAGGTGGCGCGTCGGGCTTCATCGATCCAGCCACCCTCACCATCGGGATAGCGCAGCATGGTCTCCATGATCACCAGGGCGTTGTCGGCCCCCTCTATCACCTCCATGGCCCCCTGGGTCACCTCAAGCTGGCCATCAAAGTAATCGGAGATGGCGGTGAAGGCGCGGCGAATGGCGGGGATGCCGCGCACCACCATGCCGGGTTTGACCACCAGGGCGGCGTCCTCGGCGTAGAAGGCCATCAGGGCATCGAAGTCGCGCCGGGAGATGGCGGCGTCGCAGGTCTCGATCAATGTGCGAAGGGGATGCTGGCTCATACTGTGATCCTTTGTTTCAGGGTGATCATCCAGGGCTGGATTCCCCGCCCTATGCCGGAAATAAAAAATCCCCCGCTCTTTGCAAAAAGGCGGGGGATTTTCATTTTTCATGGGTGCTTAACCGAGCAGGAAGGCTTTGAGGCGGCCAAAGTCTGCGGGCAGGTTGTGGGAGAGCAGCGGCAGGGCGGCGTGCTTGGCAAGCGGGCCCGGCAACGGCACATCCAGATCCAGGATCTCGTCTACCGACTCCTTGAACTTGGCCGGATGGGCGGTGCAGAGGAAGACCCCTACCTCGTCCTCGGCGAGCTGCTCGTTCAGCAGATCCCAGGCGATGGCGCCGTGAGGCTCGCACAGGTAATCGAGCTGGTGCAGGCGTTTGAGAGCATCGCGGGTTTCGGCATCACTGCGCATGCCAGAGCCCAGGGTCTCCAGCGCCCAGCCTTCCCGGCGGCACAACTCTTCCACGCGCGGCCAGTTGTTGGGGCGGCTCACGTCCATGGCGTTGGACAGGGTCGCGACCGTCTGGTGCGGCTCCCAGCTGCCGGTTTTCAGGTAGCGCGGCACTGTGTCGTTGGCGTTGGTGGCGGCGATAAAGCGCTTCACCGGCAGCCCCAGCGCCTTGGCAATCAGGCCCGCGGTGAGGTTGCCAAAGTTGCCGGACGGCACGCTGATAACTGCCTTGGCGCGGTCGGCTTTTGGCAGCTGGGCCACCGCCTCGAAGTAGTAGCAAACCTGGGCCAGCAGGCGGCTGATGTTGATGGAATTGGCGGAGTTCAGGCCGATGGCGGTCTTGAGCCCTTCGTCGTCGAAGGCATCCTTGACCAGCGCCTGACAGGCATCGAAGTCGCCGTCGATGGCGATGGTGCGGATATTGCCGCCGAGGGTGCAGAAGAGCGCCTCCTGCAGGGGGCTGATCTTGCCCTTGGGATAGAGAATGACCACCTCAATCCCCTCCAGCCCGTAGAAGGCGTGGGCCACGGCGGCGCCGGTGTCGCCGGAGGTGGCGGTGAGGATGGTGATCTTGTCGTTGGTGCGGAAGGTCGCCAGACACTGGGCCATAAAGCGGCCACCGAAGTCCTTGAACGCCAGGGTCGGACCGTGGAACAGCTCCAGGGCATAGGTGCCGTCTTTGAGCTTCACCAGGGGCGCCGGGAAGGTGAAGGCGGCGTCGATCAGCTCGCTCACCTTGGCCGCGGGCACTTCGTCCCCCAGCAGGTGGCTGATGATGCGAGCCGAGCGCTCGGCCAGCGGCAACGCCAGCAGGGCATCCACCTCGGCCAGGGGCGCAATCACCTCGGGGAAGAAGAGCCCCTGCTCGCGGCCCAGACCCTGACGCACCGCCTGGGCGAAGCTCACCTGTTCACTCTTGTCCTTGATATTGTAAAGATTCATAGCTCGCTTCCTGTTACCCGTGCCCCGGCCATGTCCAGTTTGCAGACCCGGGCAAATCCATCTTCGTTCTGCACAAAATGTGCGTCCATCCAATCCTTCATCCGCTCGGCCTGGGCCAGATCCTTCATCACCACGAAGACGCTGGGGCCTGAGCCGGAGATGCCGGTGGCCAGGGCCCCGTTCTGGGCCGCCTGAGCCCGCACCTCGTTGAATCCTTCGATGAGCGCCGCGCGGTAGGGTTCGGCAATCACGTCTTTGAGCACGCTCGCCGCCAACCCCTCCTGCCCTGTGTAGCTGGCGTGCACGAAGGCGGCCAGGCGGCGGCCATAGGTGAGGCAATCCTGGCGGCGATACTGGGCCGGCAGTATGGCGCGGGCGGCGGCGGTGGAGACCACAGTGCCCGGGTAGCAGACCACCCAGTACCACTCGTCAAACACCGGAATGCCCTGGCTGATGACGCCGTGCTCTTCGAGCACCAGCTGCATGCCGCCGAGATAGCAGGGGGCCACGTTGTCGTAGTGAACCGAGCCGGAGATCTTGCCTTCCATCTCCCCCATCAGCAGCAGCATGTCGTGTTCATCAAGCGGCGCGCCGTGAAAGGCGTTGAGCCCTTCCAGGGCCGCCACCACGCTGCAGGCGCTCGACCCCAGGCCCGAGCCCACCGGCAGGTTCTTCTCCAGCACCATCGCCAGCGGCTTGAGGGTCAGGCCGCGCTTCTCCAGGGCCTCCCCATAGGCAAGCCAGCAGTCGTAGAGGATGTTCTTCTTGGGATCGTCCGGCAACTTGTGGGCGTAGCGGCCCACGCAGGAGAGGGCGAACGCCACATCGGCCGCCTTTACCTGGACGCGATCCCCCAGCAGGGAGCCATCCACGGGGGCGAGCGCCGCCCCCAATACATCGAATCCCACGCTCAGGTTGGCGCTGGAGGCCGGGGCATAGGCGACCACGCTGCCGCCCTGCACCATGGCATCTTGTTCAAAATCGGGGTTCATCGCTGAACTCATGTTACAGCTCCTGCTTCCAGTTCTGGGTGCGCAGCACGTCGGCGAAGACGCCGGCGGCAGTCACTTCGGTCCCTGCGCCATAGCCGCGCAGCACCAGGGGGATGGGCTGGTAATAGGTGGAGAAGAAGGCGAGCGCGTTCTCCCCGTCTTTCACCTTGAACAGGGGCTCGTCGGCACCGACCGCCTTGATGGCGACCTTGCACTTGCCCCCTTCGATGGAGCCCACGTAACGCAGCACCTTGCCCTCGCTCTGAGCCAGGGCAAACTGATCGCGGAACCAGCCATCAGCCTCGGGCAGACGAGCCATAAAGGACTCCACATCACCGCTCACATCAAAGCCAGGGGGCAGCGCCTGCTCCACTTCCACATCGGAGAGCTCCAGCGCCATGCCGGCCTCGCGGGCCAGGATCAAGAGCTTGCGAGCCACGTCCATGCCGTTGAGATCGTCGCGAGGATCCGGCTCGGTGAAGCCGTTGCCACGGGCAATCCTGGTCGCCTCGGAGAAAGCCATCCCCTCGTCCAGCTTGCCGAAGATGAAGGAGAGCGACCCGGACAGGACGCCGTCGAAGGCGCGCAGCTTGTCCCCGGCCTTGATGAGGTTCTGCAGGTTCTCGATGACCGGCAGGCCCGCGCCCACGTTGGTCTCGTAGAGGAACTTGCGGCGGGTCTGGCGGGCGGTGCGGCGCAGCGCCTTGTAGTAATCCAGCGACCCTGTGTTGGCCTTCTTGTTCGGGGTGACCACGTGGAAACCGGCGGCCAGGAAGTCCGCATACTGGACGGCGACGGCCTCGCTCGAGGTGCAATCGACGATCACCGGGTTGATGAGGTGGCTCTCTTCCACCAGCTTCTTCACCGCTTCCAGGCTGAAGCTGTCCCGGGCTTCCACCAGCTGCTCACGCCAGTTGGCGAGGCTCAGGCCATCCTTGTTGACCGCCATCTGGCGGCTGTTGGCGATGCCGACCACCCGCAGGCCGGTGCCCTGCTCGGCGAGCACCGGCTGCTGGCGGGCAATCTGATCTACCAGGGCAGCGCCGACGCCGCCCACACCGACCACGAAGAGATCGATGAACTGCTGGCTGCCGAAGAAGTTCTGATGGCACGCCTTGATAGCCTCCGCCACCTTGCGATCCCGCACCACCGCAGAGATGGAGCGCTCGCTCGAGCCCTGGGCGATGGCGACTATGTTGATGGAGGCCTGGGCCAGGGAGGTGAAGAAGCGCGCCGCCATCCCCTTGCTGGTGCGCATGCCATCCCCGATGAGGGAGATGATGGCGAGATCGCTCATGATCTCGAGCGGATCCAGCAGCTGGTTCTTGAATTCCAGCTCGAACTCGCGCTCCAGCACCTTGCGGGTCTTGTCGCTGTCATAGCTGTGGATACAGAAGCTGACGCTGTATTCGGAGGAGGACTGGGTGATCAGCACTATGCTGACCCCGGCGCGGGAGACGGCGGAGAAGATGCGACCGGCCATGCCCACCATGCCCTTCATGCCGGGGCCGGAGACGTTGAACATGCACATGCCGGAGAGATCCGAGATGGCCTTCACTTTCAGGTCATCGTCCCCCTGATCGACCCCGATGAGGGTGCCCGGCCCCTGGGGGTTGAAGCTGTTCTTGATGAGGCAGGGGATGTGGAACTGGGCCACGGGGGCGATGGTTTTCGGGTGCAGCACCTTGGCGCCGAAATAGGAGAGCTCCATCGCCTCTTTATAGGAGAGAGTTTTCAGCAGGTAGGCATCCGGCACCAGGCGCGGGTCACAGTTGTAGCAACCTTCCACGTCTGTCCAGATCTCGCAGCACTCGGCGTCCACACAGGCGGCCAGGACGGCGGCGGAGTAATCCGAGCCGTTACGGCCCAGCAGCACTGTTTCGCCCTTGTCGCTGCCACCGGTAAAGCCCGGCATCAGGTAGAGACAGTCGGAACGAAGACCCTTGGCTGCAAAGCGCAGGCGGGAGGCTTCGATGTCCACATGGGCTTCGAGATAACCGCCATCGGTCACCAGCAACTGCTCCGGCACTATGAGATCCAGTTCGAGGCCACGCACCCGCAGCAGCTCGTGCATGAAGGCGATGGAGAGGTTCTCCCCCCGGCTCAGGATGCGGGCCTGGACGTTGTCCGGGCAGAGGCCCAGCAGGCGGATGCCCTGCATCAGGCGCTCCACCTGATCCAGCTCATTGGTGAGACGAGACTGCAGCGCCTTGTCATCCAGCGCCGGGTAGGCCGCCTTCAAGCCCGCCAGCAGACGGGAGAAGATGCCGTTGATCTCGAACAGGGTGGCGCTGGCATCCATGCCGCGACTGGTCTGCTCCACTAGGGCGACCAGGTGGTTGGTCACCTTGGCCGGTGCCGACAACACCAGGGCAACCTGGGATTGGCCGTGGGTGTTCACCGCAATATCGGCGACCCGTAAGAAACGCTCTGCGTCGGCCAGTGACGACCCGCCAAATTTCAACACTCTCATCGCTTTCTCTCCCTGTAAATCTATGAAATTCAATCTAAAAACCAATCCAACAAAAAGGCCCGTACTGGGTGGGTACGGGCCTTTTAAGATTTCTGTGCTTGTTCGTCAGCGCATCAACCGGCCCCAGTGCCACCTGTGGTGGTACCGGTAATAATGGTGGTGGTGATGATGTTGGTGAATAGCTGCATGACGAACACTCTTGAACGAAACTGGTTGTTAGCAATACCTTGCCGGACCTTGGGCTGTCAACCTAAACCTCTTTGCTACTCACGCCCAAATCGGCGCGCAAGGTCTTTGCAGAGCAGATGCAGCATATTCAGATCCCGCTGCGGCAGCATGGGCACTCGGTCCATCACCCATTGATGCAGTTTTTCATCCTGAGAAACCCCGAGTTCACCAAGTAATTCTGCTGTTTTTGATTTGAGTACGCGAACCTGCCCGGCACCATCAAAATTTTCTGCTACTGCCTGGGGCTCGTCCAGCAGGGGACTCATCTCGTAGGCATACAGCATGATCGCCTGTCCCAGATTCAAAGAGGGATAACTCACCTTGAGGGGCAGGTAGCTGATGAGATCCACCTGGGCAAGCTGCTCGTTGGAGAGACCCGACTCCTCGCAGCCAAAGACGATGGCCACCTTCCCAAGGGAAGGCTTGGCGCGGATCTGATCGCGGATCTCGGCCGGGGTGAGGTAGTGCTGATAGCGGCCACGCTGGCGGGCCGTGGTGGCGACCACCAGATCCATGTCGGCCAGGGCATCTTCCAGGGTGTCGAAGGCTTCTGCCCCGGCCAGGATCTCCTGGGCGCCATGGGCGACCCAACTCGCCTCCTCCTCTTCGTGTACCCGGCTCCCCACCAGTCGCATGGCATCGAAGCCCATGGTTTTCATGGCGCGGGCGGCCGCACCCACGTTCGCCGCACGAGCGGGGGCCACCAGTACAAAATAGAGTTTCATCGGGTTTCTCCTGAACAGGGCCGACGCCGCGAACTGCAGCAAACCGCCGGCAAAACAGGGGCGCAATCTACCGTTTATCCCCGAACATTGCCACTTGAACAGATGTTTGGATGTTGCCATAGTGGCCGGACGAGTGGGCCCCCGACCTACCGGCACAGACGCCATGGGCCCGATACATCACAAGGAAGAGAGAGATGCAGCAGCCATTGGAACAGGCGGTCGCCGAGACGATCTTGCAGCGTTTCGAATCGTTTTACAGCCGCTTTCTCGAGATAACCCAGGGCAGCAAGAGCCGCTTCGAGAACAGCGACTGGTTGGGGGTGCAGCTCGCCGGGCGCGAGCGCATTCGCCTCTATGATCATCACGTCGGCGCCACCACGGCCCTCATCAAGCAGATGATGGGGGAACAGTTGCCGACCCAGGCCCTGCTCAAGCAGGTGAAGGGGGCCTTCAGCGATCTGCTGCCCCGCTGCGACAACTTCGAGGTGGCGGAGTCCTTCTTCAACTCCGTCTATCGCCGGATCTTCCGCCATCGTAACATCCGCGACGAGAACCTCTACATCCACCCCTTTCGCAGCCGGGGGGAACACCCGGATCTGAGCGCCTTGCTGCGAGTCTATCGCACCGACCTTGCCCACCTGCCCCAGACCCTGAGCCAGCTGCTCGGAGATTACAGCTTCACCCTGCCCTTTGAAGACAAGCAGCGGGACATCATCGACATTCATCGCCATCTGGCGGAGAGCGGCCCGGCCATCTTGCACGAGGAGCCGTTCGCCATCGAGCTGCTCAAGGAGGTGTTCTACCGCAACAAGGGGGCCTACCTGGTGGGGCTCATTCGGGTGAAAGGCGAGGTGCATCCCTTCATCCTGCCCCTGCTCAGCACGGGCCAGAGCATCTATGTGGACACCGTCATCTTCGAGCCAGAGCTGGCCTCCATCGTGTTCGGCTTCGCCCGCGCCTACTTCATGGTCTATGCCCCTGTGCCGGCCCTGTTCGTGCTCTTCCTGCGCCAGATCATGCCCCGCAAGCCGGACTACGAGATCTACAACGCCATCGGCTGCCAGAAGCACGGCAAGACAGAGCTCTATCGCCACTACCAGCAGCACCTGGCCCAGAGCCGGGAGCAGTTCGTCATCGCCCCCGGCATCAAGGGGATGGTGATGAGCGTGTTCACCCTCCCCTCCTACGATGTGGTGTTCAAGGTGATCAAGGACGAGTTCACCCCGCCCAAGGATGTGAGCCACGAGCAGGTGAAGGCGAAGTACCGGCTGGTGAAACAGCACGACAGGGTGGGCCGCATGGCCGACACCCAGGAGTTCACCAACTTCGAGTTTCCCCTGGACCGCATCTCCCCCGAGCTCCTGGCCGAGCTCAAGTCGGTGGCCCCCTCTGCCCTCACCATCACCGCCGACAAGCTGGTGATCAAGCACCTCTACACAGAGCGCAAGATGATCCCGCTGAACCTCTATCTGGACAAGGCGGACGAGCAGCAGACCCGGCTCGCCCTGGAGGAGTATGGCAACGCCATCCGCCAGCTGGCGGCGGCCAACATATTCCCGGGTGACATGCTGTTCAAGAACTTCGGCGTGACCCGCCACGGCCGGGTGGTCTTCTATGACTACGACGAGATCTGCTACATGACGGAGTGCAACTTCCGCCAGATCCCGCCGCCGCGCTACCCGGAGGATGAGTGGAGCGCCGAGCCCTGGTATTCGGTGGCCCCGAACGACATCTTCCCCGAGGAGTTCGCCACCTTCCTGCTGCAAAAGCCCCAGGTGCGGGAGATCATGATGCAGGTGCACAAGGAACTGTTCGATGCCAACTACTGGAAGATGCTGCAGGGCAACATCAAGGAGGGGGTGTTCGAGGATGTCTATCCCTACAGGCGCAAGAAGCGTTTTCGCTTTCAACGGGGGGGATGAGCCCGGTTGATGCAGCAAAAAGGGACGCCGTGGCGTCCCTTTTTCTGGCGTCAGGCTGCGACAGCCCCTGACGACAAGCCCGCTTATTTCACCGCATCGAAGGTCAGCAGCGTGGCCTTGTCGGCATCCTTCAGCACCAGCTGTTTGCCGCTTATCTGGAAGCTCGCCACCTTCTCCAGCGTCTGCAGGTAGTTCATCTCCTTGCCAGCCAGATCCCCTGCGCACATCATGCGCGTCGAGCCCATGGCGCCCAGCGTCAATACGCCGTCGCCCTGCTGGGTGATGCCACCAAAGTAGCGGTTGCAGCCGCCCTTGCCCGCCACCTTGTCACCGGCGACCTGCAGGGTGAAGGTATCACCGCTCGCCCCTTGCAACTGCCAGGTGGATGCTTGCAGCTCTGCCAGGGTGGAACCCGTTGCCATGGCGCAGCCTCCCAGGGCCAGCGCGGCCAGCAGGGTCAGTTTCTTGTTCATGAGTTCACCTCGTGATGGAGAAAGTCGTGAAGACACAGAGTGAGGGGCTTGTTTAGCACGACTCTGGCGCCGATTAAAACTCTTTTATTGTGATCGGGGTTCCCTTTACTCCCTGCTGGCATGTGCCATGCTTGTAGTCCTGTTCGGACCCAGGGAGGGGAAACGAATGGTCAAGTCTCTCGTCATCGCACTCGCATCAAGCCTCGCCTTTTCGGCCCAGGCTGCCGACTGGAGTTTTCTCCAGACCGAATCAGACAGCCAGCTCTACGTGAAAAGCTATTCCGGCGTATTGCTCGGCAACCAAACCCATACCGGCGACAATTTCGATATCTGGCTCATCAACACCGGCTACCAGTATCCGGTAGAGGATGACATCAGCCTCTACATGGAGGCCGGGCCCGCAGTGGGGCGCCACAGTGAACAGGCCGGCTTCAATATCAGCTCGGGGGTGCGCTACCGCCTCTCCCCCTCGCTCAACATCGGCAGCCAGCTCAAACAGCTGGAAACGAGCAAAGCCAGCACCCTGGTGGAGCTCAATAGCAGTCTGCTGGTGACGCCGCAGCTGGCCATCACCGCCAACTACGGCCTCAGCGCCTTCAGCACAGAGCACTTCCTCACTCTGGGGGTGGGGTTCAACTTCTGAGGGATCAGAGGAGCCTGGTGCCACTGACCAGCACGCCATTGAGATCGGCATAGACATAATCCCCTGGCGCTATGCTGACCCCGGCAAACGACAGCACCACATCCAGCTCCCCCTGTCCGCGTTTCTCGGTCTTGACCGGACAGGCCGCCAGCGCCTTGACCCCCAGCGCCAGCGTCGCCAGGGTGCCCAGATCCCGCACGGCGCCGTGAATAAGGATCCCTTCCCACCCCTGCTCCACCGCCTTGATGGCCAGCTGGTCCCCCAGCAGCGCCCGGCGCAGGGAGCCGCCCCCATCGATCACCATCACCTTGCCATGACCTGGACGGTTAACCAGTTCGCGCACCAGGCTGTTGTCCTCGAAGCAGGAGAGGGTGACCGCCTGGCCGTAAAACAGCGGCTTGCCGCCATAATCGTGAAACAGCGGTTCTGCCACCTGCAGGGCATCGCCATGTTGATCGCAAAGGTCGGGCAGTAGATCCAGCATTGTCAGCATCCTTCCATGGAGTGAATGAGTCCGCTCATTCTTTCATCATGTGGACAGGCTGACAATCCAGCGAACAGCCGCTATCCCCGTATGGTGTGACGCCCGTTCAGCCTCTCATCATGCAGAGGATCTGAGAGTCCAGCGGGACGCCAGTTTGCCAAGGTGGCATGGCGCCCCCTTCAGCAGGACGGGCACCAGCCAGAGTTCCCCCTCCTCCACCCAGTAGAGGGCGTTCTGCCCGAAGCGGGCGGCCAGCCGCATGGCTTCGGCCCGAGGGAGACGCAGCAACAGGGACGCCTCCTGCCAGCGCTCATCCGGATCGCTGCCCCACACGGGCCCCATCACCAGGGCATCGGCAAGCTGGCGTGACAAGGCTCGTTGACGCCGGGCGTTGCGGCGCATCCCCACCCAGCGGCTGGCCGGATTCCAGGCCGTGACGATGGCATAGGCAGGCCAGGGGGGCGGGGCGAAGGGGGCAATAAAACACACATTTCTGTAGTTTTCCCACAAAGTCATGTCAACCACATGTTGCATCCCATTACATTTCTTAAGGGCGAAAAAGCGGGCCAGCCCAAGTATGATGCAGCGAACCTCGGGATTGACTTATATCAAACCTGAGTTAAAAAGTTGCTATCTGACGGCAAAGAGTGTTGTTATGCGCCTGTTAACTGATAAAATGCAGCAACTTTTGTAATGGACTACCCTTCCAGGCTTCTCTCGATCAGACTTGTTGAGAGCCTATGTGCGGCACAGGGATGTTTGCCAACATAGATACCAAATTCGCGATGATTCGACCTGATATTCATACCCAGGATGACGTAATAAATTTTCAGGACCGGTCGGATAACGCCAAAGAGTGTTAAAATTTCGATAATTAACTGATAAGAATCTGGGAATACTCATGCAAACACCACATATTCTGATCGTCGAAGACGAGCTGGTCACCCGCAACACCCTCAAGAGCATCTTCGAGGCCGAAGGCTACATAGTGCTGGAAGCCAACAATGGCGACGAGATGCATCAGGCCCTGACCAGCCACACCATCAACCTGGTGATCATGGACATCAACCTGCCAGGCAAGAATGGCCTGCTGCTGGCACGCGAGCTGCGTGAAGATGACAACATCGCCCTGATGTTCCTGACCGGCCGTGACAACGAAGTGGACAAGATCCTGGGGCTGGAGATCGGCGCCGATGACTACATCACCAAGCCGTTCAACCCCCGCGAGCTGACCATTCGTGCCCGCAACCTGCTGAGCCGCACCATGAACGTGGCCGCCGGTGGCGAAGAGAAGAAGCTGGTGGAGCGTTACCTGTTCAATGGCTGGGCGCTGGACATCAACAGCCGTGCCCTGGTCAGCCCGGCGGGCGACATGTTCAAGCTGCCCCGCTCCGAGTTCCGCGCCATGCTGCACTTCTGCGAGAACCCGGGCCAGATCCAGACCCGTGCCGAGCTGCTCAAGAAGATGACAGGCCGTGAGCTCAAGCCCCACGACCGTACCGTGGATGTCACCATCCGCCGCATTCGCAAGCACTTCGAGAGCGTGGGCGACACCCCGGAGATCATCGCCACCATTCATGGCGAAGGTTACCGCTTCTGTGGCGAGCTGGAGCAGGAATAATCCTCTTCTGCCCCGCGAGACAAGAGGCGCCTGTAGGCGCCTCTTCTGTTTGTGCTGGGCGCCACCGCACGGATCCACCAATGCAAAAAGCCCACTCGACCGAGTGGGCTTTTTGCATGAAAGCTGGAGCGGGCAGCGGGAATCGAACCCGCATCATCAGCTTGGAAGGCTGAGGTAATAGCCATTATACGATGCCCGCAAGGCATCAAGAACGCAGCAGATACAAGGCATGAAATCGGCGTCTGAAGAGACGTGCCAGAAGGAGGCAGCAACGAGACGGGACAGGTACCGGGTATCAGAATGTGGAGCGGGTGATGGGAATCGAACCCACGTATGCAGCTTGGGAAGCTACCGTTCTACCATTGAACTACACCCGCGTCAGTGGCCTCTACTATATGCATTTTGCTGGCGAGCGCAATCACCGCTCCGGTATTTTTTGCCGGAAATCAATCTGTTCGACCAAGTTGTGAGCATGGCGGTCACTTTTCAAGCAAACAGTCCCGCTCTCCCGGAACGGCAAGGTTGCCAAGCCGTGGGGGCGACGATAGTCTTGCGCCACTCGACCGAGGAGGGTGGTAATGGACAAGAACAAGCAGAAACATCTCTATGGCTGGTTGCGCAAACAATCGGGCCATGGCCGGCGCTGGATCGGCCTTTCCATTGGTCTCGGCATGGGTCAGGGCATACTGATGGTGATGCAGGCCTGGCTGCTGGCCACCCTGCTCCACGGCTTCATCATAGAGGGCACCACGCCCGAGCAGTCCATTCCCCTCTTTATTGCCCTGCTGCTGGTGACCCTGACCAAGGCCGCGCTGGCCTATGGCCGTGAGGTGGCGAGCTTCAAGGCGGGCAGTGCGGTGCGCCAGGCCATCCGCGAGCTGGTCCTCACCCGCCTCGCCCGTCTCGGCCCTGCCTATATCCAGCGCCGCCCCGCCGGCAGCTGGGCCAGCCTGCTGCTCGAGCAGATCGAAGACATGCAGGAGTTCTTCTCCCGCTATCTGCCCCAGATGGCCATAGCCGTCTTCATCCCCCTGGTGATCCTGGTGGCCGTGTTCCCGGTCAACTGGGCCGCCGGCATTATCTTGCTCGGCACAGCGCCCCTCATCCCGCTTTTCATGATCCTGGTGGGCGTCGGCGCCGCCGATGCCAACCGCCGCAACTTCCAGTCCCTGGCGCGGCTCTCCGGCCACTTCCTCGATCGCCTCAAGGGCTTGCGTACCCTGCAGCTCTTCATGCGCACCCAGGCGGAGGGTGAAGCCATTCGCGACGCCTCGGAAGATTTTCGGGAGCGCACCATGGAGGTGCTGCGGCTCGCCTTCCTGAGCACGGCAGTGCTGGAGTTCTTCGCCGCCATCGCGGTGGCCCTGGTGGCGGTCTACTTCGGCTTCTCCTACATAGATCACCTCAACTTCGGCAACTATGGCGTCAAGGTAACGCTCTTTACCGGCCTGTTCGTGCTGTTTCTCGCTCCCGAGTTTTACGCTCCGCTGCGGGAACTCGGTGCCCACTACCATGCCAAGGCGCAGGCCATAGGCGCCGCCGAACAGCTGCTGGAGTTTCTCGAGGCCGAGGTCAGCGAACCGGCCTCAGGGAGTGCTCCCTTCCAGGCCGATGGTCCCATCAGGGTGGAGGCCCGCACCCTGGAGGTGCTGAGCGCCGAGGGCAAGGTGCTGGTCGGCCCCATCGATTTCACCCTTGAGGCAGGCACGCGCACTGCGCTGGTCGGGATCAGCGGGGCGGGCAAGAGCTCCCTGGTCAACGCCCTGCTCGGCTTTGCCCCCTATCGCGGTTCGCTCCGCGTCAACGGCCAGGAGCTCGCCGAGCTGGACATGAGCCAGTGGCGGCTGCAACTGGGCTGGCTCTCCCAGAACCCCCAGCTGTTCCACGCCTCCCTGAGAGACAACCTGCTGCTGGCCAGGCCAACGGCCAGCGATGCCGAGCTGGAAGCCGCCCTGGTGCGGGCCCAGGCCTGGGAGTTTGCGAGGGAGAAGGGGTTTGACTACCCGGTCGGGGATCAGGCCGGTGGCCTCTCCGTCGGTCAGGCCCAGCGCCTCGCCCTGGCCCGCACCCTGCTCAAGTCCACCCAGTTGATGGTGCTGGATGAACCCACTGCCAGCCTGGATCGCCACTCCGAGCGCGCCATCATGAGCACACTCGAACAGGCAGCGGTGGGCCAGACCCTGCTGATGATCACCCACCGCCTCGATCAGCTCAGCCAGATGGACAACATACTGGTGCTGGAGCGCGGCCAGCTGGTGGAGCAAGGCCACTTTGCACAACTCTGCCAGGCACAGGGGCCCTTCGCCCGTCTGCTGTCCCAACGTTCAGGGGATTCTCTCGATGACTGATCTACTGCCGTTCCTGCGTCTCTACCGCCAGCACTGGCTCAGCCTCTCCCTTGGTCTGCTGCTGGCCCTGGTCACCCTGGTGGCCGGGATGGGGCTGCTCTCTTTATCAGGCTGGTTCCTCTCCGCCGCCGCCGTGGCGGGGCTGGCGGTCGCCAGCCGGGACACCTTCAACTACATGACCCCGGCCGGCGGGGTGCGCTTCTTCTCCATAGTGCGCACCGCCAGCCGCTGGGGTGAGCGGGTGGTGAGCCACGACGCCACCTTCCGGGTGCTCACCCGGTTGCGGGTCTGGTTCTGGCAACGACTCTCCCCCCTCTCCCCCGGCACCCTGGCCGGTTTTCGTCAGGCGGATCTGCTCAACCGTCTGGTGGCCGACATCGACGCCATGGATCACGTCTACCTGCGCCTCCTCACCCCCATAGGGGCGGCCCTGCTCAGCTGCGCCGGGCTGGTGTTCTTCCTCTCCTTCTTCGACAGCCGCCTGGCGCTGACCCTGGGGGCCATACTGCTCTTCGGCATGCTGGCCCTGCCCCTGGTGTTCTATTTCGCCGGTCGGGCCCCCGGTCGGCGACTCATCGCCGAGAAATCCACCATGCGCACCCGCATGGTGGATTACCTGGACGGCCATGCCGAGCTGCAGATGTTCGCCGCCGCCCCCAAGGCGCTGGCCGAGCTGCAACAGGCCGAGCAGGCCCTGATCCAGGCCCAGGCCCGCATGGCCAGGGTGAGCGGCCTCGCCAGCTTCTCGGTGCAGCTGCTCAGCGGCTGGACCCTGACCCTGATGCTGTGGCTCGCCGGTCACGGCGTCGGCGGTGGCACCCCGGATCCCATCACGGCGCTGATGGTGTTCGCCACCCTGGCCAGCTTCGAGGCGCTGCTGCCCCTGGCGGGTGCCTTCCAGCACCTCTCCACCAGCCTCACCTCGGCCCGTCGTCTCAACGAGATACTGCAAGAGGCCAAGGCGCCGGAGTGGGGAGAGGAGCAAGCGCCCGCGACTCAAGGCGCCTTGCAGATACGGGATCTCCACTTCAGCTACCCGGGCCAGGACGGCCCCGTGCTGCGAGGCTGCACCCTGCAACTGAACCCCGGCGAGAAGCTGGCGCTGCTGGGACAGACAGGGTGCGGCAAGTCCACCCTGATGGGCTTGCTGACCCGGGAGTGGACGGCCCAGACCGGCGAGATACTGCTGGATGGCAAGCCGCTGACCCAGTATGGCGAAGAGGCCCTGCGCGCCTCCTGCTCAGTGGTCAGCCAGCGGGTGCATCTGTTTGCCGATACCCTGCGCGGCAACCTCAAGCTGGCCGCCCCCAACGCCAGCGACGAGCGGCTGACCGAGGTCCTCACCCAGGTAGGGCTCGCCACCCTGCTGGCAGGCGAGGATGAAGAGGCAGAGAGCGGGCTGGACGCCTGGCTCGGGGATGGCGGCCGCCCCCTCTCCGGCGGCGAGCGCCGTCGCATCGGCATAGCCCGCGCCCTGCTGCACGATGCACCGCTCTGGCTGCTGGATGAGCCGACCGAAGGCCTCGACAGCCAGACCGAGCGGGAGATCATGGCCCTGTTGCTCAAGCTGGGGGCGGAGCGCTCCCTGCTGCTCATCTCCCACCGCCTGCTGGGGCTGGAGCAGATGGACAGGGTGGCCCTGATGGAAGAGGGCAAGATCCGCCTCTGCGCCCCGCACCAGGCACTGCTGGAAGATGACTACTACCGCAGCCTGCACCAGCGGCTGGCTCCCGCCTGATGAAAGCAAATGAACAAGGGGCACAGATGTGCCCCTTGTCTTGTGGATAGTGCCAAGATCCCCGTCACACCTCGCCTCCCGGGCGAAAAATGGGGCTGGCCGCAGGCAGCGACTGACCCCTATAATGGCCCCCTCACTGTTCAACAAGACCTCGACATGAAACGCCTGATCCTGATGATGCCCCTGATTGCCTCCGGTTGTGCCGACTTCGCCTTCAACAGCAATCTGGACAAGGAAAACTTCGACGAGTATTTCAAGCCGGGCGGCGTCCGGATCTATGAGCAGAACCAGCTCGCCGACCTCAACTACCTCTACCTCGGCACAGTCGAGGGCGAATCCTGCCAGGCCGACGCCAACCAGGCGGTGCCCAATGCTGGTGAGGCCCGCACTCTAGCTCGTCGCCGCGTGGCGGACATGGGCGGCAACGGCGTCAGCTTCGACAAGTGCGCCGAATTCAGCGACGTGCCGGGTTGCCTGAAACAGGTGATCTGCTACGGCCAGGCGCTGAAAGTGGCCGAAGAGAAGTAAGGTCTCGGCATGGCCCTCGCCATAGTCCGCCTCGGCAGCCCCCGTCTCGAGGGTGAAGGCTTACGCATCGGCACAGTGCGCCGTCCGCCTCGCGGCGTGCCCAAGAGCGATTTTGCCAGCCAGGATTGGTACGACGTCTGGTTCCCCAACCTGGCCCCCAGTCCCGACACCATGAAGCTGGGCCAGGCCGCCGAGACCCCGGCCCAGTGGGCCGCCTTCTGCAAGCAGTACAAGGCAGAGATGGCGAGCCCCGCTGCCCGCCACGATCTGGCGCTGCTGGCGGCCCTCTCCCACCAGACCCAGCTGTCGGTAGGCTGTTATTGCGAGCAGGAGTCCCGCTGCCATCGCGCCGTGCTCAGGGCATTGCTGGCAGAGTGCGGCGCACTGCTGCGCTGACGCCAGGGCAAAACGAGAGAGGGCACCCCGGGGTGCCCTCTCTCGTTTGCCTCTGCGCTCCCCCCTGCCGACCTATGACGGTGAGAGCTCCCGCACCCGCTGCCGCAACGCCGCCTCCTCGGCCAGGGTCATGCCCGCCGTAGTCGCCTGCTCGTTGCTGGCCAGCCACGCCACCAGATCGGCCACCGTCTCCTCCAGCGGCCGGAAGTTCAGGCCATGAACGATGGCGGCCTCGGCGCTGATGCTGCCATAGCCGGCAAACTCGGCCTGGGTGTTGGGCAGCAGCGTGGGATAGCTCTGCCAGGGTTCGACCCCGGCCGCGATCAGGGCGGGCCAGGGGGTCCACTCCGGTTGCAGGGGGGAAGCCGGTATCAGGCGGGCCGCCAGACGCTCCACCCAGTCCACCAGCAAGATGCCGGGCTTGACGAGGTTGAAGCAACCCTCCAGCCGCTGTTCGGCGGCCCGCAGCACGAACTCGGCGCAGTCGCGCACGTCCAGGTATTGCAGCCTGTCCTGCCCCTCCCCCGGCAACAGCCAGGATCCTCCTTGTTGCACCCGTTGCACCCACCAGGCCAGGCGGCCGGTCGGGTCGAAGGGGCCGCACAGCACGCCGGGGCGCAGTATGCAGAGCCGCTCCCCCCAGCGGGCCCGATACTCGGCCTCGCACAATACCTTGAGCGGACCGTAGTCACTGGCTGACTCGCCGGGGGCCACTTCGTGCAGCGGCGCCGACTCGTCCATCTCTGGCCGGGCGAAGTCCCGATAGACACTGATGGTGGAGATGAAGATCAGCCGCTCGCAGCGCCCGAGCAGGGCCGCCGAGAGGCTGGCCGCCTGCGCTGGGTCATAGCAGCAGGTGTCTATGGCCAGATCCCAGTGCAGTCCCTCCCCCAGCAAGGGATCCAGGTTCTGATCCCTGTCCCCCTGCAGCCGGGTCAGCTCACGCCAGTCAGGGTGCTGACGGTGACCCCGATTGAACAGCGTCACCTCATGACCCCAATCCAGGGCCAGCGAGGTGAGGTGGCGGCCCAAGAACCCGGTACCGCCGATAATAAGCAGTTTCATCCCTGTCTCTCCTGTGCGCCGCGGCGCCATGACCCCGGCCAATCCCTTTCTTCCCCCACCCTACGCAAGTTGGCCCCTGGGCACAGCCTCAGATGCCGCGCTCTGCGACCGGGATCACAGCGGGCGGCAAGGGCTCCCTCCTGTGGCGACCCCTGCGTTTTCAGCCCGCCTGTGCTACATTGCCGGGGTTTTCAGCCAGGATCCGCCATGAAGTTCGACATCGACACCCTAGGGATCATCCGCTCTCCCTACAAGGAGAAGTTCGCCATCCCCCGCCAGCCAGGCCTGGTCAAATCGGCCCGCGCCCGCCTGGAGCTGCTGCCTCCCTACGATCAGCCGGACGTGCTGCGCGGCATAGAGCAGTTTTCCCACCTCTGGCTCAGCTTCGTGTTTCACCAGACCATGGCCCAGGGCTGGCACCCGACGGTGCGTCCGCCGCGCCTCGGCGGCAACGAGCGGGTCGGGGTCTTTGCCACTCGCTCCACTTTCCGCCCCAATCCCCTCGGCCTCTCGGTGGTCGAGCTGCACGGGGTGGGCCGAGAGCGAGGCAAGCTGTGGCTCGAGCTGGGCGCCGTGGACTTGCTGGACGGCACCCCCGTCGTCGACATCAAGCCCTACATTCCCTATGCCGACAGCCTGCCCCACGCCCGTGGCGGCTTCGCCCCCGAGGCCCCCACACCGCCGCTGTCGGTGAGCTTCACCCCGGAGGCGGAGCAGCAGCTCATGCCCTGGCTCAAGGCTCACCCCGAGCTGCGCCAGCTGGTGAGCGAGGTGCTGGCCCAGGATCCCCGCCCCGCCTACAAGAAGGGCAAGCCGGACGACAAGGAGTACGGCGTCAGGCTGTTCGACCTCAATGTGCGTTTTCGCATCAGCGAGCCAGATTGCATGGTGTCGGCCATAGAGCCCGCCTGATCTTCACGAGCCTAGGCCCATAAAAAAACCACCCGCTCGGGTGGTTTTTTGCTGCCGCCGGATGGTGGCACTCAGAGGCGCTGCAACAACAGGCTGCCGATGGAGTAACCGGCGCCGAAGGAGCAGAGCACACCGCGGGCCCCGCTCGGCAAGTCCTGGTTGAACAGGTGGAAGGCGATGACGGAGCCCGCCGAGCTGGTATTGCCATAGCTGTCCAGGATCACCGGCGCCTCCTGCTGGCTGGCGTCGTGGCCCAGCAGCTTGCGGCCGATGAACTGGTTCATGGTGAGGTTGGCCTGATGGAGCCAGAGCCGGCTTAAAGAGTCTGCCGCCCACCCCTGCTCATCGAGCTGAGTGCTTATCTGGTCACACACCAGGGGCAGCACCTCCTTGAACACCTTGCGCCCCTGCTGGCGGAACAGCTTGTCATCCCCATAGCGGGTGCGCGGGCTGAAGCGGTTCAGGAAGCCAAAGTTGTTGCGGATGTTGTTGGAGTACTGGGTCACCAGCTTGCTCGCCACCAGTTGCCAGGGGTTGGCCACCTGGCAATCGTCTTCCCGCTCCAGCAGCACGGCGGTGCAGGCGTCGCCGAAGATGAAGTGGCTGTCCCGGTCGCGGAAGTTGAGGTGGCCCGAGCAGATCTCCGGGTTCACCACCAGGGCCAGTCTGGCGGTGCCGGCCGCCAGCAGATCCGCCGCCGTCTTGATGCCGAAGGTGGCGGAAGAGCAAGCCACGTTCATGTCAAAGGCCATGCCACTGGCCCCCAGATAGTGCTGCAGCTCGATGGCCAGCGCCGGATAGGGGCGCGGCATGTTGGAGGCCGCCACTATGACGAGATCGATCTCGCCGGGCTCGCGACCGGCGGCGATCAGCGCCTGCTCGGCGGCGGCCACCGCCATCTCCACCATGATGGAGGGCTGGTCATCGGGGCGCTCCGCCAGCAGGGGCTGCATGATGTCCGGATCCAGCACCCCCTCTCTGCTCACCAGATGGCGGCTCTTGATGCCCGAGGCCTTCTCGATGAACTCGCAGCTCGAATGCTGCTTGGCAGGGAGCTGGCCGGCGTCGATGGCGGAGGCGTTCTCCTCGTTGTAGAGATCCACATACTGGTTGAAGGCCGCCACCAGCTCTTCGTTGCTGACGGCAAAGGGCGGGGTATAGAGGCCTGAGCCACTGATTACGATAGAGGTCATCTTTGCTCCTGGCCGGGTGCAATCCCGGCTTGTCTGTTTTTTTTAGGGTTCAGAGGTTCATAGCTGATCGATCGCTCCGGCGAGACCAGCCAGGGTCAGCGGGTGCATGCGCCCGCCAATCACGTCATTCATCAACTTGATGGAGGGGTGCCAGAGCCACTCCTGCCTGGGGACCGGGTTGATCCACACCAGCTTGGGGAAGTGGTGCTGCAGTCGCGCCAGCCACACCTGGCCGGGCTCCTCGTTCCACTGCTCCACGCTGCCGCCGGGCCAGGTGATCTCGTAGGGGCCCATCTTGGCGTCTCCCACCAGGATCACCCGATAGTCGCTGCCGTAGGTGCGCAGCAAGCTCAGGGTATCGACGCGCTCCTGGGTGCGGCGGCGGTTGTCCTGCCAGACGACGTCATAGAGGCAGTTGTGAAAATAGAAGAACACCAGGTGCTTGAACTCGTGGCGCAGGGCACTGAAGAGGCGCTGCACCTCGGCCACGTGGGCATCCATGGATCCCCCCACATCGAAGAACACCAAGAGCTTGACCCCGTTGTGGCGCTCGGGGCGCAGTTTCACATCGAGCCAGCCCTGACGGGCCGTGCTGCTGATGGTGTCGTCGAGATCCAGCTCCGAGGGATTGCCCTTGCGCACCCAGCGCCTGAGCTTGCGCAGGGCCAGCTGGATGGCCCGCTGGCCGAGCGGCGAGTCGTCGCTGAAGTTGCGGTAGTGGCGCGCCTCCCACACCTTGGTTGCCTTGCCATGCTGCCCCTCCCCTCCCATGCGGATCCCCTCGGGGTGAAAGCCGCCATGGCCGAACGGGCTGCTGCCCCCGGTGCCCACCCACTTGTTGCCGCCGGCGTGGCGCGCCTTTTGTTCGCGCAGGCGCTGGTTGAGGGTGGCCAGCAGCTTGTCGAGCCCGCCGAGGGAGCTGAGCAAGGCTTTCTCCTCAGAGCTCAATAGCCGCTCGAACTCCTGGCGCAGCCAGTCATCCGGCAGCGTCTCCGGCAGCAGGGGGATGGCCTCCAGCCCCTCGTAATACTCGGCGAAGGCGCGATCGAAGCGATCGAGGTGGGCCTCGTCCTTCACCAGCAGGCAGCGGGACAAGCGGTAGAAGTCGTCCATGTCCACGCTGGCGAGTCCGGCAGCCAGGGCACCATGGAGATCCAGCAACTCGCGCAGGCTGCAGGGCAGCCGGTGGCGGCGCAGATGGGTGAAGAAGTCGATCAGCATTCAGCCGCCGCGCCGCGCCAGGAAGGCCAGCTTCTCGAACAGGTGCAAGTCCTGCTCCGTCTTGAGCAGGGCGCCATAGAGGGCGGGCACCAGCTTGCCCAGCTCCCGGCTGCGCAGCGCCTCGGGGGCTATGTCATCGGCCAGCAGCAGGCGGATCCAATCCAAGAGCTCTGAGGTGGAGGGTTTCTTGCGCAGCCCCTCCACCGCCCGCAGCTCGAAGAAGAGATCCATCGCCTCAGCGAGCAGGCTCTCCTTGAGATCCGGATAATGCAGCTGGACGATGGCCTGCATCTCGGCCTTGTCGGGGAAGCGGATGTAATGGAAGAAGCAGCGGCGCAGGAAGGCGTCCGGCAGCTCTTTCTCATTGTTGGAGGTGATGATGACGACGGGACGCTGGCGCGCCTTGACCCGCTCGCCGGTCTCGTAGACCTCGAACTCCATCCGATCCAGCTCCAGCAACAGATCGTTGGGAAACTCGATGTCCGCCTTGTCGATCTCGTCGATGAGCAGCACAGGGCGCTGCTCGGCGCAAAACGCCTGCCACAGCTTGCCCCGACGAATGTAGTGGTGGATCTCACCCACCCGGGGATCCCCGAGCTGGGAGTCACGCAGCCGGGCCACCGCATCATATTCATAGAGCCCCTGCTGGGCCTTGGTGGTGGACTTGATGTGCCAGCTGATGAGGTCGGCACCGAACGACTCGGCGACCGCCTCAGCCAGCACCGTCTTGCCGGTGCCCGGCTCACCTTTGATCAGCAGCGGCTTCTCCAACACTATGGCGGCATTGACGGCCATACTCAGTGACTTTGATGCGAGATAGCGATCGCTTCCTGCAAATCCCATGGCGTCCGTTCCCTTGGTAGCACAAGGCCCGCCCTGGGCCTCGGTAATAAAGAATAAGTTCTATATGTTGTAATAACATATTGTTATAACGATTCGTCACTTCTCATTCAGAAACCACAGGGTAATCTTGTTTCATCGCCTTAACAAACACAGGGATAGCACCATGAGCAAAATTTTTGAGGACAACAGCCAGACCATAGGCAACACCCCGCTGGTTCGTCTCAACCGTGTTACCAAGGGCCGCGTGCTGGCCAAGATCGAGAGCCGCAACCCGAGCTTCAGCGTCAAGTGCCGGATCGGCGCCAATCTCATCTGGGATGCCGAGAAACGCGGCGTGCTGACCAAGGGCAAGGAGATCATCGAGCCGACCAGCGGCAACACGGGCATTGCCTTGGCTTTCGTGGCGGCGGCCCGTGGCTATCCCATCACCCTGACCATGCCGGCCACCATGAGCCTGGAGCGCCGCAAGCTGCTCAAGGCGCTCGGTGCCAACCTGGTGCTGACCGAAGGCCCCCTCGGCATGAAGGGCGCCATCGCCAAGGCCAACGAGATCCTGGAATCCGAGCCGGGCAAGTATGTGCTGCTGCAGCAGTTCGAAAACCCCGCCAACCCCGAGATCCATGAGCAAACCACAGGCCCCGAGATCTGGGACGCCACCGACGGCGAGGTGGATGTGTTTGTGGCAGGGGTCGGCACCGGCGGCACCATCACAGGGGTCTCCCGCTACATCAAGCAGACCAAGGGCAAGGCCATCATCTCCGTGGCGGTCGAACCCTCCGAATCTCCTGTCATCAGCCAGAAACTGGCGGGTGAAGAGATCAAGCCCGGCCCCCACAAGATCCAGGGCATAGGCGCCGGCTTCATTCCGGGCAACCTGGACCTGACCCTGCTGGATCGCGTCGAACAGGTGAGCAGCGAGGAGTCCATCGAGATGGCTCGCCGCCTGATGGAAGAGGAAGGCATACTGGCGGGGATCAGCTCAGGCGCCGCCGTGGTGGCTGCCGCCCGTCTGGCCGAGCTGCCGGAGTTCAAGGACAAGACAATCGTCGTCGTGCTGCCAAGCGCCGCCGAACGCTACCTCTCCAGCGCCCTCTTCGCCGGCGTGTTCAGCGAGCAGGAATTGCAGCAGTAATTGATCGTCTTACATCAAAACAACGGCGCCCCTGGGGCGCCGTTTTCATTATGCGCTAAACTCAGTAGCCATCAGTGTCAGTCGACCCCTTATTTTTTGGGGTAAAATAACAAAGTTGGGTCTGACAAAAAAAGCAGACATTCTGTGATAAATCTCATATCCTGTGCCGCGTCACGAGGTGTTTACCGGCTAGGTATCACAAGGTAACAAAGTGTTATTTTTCGTTATAAATTAATTTCAGGCCAGTCCTGACGCGGCTTACAGCCCGATAACGAAAAGACTTAGCCTGGACGCCGAATACTGCACAGAAAATTGACCTGGATTAAACCATTGCAGGTCTGATTTCGTTACTTTACAACATATCCATACTGACACGGTGAGACAGGAAGCCTCATTAGCGACCATCTCTCCACACAATATCAATAATATGGGGTGAAACCATGTACGAGAAGTCTGTTGTTATTACTGCTGAAAACGGCCTGCACACCCGTCCCGCAGCTCAGTTCGTGAAAGAAGCCAAAGAATTCCAAAGCGAGATCACTGTGGTCTCCGGTGGCAAATCCGCCAGCGCCAAGAGCCTGTTCAAGCTGCAGACCCTGGGCCTGACCAAAGGCACCAACGTGACCATCCAGGCCGACGGCCCGGACGCTCAGAAAGCCGTTGAGAAGCTGGTTGCCCTGATGGACGAGCTGGAGTAATCCAGCTTTACTCCTCCCCCACAGTCGTTTTAATAGGAAGGATTATGATATCTGGCATTCTTGCGTCCCCCGGTATCGCATTCGGTAAGGCGCTTCTTCTGAAAGAAGATGAAATCGTTATCAATCAGGGCAAGATTTCTGCTGACCAGATTGACGTCGAGATCAACCGCTTCCTCGAAGCCCGCACCAAGTCAGCCGCACAGCTGGAAGCCATCAAAGAGATGGCCGGTCGTACCTTCGGTGAAGAAAAAGAGGCCATCTTCGAAGGCCACATCATGCTGCTCGAAGATGAGGAGCTGGAAGGGGATATCAGATCCTTCATCAAAGACAACAAGGCATCCGCCGACAAAGCCATCTATGAGGTGATCGAACAGTACGCCAAGATGATGGCCGAGCTGGACGACCCCTATCTGCGCGAGCGCGCCACCGACTTCCGTGACATCGGTACCCGTCTGGTGAAGAACGTGCTGGGCATCGCCGTTGTCAACCTGAGCACCATAGACGAAGAGGTGATCCTGGTCGCCAAAGACCTGACCCCGTCTGAAACCGCTCAGATCAACCTGAAATACGTGCTGGGTTTTGTCACCGACATCGGTGGCCGTACCTCTCACACCTCCATCATGGCCCGCTCCCTTGAGCTGCCGGCCATAGTGGGCACCAACGACATCACTGCGCGCGTCAACAACGGTGACATGCTGATTCTGGATGGCATCAACAACCAGATCATCATCAACCCGACCGCCGAGCAGCTGACCGAGGCCAAGAAGTTCCAGGCCCAGTTCCAGGCCGAGAAAGACGAGCTGGCCAAGCTGAAAGACTTGCCTGCCATCACCCTGGACGGTCACCAAGTCGAAGTCTGCGCCAACATCGGTACCGTCAAGGATACCGAGGGTGCCATCCGCAACGGCGCCGAAGGCGTGGGTCTGTACCGCACCGAGTTCCTGTTCATGGACCGTGATGCGCTGCCGACCGAAGACGAGCAGTTCAAGGCCTACAAAGAAGTGGCAGAGGCCATGCCGGATCAGCCGATCATCGTCCGCACCATGGACATCGGCGGCGACAAAGAACTGCCCTACATGAATTTCCCGAAAGAGATGAACCCCTTCCTGGGCTGGCGTGCCGTGCGTATTTTCTTCGATCGCGAAGACATCATGCACGCCCAGCTGAAGGCCATCTTGCGTGCCTCTGCCTTTGGCAAACTGCGCATCATGTTCCCGATGATCATCTCCGTCGAAGAGTTCCGCAGCCTCAAGGCCACTGTGGAACAGCTGAAGGCCGAACTGCGTGCCGACGGCAAAGCCTTTGATGAATCCATCGAAGTAGGTATCATGATCGAGACCCCGGCCGCCGCCGTGATGGCTCATCATCTTGCCAAGGAAGTGGATTTCTTCAGTATCGGTACCAACGACCTGACCCAGTACACCCTGGCCGTCGACCGTGGTAACGAGATGATTTCCGCCATGTACAACCCGCTGTCACCCTCCGTCCTGACCCTGATCAAGATGGTAATCGACGCTTCCCATGACAATGGCAAGTGGACCGGTATGTGCGGTGAACTGGCTGGTGACGAACGCGCCACCCTGCTGCTGCTGGGTATGGGTCTGGATGAGTTCTCCATGAGCGCCATCTCTGTACCGCGTATCAAGAAGCTTATCCGCAACACCAACTTCGAAGATGTGAAGGCAATGGCAGACCAGGCACTGAGCTATGCGACCGCCGCCGAAATCGAAGCCTGTGTAGATAACTTTATTAAGCAGAAGGCAGTCTGCTAAGATCGGCTGCAAACAGCGACAATCATCTCTAGGAGCTTTTACTATGGGTCTGTTTGATAAACTGAAGAAACTGGTCTCCGATGACAGTTCTGACACCGGCGGCATCGAAATCTTCGCTCCGCTGTCTGGCGAAATCGTGCCCATCGAAGATGTGCCTGACGTTGTCTTCGCCGAGAAAATCGTCGGTGACGGCATCGCCATCAAGCCGGCTGGCAACAAGATGGTTGCTCCGTGTGACGGCACCATCGGCAAGATCTTCGAGACCAACCACGCGTTCTCTCTGGAATCCGACTCTGGTATCGAGCTGTTCGTTCACTTCGGTATCGACACCGTCGAGCTGAAGGGCGAAGGCTTCACCCGCATCGCCCAGGAAGGTCAGAAGGTCAAGCGCGGTGATACCATCATCGAGTTCGATCTGGCCGTACTGGAAGCGAAAGCCAAGTCTACCCTGACCCCGGTCGTCATCTCCAACATGGACGAGATCAAAGAGCTGATCAAGATGACTGGCGCCGTGACTGTGGGCGAGACCCCGGTTATCCGCATCAAGAAATAATGCAACGCTGGCTGGTGCCAGCTGCTGCAACAAAAAACCGAAGCCCTGGGCTTCGGTTTTTTTATGGGCAACACCTTGGGTCCGCCAGCCTCTCAGCCATCTGGGGCTAGCTGGTTCCCTGGCCGGGCAAGGGCAATCCGATGCAAAAGCGCGTTCGAGATCAAGGCATTGTCCGACAAGCCTTGTAGCATGGGTGTGGAAACCACGGGATCCCGGCGCCATGCGTGACGGGATGGACCAGGGCGATGCAATGCGCCCTCCGGAAGGAGATGAAGATGCTGAAGAATACGGAACAACGTTATGGCAACCTGAGCATAGGGTTGCACTGGCTGACCCTGCTGCTGATGGTGGCCGTCTATGGGCTGATGGAGTTCAGGGATATTTTCCCCAAGGGCTCGGCCGGACGCGACCTGATGAAGGAGTGTCACTTCATGGTGGGCTTGCTCATTCTGGCGCTGGTAGTGGCACGGCTGCTGGTGCGCTTTGGCAGCCCCTCGCCGCACATAGTGCCCGCCCCCTCGCCCCTGATGCTCAAGCTCGGCCACCTCGCCCATTTGGCCCTGTACGGCTTTTTGATCCTGACGCCGCTGCTGGGTTGGCTGCTGCTGAGCGCCGGTGGCAAGCCCATCCCCTTCTTCGGATTTGAGCTGCCCGCCCTTATCACGCCGGATGATGGCTTGAAGGGAACGATAAAAGAGCTGCACGAGACGCTGGCCAACATTGGTTATGCCCTGATAGCCCTGCACGCAGGGGCCGCCATCTATCACCACCATGTGCTCAAGGACAACACACTGACCAATATGTTGCCCGATAAAAAATAGCCCGGGCGGACAACAGCAACAAAAAGGCTCCGATACCGGAGCCTTTTTGTTATGGCTGAAGCGTCACCCTCAGGGCAATACCACCCGGCTCTCGCCACCGCCGAGAGCCTCGACCCGGATCTGCACGCCGATCCGCTCCACCAGGGTCTGAACGTGGGAGATGACCCCGATCTGGCGACCGGCGGCCTGCAGGGAGTCCAGGCTGGAGAGCGCCAGATCCAGGCTGTCCGGATCCAGGGTGCCGAACCCCTCGTCGATGAACAGTGATTCGACCTGGGTCTGGCGGGAGGAGAGGCTGGAGAGGGCCAGCGCCAGCGCCAGCGACACCAGGAAGCTCTCGCCGCCGGAAAGAGAGTCCACAGACCGCACCTCGTCCCCCATGTCCAGATCCACCACCTGCAGCGCCAGATCCGTGCCGGGCACCCGCTCCAGCCGATAGCGCGGCGACAGTTCGCCGAGCTGGGCGTTGGCCTCCAGCAGCAGACGCTCCAGGGTGAGACTCTGGGCGAAGGTGCGCAGCTTGGCGCCGCTGGCGGAGCCGATAAGCTCGGACAGTTGCAGCCAGTGATCCGCCACCGCCTGTTGGGCAGCCAGTGCCTCCTGCAGGCTCCCCGCCTTCAGCGCCGCCGCCTCGGCCTGAGCCAGGGTGCTCTTGCACTGGAACAACTGCTCTTCCAGCTCGCCGCAGCGGGCCTCGCAGGCCCCCAGACGCTCGGCAAGGGCCTCGGCCGTGAGGGCCGCCAGCTCCCCATGATGCTCCCGATAGCGCGCCAGCTTGGCCTCCTCCTGAGCCAGCGCCCGCTGACGCTCGGTCAGCCGGGTGCGGGCTTCGGCCAGGGCATCGTCCAGACGCTGCAAGGCGGTGCGGCGAGCCCTGAGCTCATCCGCCGTGATGGCCAGCAGTCGACGCAGATCATATTCGGCGATGCCGAGGGTGCCGGCATGGGCCGCCCAGCTCCCCAGCGCATCGCGGCGACGACGGCTGCTCACCTGCCTGTCCTGCTCGAGATGGGTCAACCTGGCCTTGAGCTCGGTCTGCTTCTCCCGGGCGACCCGCAGAGCGGTCACCGCCTCCTCGAGCTGACTGGCCGCCAGTTGCAGCCGCTGCTGCCACTCCTGCTCGACCAGGGCGATGGCACGGCCTCCGAGGCAGGCTTCCCGGCTGGCGAGCAGTCCCTGACGCTGCTGCTCATGCTCCTTGTAGTCGCGCTCCAGCTTTTGCAACAGCTCGTTCTGGCTCTGCACCCGCGCCTCCTGGGCGCTCAGGGCCGGGGTCAGAGTGGCCAGCTCGCCCCCTAGCTGCTCCCATTCGCTCTGTCCGCGCAGATACTCCTCGCAGGTCTGCTGCCACTCCTGCCATTGCCGGCTGCCGAGCCACTGGCGCCAGGGCTCCGCCCCCATCTGTTCATCGAGGCGAGCCTCCCCCAGTGCCAGGCGCTGGCGCAGTGACGCCTCCTGCTCGGCCAGCGCCTTCAGCTCGGCCTCCCACTCAATCTTCTGCCGCTCGGCATCCTGCCACTGCTGCTCAAACTGCTGATGGCGGGCGGTCAGCTCGGTCAGCTGGCTGCGCAGCCCCAGCAGCCTCTGCTGCCCCTGCTGGGCCTGCTGCAGTTTCCGCTGCCCGGCCACGAGATCCGACTCCAGAGCCTCCCCCTGCGCCAGCAGGCGAGCCAGCAGCTCGGTCCACTGCGCCGGGCTTTGCCGCAAGGGCAGCCCCTGCCCCAGCAGGGCATCCCCTCCCAGTTGCAGCCAGCGCTGGACCATCTGCTCGGATCGCGCCTCCAGCTCGGGTTGATGCTGCTGACGGGCGACCAGCTGACGCGCCAGCTCGACCCGCTCGCTCTCCCCCTGAATATGCTGATGGTTGAGCTGCTCCCACTCCAGATCCAGCTGGCGGACACGCTCGGCCAGTTGCGCCAGTATGCCGGCCACCTGGGGCTGGCTCCGGGTGTAGGGATGCTCCTCGGCGCCGCAGAGCGGGCAGGGGGTGCCATCGCTCAACACATGGCGGTACTGCTCGAAACTGGCAACTGCACGGGCCTGCTCCAGGGCATGGCGCGCCTCGCCGCGCTGGGTAGCGAGCCGCGCCAGCGCCGGAGCCAGCTCCTCATGCTGGGTTCTCAGCCGGGCAAGATGCTGCTCGAGCAGCGCCATCTCCTGCAGCAAGCGCTCCTGCTGTTCGCTGTGGTTGCGGCCCGACTGGGCCAGCTCCAGCAGTTGGCGAACCCGGGCCAGTTGCTCGGTCTGGGCCTGGCGCTGCTCCTGCGCCCTGGCGACCTCGGTGTCCCACTCCTGCGCCTGCAGCTCATCGTGCTGCTGTTGCAATCGGGTGCGCTCCTGCTGCCAGTAGTCGCGCTCCTGCTGCCCCAGCGCCAGCCGGCTGGCAAGATCCCGCAGGGCATGGCCCTTGTGCTCACGGCTTTGCAGCACCCGTTGCAACAACTCCCTGTCCGCCGCCCAGTCCTGGATGGCCGCAAGCAAAGGCTGCCACTGGCGCGCCAGCGGGGCCAGGGCCTTGCGCTCCTCGAGCCAGAGAGCCCACTGCTGACGGCGCACCGTCAGGGCCTCGACCCGACTCGCCTGCTGCTGCCACTCCTGCTGCAGCGCCAGTTGCAGGGCCCGTGCCTGGGTCCCCTGCTGCCGGGTCTCCTGCAACTGCTGGCTCTTCTCCTTGAGCCGGGTATCGAGCTCCTGCGCCCGCTTGAGCTCGGGTTGCAGGGCGCCCCACTCCCGCTCGGCGGCAATCTTGTCGGCCAGCAGTTGCTGCTCGCGCAGCGCGGCCTGCTGCAACACAGGTTCAACTTGCTCCAACTGAGGCGCAAGCTGGCCTATCTGCAGCTCCTGCTG
This sequence comes from Aeromonas rivipollensis, assembly GCF_037811135.1. Classification (NCBI taxonomy): domain Bacteria; kingdom Pseudomonadati; phylum Pseudomonadota; class Gammaproteobacteria; order Aeromonadales; family Aeromonadaceae; genus Aeromonas; species Aeromonas rivipollensis. The sequence goes on along the minus strand of NZ_CP149130.1, from coordinate 1,349,527 downwards.
CTGCACCTCCAGGGTGAGGCGGGCCAGTTCATCGTGATCGGCGCGGGCCACCTGGGCCTGCTCGGCGCGGGCAAACTCTTCCCGCCCAGGCGCCGCCTCGCCATGGGCAGCCTCGGCGGCGGCCAGCTCCTCCTGCCCCTCCCGGCAGGCCTGCAACTGGGCGGCAATCCGGCCGTTGAGATCCCGCAAGTCCTGCAACAGCTGACGCTGCTGCTGTTCGTGCTTGAGGCTGGTGGAGAGGCTCAGCTGCCGGGCGACCCAGTGCTCGCGTGTCTCGTCGTCCATCAGGACCACGTCGCCGAGCCGCTGCTGTATGGTCGCCAGCGCCTGCTGCTCGGCCCGTGCCCGCTCATGGGTCTGGATGGAGATGGCGGAGTAGAGCTCGGTGCCCGTCATCCGCTCGAGCAGGGCGGAGCGCTCATCGGCGCTCGACTTGAGGAAGGCGGCGAACTCCCCTTGCGGCAGTATCACTGCGCGGCGGAACTGCTCCCAGGAGAGGCCCACCAGCTCGTCGATGCGATCCTGCAGCTCCCGCTTGCTGCCGGAAAAGACCTGCCCCGACTCGACGTCGGTCAGGCTGCGCTCCTGGGCCTGGAAGCGCCCCTCCGAGCGATTGCGGGCCCGCCGCACCGCCCAGCGCGCCAGCCAGATGCGGCCGTCACAGCCGCGGAACTGCACCTCGGCACAGCCGCTGGCGTGCCCGCGACTGAGAATGCCGCGCACGTCGTTGGCCTTGAGCTTCTCTTCGTCATCCGCCCTGCCCACTTCGGCCACGTGCTTGCGATTGGCGATAAAGCGCGGCATCTCGTCATAGAGGGCGAGACAGATGGCGTCGAGCAATGTGCTCTTGCCCGCGCCCGTGTTGCCGGTGATGGCAAAGAGCCCGGCGGCGCCCAGCGCCCCCTTGGTAAAGTCGATGGTGAAAGCCCCGGTCAGGCTGGCCAGGTTCTCCCCTGCAAGAGACAAGATTTTCATGAATGGCACTCCTTCATCCGCATCTCTTTATGCTCGGGGCGGCTTGCTCGGGCCTTGCCCTCACCGGAGAGCAACAAGATTTTCATGAGTTGGACTCCTTCACCTGCTCCAGGATCTCTTCAAACGAGGCGACCAGCTCGGCCGCCGGCTCCCCCTCGAACTGCCGCTGATAGCAGAGACGGAACACCTCTGTGGGGGAGAGCTCATCCAGCCTGCGCCGCTCGCGGCCATCGGCCAGCCCTTCCCCCGAGCCCTGATACTGGGTGCTGATGCGGGCGAGGCGTACCGGTTTGCCCGCCATGGCCGCCAGAATGCGCTCGCGGATGCGGGCCTCGGGCTTAGGCAGCAGCAGCCTCACCTCGAGGAAGGGCTGCGCCTCCTGGGGACAGTCGGGCAGGGAGAGCCCCTCTATGGCGGTGAGCGCCTCTTCCAGGGTGCCCTGGGGCAGGCGGATCATCTCCACCGCGCGGGGCACAGGGATCCGCTCCAGCCCCGCCAGCTTGCCCCCCTCAAACCTGACCTCCAGCACCTGGTGGTTGTAGTTGGCCTCGGCGAGCGAGAGCGGCAGCGGCGAGCCGCTGTAGTGCACCCCCTCGGCCGGGCTCTGGGCCAGATGGAGGTGGCCAAGGGCGGTGTAGTCGGCGGTGGCGAAGATGTCGGCGGGCAGGGCGTGCTGATTGCCGCCGAGCACCCGCCGCTCGGAGAGCTCGGAGAGCTGACCCGCGGCCAGGTAGGCGTGGCCCATGGCGATCAGGGCCTGACCGGGCTCGCAGCGCGCGCGGCCTTGCGCCAGTACTTCCCGGTAGATCTGGCGAACTCCTTCGATCAGCCGATCCTGCCCCTCTTCGAGCGGCTCCACCCGCAGGTCGCTGCTGCGAAGAAAAGGCACGGCGGCGCACCAGGCGGCAACCTTGCCCTCCCTCTCTTGCAGCGGCACCAGCAGGCGATCGGTTTCGAGCTTGCCCTCCCCGTCCCGGCTGATGCTGCCCACCAGATGCAGGTCGAAGGCCCGCAACAGCTCGTGGGGAGCGTCCAGCTTGGAGGGAGAGTCGTGGTTGCCACCGATCAGCACCATGTTGAGGCGGGGCATCTCGGCGCGCAGCCTGGCCAGGAATCGATAGAGCTGCTGCCAGGCGCTGGCGGGAGGATTTGCGGTATCGAACAGATCCCCTGCTACCAGCAGGGCGTCGATCTGCCGCGTCTTGATGGTGTCGGTCAGCCAGTCGAGAAAGGCATCGTGTTCGAAGCGGCGCTCATGACCATGGAGTTGATGGCCAAGGTGCCAGTCGGCTGTGTGCAGGATCTTCATGAAAAACGGCTCGAAAGATAAGAGGGGGGGTGCCAGTGGTACCCGATGAGGACAAGATGAGGATACGCCCCTCTTTTTTCAAGCAAAACAGGCCGGTGACGTCAGATTCAGACGGCTTGGAAATGCATCTGGTACTGGGGATGACCGGTCAGGGGATCCGAGACCTCACCCCCTATCCTGAACCCGTGGCGGCAATAGAAGCGTACCGCCGGCTCGTTTTCCACGAAGACCCGGGTATGGAGCGCCCCCTCTTGCTGCTTGGCCTCCTGCAGCAGGGCATGGCCAACCCCGCGCCCCTGGCGGTCGGGTCGCACGAAGAGAGCCGCCAGGTAGTCATCCACCAGGGCCATGAAACCGAGCAACTCCCCGCGCTCTTCAAACACCCAGATGCGGGCGTGGTCGAGGTAGCGGGTACGCAGCTCCTCCTGAGCCTGCCACCAGCAGGAAGCGTCAACGAAATCATGGGCCTGCAAGGATGCCAGCAGCCAGATCTCGACGATCTCTTCCATGTCTTCCGGCCGGCTCGCTCTCAACATATTCGCATCCTTGTTAACAATTTGAACACTCGCAGTCTAGGGGAGTTCGATGACAAGACGGGCGGTCAAGATGAGGCCATGTGAAGTCGATCGCCCTTTATTTAGCGAGAATGATTGGCTGATCACAAAGCGCCTCTCTAGTACAATGCCCGCCGGACAATCTATGAGACCGAGGACGCCATGTGGTTTAAAAACCTGCAGATTTATCGCTTTACCCGCCCCTTTGACCTGACCGTGGATCAGCTGGAAACCCAGCTCGAGGCCTGTGCCTTCACCCCGTGCGGCAGTCAGGACATCTCCCGGTTCGGGTGGGTCAAGCCCCTCGGTAAATTCGGCTCCACCCTGACTCACAGCGCCTCTGGCCATATCCTGCTCTGCGCCCGCAAGGAAGAGAAGATGCTGCCGGGCACAGTGGTCAAGGAGATGCTGGCGGAGAAGGTGGAAGCGATCGAATTCGAGCAGGGCCGCGCCCTCAAGAAGAAGGAGAAGGAGGCCCTCAAGGAGGAGATACTCCACACCCTGCTGCCCCGCGCCTTCAGCCGCACCAGCCAGACCTTCGCCTGGATCAATCCGGCCGACAACCTGATGGTGGTGGACGCCGGCTCCGCCAAGAAGGCGGACGATCTGCTGGCGCTGCTGCGCAAGAGCATAGGCACCCTGCCCGTGGTGCCGGTGGCCCTCAAGAACCCGCCCGAGATCACCATGACCGAGTGGCTGAACGAGGGCAATCTGCCCGCCAGCTTCACCCTGGAAGACGAGGCCGAGCTGCGCAGTGCCATGGAACACGGCGGCATCATCCGCTGCAAGCAGCAGGATCTGATGAGCGACGAGATCAAGAATCACCTGGCCAACGACAAGCTGGTGACCAAGCTGGCCCTGAACTGGGGCGAGACCCTGAGCTTCGTGCTGGGGGACGATCTCTCCATCAAGCGCCTCAAGTTCAGCGAAGAGCTGCGCGAGCAGAACGACGACGTGACCAGCGAGGATCCCGCCGCCCGCCTGGATGCGGACTTTGCCCTGGTGACCGCCGAGCTGGCCCAGTTCATCCCGGCGCTGTTTGCCGCCCTGGGTGGCGAAGAGCAGTCCCTCTGAGTTGTCCCTTGCCTGTAAAAAAAACCGCCTCGGCGGTTTTTTTTGATCCCGGGTAGCCCCGCCGACACGGCAGGAGCACCCGCTTCAGAACGCGCCGCGCTCCTGCAAAAGCCGGTATAGCCGCTCGGCCAGGGCGCGATAACCCGCCCCATTGAGATGCACCGCGTCGGACTTGAACTCGCGGCTGCGCAGCAGCTCGCCAATGCTCTCCTCGTCCAGCACCAGCCCATACTGCTCTGCCAGTTCCCCGTATAGCGGCGCACCATCGGCAAACAGGGACTTGCGGGGCACGGCCACCAGCAGCACCTGGGCACCGCTGCCCTGCACCGCCTCTATCATGGCGGCGAGATTGGCCTTGAGCGCCACCTCGCCGCTGCCGCGCAGCATGTCGTTGCCTCCCTCCAGCAAGATCACCAGGGCGGGCCTGTGCTCGGCCAGCAGCGCCGGCAAGCGGGCCCTGCCCGCCTGGCTCAGTTCCCCCGACACCCCGGCATTGATGACGGGGTGACCACTCAAGCTCGCCAGTACGCTGGGGTAGCTCTGGGCCGGGCTGGCACCGCGCCCTTCGGTCAGGCTGTCACCAAAGGCCAGTATGGTCTCCCCCGCCCCCAGGGGTCTGAACCCCGGCTCGCCGCAGGCGGCCAGCAGCAGGCAGAGCAGCCCCGTCACGCAACGCCTCACCAGTCGTTCCTTGTGCATCCTGGGCCCTCCTTGAGATTTTTGTAACCATATGAGTATAAAGACAATCTTTCAATCGGGCTCCAACTGTGCCACATTCCGATGACTGTACAATAAACCGACAAGGAGCCTGTCATGTCCCTCAAACCCCTCGCCCTGCTGGTGGCCTTCGGCCTGCTCACCGGCTGCGCCCCCCAGAGTGCCTTTCATTATGTCCCCCCTCCCCAGACCCTGACAGCCCCCGAGGCGGCCAGCGGCTGGACCGACAAGCCGGGCTGGCAGGGGCGCGACTTCATGGTGGCCGCGGCCAACCCGCTGGCGGCGGATGCGGGTTACCAGATCGTCAAGGCGGGCGGCAGCGCCGTCGATGCGGCCATCGCCGTCCAGCTGGTATTGACTCTGGTGGAGCCGCAATCTTCCGGGATCGGCGGCGGCTCCCTCATGCTGGTGTGGGATGGCAAGCAGGTGGCGGCCGTGGATGGCCGGGAGACGGCACCGGCAGCGGCCACGGATCAGCTGTTCATGAAGGACGGCAAGCCGATGGCGTTCTATGACGGTGTGGTGGGCGGTCGCTCGGTCGGCGCCCCCGGTACTGTACGCGCCCTGGCGCTGGCCCACGCCCGCTATGGCAAGCTGCCCTGGGCCAGCCTGTTCGAGCCCGCCATCGCCCTGGCAGAGCAGGGCTTTGTGATAAGCCCCCGCCTCGCCACCCTGCTCGCCAAGGATCCCTATCTGGCCAAAGACCCCGAGGCCAGGGCTTACTTCTATCAGGCGGATGGCAGCCCCAGGGCGGCGGGCACCCGCCTCACCAACCCGGCACTGGCCGGGGTACTCAGGACGCTGGCACGGGATGGCGCCGATGCCTTCTATCGAGGGCCCATCGCCGAGGCCATGGTGGCCAAAGTCCACGCCCATCCCACCAACCCCGGGGTGCTGAGCGCCGCGGATCTGGCCAGCTACAGCGCCAGGCTGCGGGACGGCCTCTGCTTTGACTATCGCCAGAGCGAGGTGTGCGGCTTCCCGACGCCCTCCTCGGGCACCCTGGCCCTCGGCCAGATCTTCGGCATGCTGGAGAGCCGCGACATGGCGGCCCTCAGGCCGGTACAGGGGGCGGACGGCCGGCTGGCCGCCTCAAGCGAGGCGATCCACCTTTACAGCGAGGCGGCGCGACTCGCCTTCGCCGATCGCAACCAGTACGTGGCCGACGGCGACTTCGTCGAGGTGCCGGTGCGCGGCATGCTGGACAAGGGCTATCTCGCCGAGCGGGGCCGGCTCATCGGTGCCAAGTCCATGGGCGTCGCCCAACCGGGCACGCCGCCACTGGCGCTGACCATGGGCAAGGACGCCACCCCTGAGCTGCCCTCCACCAGCCACGTCTCCATAGTGGATGGGGACGGCATGGCGGTCTCCATGACCAGCTCCATCGAGGACGGCTTCGGCTCCCGGCTGATGGTCAACGGCTACCTGCTCAACAACCAGCTCACCGACTTCTCCTTCACCTCGGTGGATGCCGCCGGTCTGCCGGTGGCCAACCGGGTCGAGCCCGGCAAGCGCCCGCGCTCCTCCATGTCGCCCCTGCTGGTGTTCGACAAGCAGAGCAAGCAGCTGGAGATGAGCCTGGGCTCCCCCGGTGGCTCGGCCATCATCAACTACGTGGGCAAGACGCTGCTCGGCACCCAGGACTGGGGGCTGAACCTGCAGCAGGCCATCGACCTGCCCAACTTCGGCAGCCGCAACGGCCCCACCGAGCTGGAGCAGGGACGCACGCCCGAGTCCGTTATCCAGGGGCTCAAGGCCAGGGGACACGAGATAGTGCTCAGCGAGCAGACTTCGGGCTTGCAGGGGGTGCAACGCAATGCCGGTGGCTGGTTTGGCGCCGCAGACCCGAGGCGGGAGGGGGTTGCCAGGGGCGAGTAATCCTTGGTGCGCATCAACGGAGGCGGCCAGGAGGCCGCCTCCGTCATCTTGGCTCCCCGGCGAGCCAAAAACCCATCAAGGATTGATTACTCCTGCCAATATTTACCGGAAAAGACTTTTTAACCACTCACAAAACAATGTTTTATATGAGCTTGAAGTCAAATTAGATCTGAAACTTGGATAAGTGTTGCTCGAGCAGTAAAAATACATTACTTTTCAATGGAAACGGCATCTGTTGCCTCCAAGATATTGTGCTTGATGCGGCCAACTTCTGTCTCTTTCGCCCCCTGCTCATTGACAGCTGCCCTCTTCGCCTCCTGGTGATCTGGTAGCCCCTGACTGCCATTAGCGAGGTGACGACATGGACCATTCACTCCCCCTGATCACAACCCTGGTTGGCGGCTTCGTGCTCGCCTATCTTTTTGGCATGCTGGCTCAACGCCTGCGCATCTCCCCCATGGTGGGTTATCTGGCAGCCGGGGTCGTATGCGGCCCATTCACCCCCGGCTATGTGGCCGATTTGAGACTCGCCCCCGAATTGGCGGAGATCGGCGTCATTCTGTTGATGTTTGGCGTCGGCCTGCACTTCTCCCTGAAAGATCTGCTCTCGGTCAAACACATCGCCATCCCGGGCGCCATAGTGCAGATCACCCTGGCGACCCTGCTCGGGCTCGGCCTCTCCCAGTTGCTCGGCTGGAGCATCACCGCCGGCCTGGTGTTCGGGCTGGCACTCTCCACCGCCAGCACAGTGGTGCTGCTGCGGGCGCTGGAGAGCCGGGGGCAACTGGATACCAAGGAGGGGCGCATCGCCATCGGCTGGCTCATCGTCGAGGATCTGGTGATGGTGCTGGCCCTGGTGCTGCTCCCCATACTGGCGAACCTGCAGACCGGAGGCGAGGCCCTGACCCTGGCCCATGTACTCCGGGATCTGGGCTTCACCCTGGCCAAGGTGGCCGCCTTCATCGCACTGATGACCATAGGGGGCCGCCGCCTCATCCCCTGGATGCTGGCCCGCACCGCCGCCACCGGCTCCCGCGAACTCTTTACCCTGGCCGTGCTCTCCTGCTCCCTGGGTATCGCCTTCGGGGCGGTCAAGCTGTTCGGTGTCTCCTTCGCCCTCGGCGCCTTCTTCGCCGGGGTAGTGATGAACAGCTCCCACCTCAGCCACAAGGCTGCCAACGATACCCTGCCACTGCAGGATGCCTTCGCCGTGCTCTTCTTCGTCTCTGTGGGCATGCTGTTTGACCCCACCATCTTGCTGCGCGAGCCGATGGCGGTGCTGGCAACCCTCTTTGTCATTGTCATCGGCAAGTCGGTGGCGGCCTTCGCCATAGTGCGCCTGTTTGGCCACAGCGTGCGCACGGCACTGACCATCTCGGCCAGCCTGGCCCAGGTGGGGGAGTTCTCCTTCATCCTGATGGGGCTGGGTGCCATGCTCGGCTTGGTGCCCGATGTGGCGCGCGATCTGGTGCTGGTGGGCGCCTGCTTCTCCATCATGCTCAATCCACTGGTGTTCAACCAGGTCGAGAGCTGGCTAAGAAGCAAGCCTGAGCCCCAGGTCGAGACCGGTACTTCCCTCTGTCCCCTGCAGGGTCATGTGGTGGTGGTCGGGGCCGACGCCATCGGCAGCCATTTGATTCGGCAGTTGCATGAGCAAGGAAGGGAGATGGTGGTGATAGATCCGGATGAGCAGTTGCTGGAACCCTGGCGCGCTCAGGGGATCACCTGCCTCGCAGGCCACCCCATCCAGAACGACCTGCTCTCGGTGGCGCTCCCCGATGCCAGCTGGTTGCTCATCACCCTGGATGACAGCCTGCTGGCCGGAGAAATTGCTGCGAGAGCCCGTGAACAGGGAGACCTGCTGCGCATTGCCGCCTGTGGTCACCAGGCGGAAGAGGTGCATCACCTGCTGATCCGCGGCGTCCATCAGGTGGTCCAAAGTGAAGAGGAGGCGGCGCGCCGTCTGTGCCAGCTGGCAACGCACGCCTCCTGACGACCCCCTCGAACGCATCCGCCGCCCGGCCGGGTTGTGCACATTTGCACAAATAAAAACCCGGGCCTGTTGCCCGGGGTTTGGCACCGAACGGCATGGAGCAAGAGCCGCCATGCACGCAATGACGAGGACTACAGCAGGTCGTGCTTGTCCAGCAGACGGTAGAGGGTGGCGCGCGAGATGTCCAGGGTGCGCGCCACCTCCTCCAGCTGATCCGGGAAACGGGCCAGCGTCCGTTGCAGCGCCTGGCGCTCTGCTGCCTCACGCACGGCTTTGAGCGAGCCATCGAGCAACAGGGAATCCATGTTGGTCAGCTCCATGTCATCGGCCTCGATGAAGGGGCCCGAACACATGACTGCAGCCCGTTGCACCCGGTTGCGCAGCTCCCTGACATTGCCAGGCCAGCCATAGGATTGCATGGCCTGACGCGCCTTGTGGGTAAAGCTCAGCATCCGCCCTCCCCGCACTTCTGCCAGTATATCGTCGGCAAGCAGCTGGATATCCTCGGCCCGTTCGCACAAGGCAGGGGTGCGCAGCCGTACCACATTGAGCCGATAGTAGAGGTCCATGCGAAATCCGCCGCTGGCCACCGCCTGCTCCACGTCGATATTGGTGGCTGCGATGACCCTCACATCCACAGTCCGGGTCAGATGACTGCCCACGGCCTCTATGCTCTGTTCCTGCAAGAAGCGCAGCAGGGTCGCCTGGTCCTCCAGTGGCAACTCCCCGATCTCGTCGAGGAACAGGGTGCCGCCATCGGCCGCCTCAATCTTGCCTATCTTGCGGCTCTGGGCACCGGTGAAGGCCCCCTTGACGTGGCCGAACAGCTCGGACTGGATCAGCTGATGGGGCATGGCGCCGCAGTTGACGGCCACAAAAGGACTGTCTTCACCGAAGGTGCTGTAGTGCAGCTCACGAGCCACCAGCTCCTTGCCGGTTCCGCTGGGTCCGGTCACCAGCACGGGCAGGCGACAATGTTGCAGCCGCATGATCTGCTCGCGCAACTGACGAATGGCGCTGCTCTCCCCCTGGATGAAGCGCAGCTGAGCCGGCATCTTGGGTCGATGGCGCCGGATGAGCTGCGCCATTCCCAGCGCATGACCCAGGCTGTGGGAGAGTCTTTCCTGATCGAGCGGGAAGGTGTGGAAATCATGGAAACAGGCTGCAAGCAGGTTGCGCAGGGCTTCGCTGGCCAGGCAATCACGCTCGATCAGGCCAATCCACAGGCTGCTGGAGTATTGGCCAATCAGGGAATACAAGGCGTCATGCTGCTCCGGCTTGATGGCCACCAGCACCAGGGGATACGCCTTTTCCTGCAATTTCTGTTCTGCCACCGCCAGGGAACTCGCCTGCTCCACTTGCCACTCGCCTTTTATCAGCAGGCTTTCCAGCACGGCACATGAATTGATGAGTAACAATGCCGTTTCTGTCATAGGGAAAACTCCTTGTTATAGCCTCTGCACGAGAGAGTCTGACCATTGCTCTTTGAGGCTCACTCTTTCATCTGGAAAGGGCATGGCGATCGTCAAATGACACCAACTCAAGATAACCAGACGATGATAACTATAAACCATCCCGCATTTAGACTGATGACACCACAATAATGAGACAGCAAAATTAACGGTGAGAAACAATAAAGTCATTGATAAACAATGTGTTGATGAATCATATAAAAGTTCATTATCAAAACTGAGACTTAAACACAAATAACTCAAATACAAAAACAATATATATCAACAAGTTACCAACTGGCACATTCATTGCTCTCTCTAATAAGCCCTCCTGGCATATGGAGACAGAGCATGAAAACATATATTGCACTGGCAATTATTTCCCTTTCCGTATTCGCACAACAGTCACAAGCAGAGAATCGTGTTGATCTCGGCTCGCAAGCCCTCAGCAATATTCGTGGCGCCATGGGTGTCAATATGGTCGCCGGTAATAACAACCAGCAGGGCAACCTCGCCGCCATAGCGCTATCAGGGCCGGCCATCGTTCAGTTTAGTCAGCAGAATCAATCCACTACCAATCTCAATGGCAACCAGAGCGTGGCCATTCTGGGCTCGGCGCTGAGCCAGAGCCAGGGGCTGGTCGGGATCAATCAGGGTGCCGGTGAGGCCAACCAACAGCTGAATGCCTTCGCCTTGTCGCTGGATGACAGCGGCATCGGCGTGGTGACCGACATCAACCTCAGCACCAGTGTTGCAAAGACACCTGCGGGCAAGGTGCCCTCCAACACAACCACCAGTATCTATCTGGACGACAACGCCCTGACGGGCAGCAAAGGCGTCATCCAGGTGAACCAGGTCACGGGACAGGGAAACCAGGCAGTTAACATGGTCTCCCTGCCTCTGGCTGGCGCAGTAACGACATCCCCATGATGTCGCAGGGATCGGAAGCCGAGTCCGGGGGCGTAGATTCAGCCGATGGGCAAATCTTCCACAGAAAGTTCAATGGAGAGACTCATTATGCGTGGACTTATTTATAGCTCATTAGCCGCTGCGGTTGTCATGGCCATGTCGGGCACCGCCTCCGCCGATTACCGCGGTGACAGGGATGAGACAGGGGCAACCTTGACCAAGAAGGTCAAGGCAGAGGTCGATGTGGAGTACGAAGGCGACGTTCGCATCGGCGGCTACATCAATGTCAACAAACTCGGCATGGCGGTGGTGGACAACCAGCAATCCAGCTCCATGATCGGCACTGCCAACACAAGAACGGAGAACACGAGCAAGATTGACGGCTCCTTCGAGGGTGCATCCGGTAACGTCGGCGCCAACGTAGCAGCCGGTGACTCCAACGTACAAGGCAACAGCGCTTCCCTAGCAGCCTATGACGAAGTCGATGCCGAGTTCATCATGGGCCGCGGCCAACAACAAGGCATGCCCGGTGGCTCTTCGGATGCCGAGATCTTCTCCACCCAAAGTGCCAGCCAAAACTGGACTACCAACCACGGTCATCAGAACAAGGCCGGGATCGGCGACGGGGCATTCCAGAATGCCGCGGGCAACATAGGTGCCAACGTGACATCTGGCTCGGGTAACGTCCAGGCCAACAACATGGCAGCCTCGGTGTCCACCGGCAACATGGCCGTGGCCACAGTGGCAAACAGCCAGAGCGTGTCCAAGAACATGACCGAGAACAAGAGCCTGAGTGCCACCAAGACCGTGGACTACAACCCCATCTTCCTGAAGCTCAAAGCCGAGGGTGAGTACGAAGGGACGAGCAAGCAGACCAACAACGTCTATCCGGAAATCTGGAAAGATGGTGATCATCCCAATGGCGGCAGTCTCTGGGGCCACATCGACTATGACAATCAGGACGATAATGGCAGCAAGGACTCCAAGTTCAAGTTCGAGGAAGAGGGTGATATCAAGCTCAGTGGCTATGCAACTGGCTTCATCCCCGTGGTCAATACCTACACCAGCCGCGAAACCTTCAACCGGGCAACCATCGATGGCGGCGCCTTCAACGGTGCCGTGGGCAACATCGGGGTGAACGTGTCGTCGGGCACCAACAATCTGCAAGCGAACAACCTCTCGCTGGCCGCAGGTTTTGCCAAGTAATGCACTTCAGAGGGGGCCTTTGCGCCCCCTTTTTTCAGGACATGGAGGTCTCAATGCGCTGGCTACTGTTGTTGTTATTCTGCCCTGCGGCCTGGTCGGCCAATATGCCATTGGGAGAACATCTTCCGGCACTGGGGGATCTCAACAAACCGGTACAGAGCATTCTGGAGCGCCGTTATGCCAATATCGAGCGCCAACAGACAGATTTCAGCTGTGGGGCTGCCGCCGTCGCAACCATACTGCGCTACTCCTACGGCCATACAACGAATGAACGCTGGGTGATGGATGGCATGTTGGCCATGACAGACCCGGAACAGGTCAAACGCTATGGCTTCTCCATGCTCGACATGAAGCAATATTTGCAAATGCTCGGCATGCGCGTCAGAGGGTATCGCCTGGGAGATGAAAAATTGCGGCAGGTGAGAGTACCCACCATAGTGCTGCTCAATATTCGCGGCTATCAGCACTTTGCCGTGCTGCGTGCCATCGATCGCCACGACCGTGTCTATCTGGCAGATCCGGCCCTCGGAAATCGTGTCATTACGTTCCAGGAGTTCAAGGAAAGCTGGAACGGCATACTGCTCGCCGTTATTGGTGCCGGTTATCGCCCGGATGCGCCTCTGGCCAATCCTTCTCCTCCACTCTCTGCCAGAGGAAAAGATGGGCTGTTCGCCCCCGTCAATGAAACATCCTTGCTGGAATTTGGTTTTCAGCACAAAGAGCTAATGTGAGGTCATCATGAATACCCGACCCGCCATATGCCTCATCTGCAGTCTGGGTGGCTTTGCCTGCCCACTGCTGGCCGATTCGGATCCTCTGGCACTGCTGTCAGACCATTTTGCTCCTGAACTGGCCGATGGAGAGCTGGCCCATTTACGCGGTCGCTATGTCAGTACCCACGGGATCAGCTATTTCGGCATCGAGTTCATTTCAACCCTGACGACTGCCCAGGCCCAGCAAACTGCCGCCATGAACCTGGCCCTGAGCGTGGTGCAAAATAAACCCAAACTGGATGTACGCATCAAGGATGAGGTCAAGACAGTAACAACGACGCCTCAGAGTGCCCCCGTACAAGGCGCGGGCTTGGTGCAAGTCGTGCAGCTGGAGGGGAGCGGCAACAGCTCCGTGAACCAGGCGGGGATTACACTGACGGCCCCCGAAATGACGGGACAGATCGTCTCCGCGGGCAATTACGAGCATCAGGGGAACCTTGGTACTGCCAGTTACCGAGTTTCAGGCAATTATGCCGGGCTGCAACTAAACTCGTCCGATGGACGAGTCCGATTGGAACAGAGTCTGAGAGGAACCGATTTCAGTCGAGGTCTGCTGCAGCTCAATAGAGTCAGGGGTGACGGTTTGCAGACCCTCAATCAGACCAGGATCTGGCTTTCTCGCTGAGAACAGATGAATCCCATGGACTGAACTATAAAAAGGATAATAAACAACAAGGACGTATCTCGATGAAACAGTCTACCGTGCTGTTGATTGCACTGACCCCTTTCGCCTGCTGGGGCGCGACCGCAGAGGAAGAGGCCCTACAACAACAGCTTGATCAGCTGCGTCAGCAATTGATCCAGCAAAATCAGGCACTCCATCAGTTACAGGCCCGCCTGGAGGCCGTCAAGGCCACCGGTGCGACCACAGTCGCCGCAGAAGGGGCTGCCGCCGCGGCCCCCTCCCAACCTGACCCGGCTCGCCGGGCCCCCGAAGTCGGTCGCAGTACCGAAGACCTGATGATCGAGCAGCACAACGTATTCGATCGTGCCTTGACCCTCGACTTCGGCCTCTCTTATCAGCACTACAATCGCAAGGATCTCGCCCTGCGCGGTTTTCTTGCCCTGGACGCCATCTTCCTTGGCGAAATCAATCTGGACAGAGTCCGCTCCGATCAATGGACGGCAGACCTGGTGACCCGTTACACCCTCAATGATCGCTGGCAGCTGGAACTGGCCGTGCCCTATATGTATCGCAACACCAACTACCAGAGCACTGGCAAGGAGAACTCCAGCCGTGAGTTTGAGGAGCAGACCGTCAGCGATGGCGGGCTCGGCGATCTCAGCCTCGCCATCTACTACAGAGTCCTGGCCGAGGATGAAGATTGGCCGGATCTGGTCTGGAACCTGCGGGCCAAGGCGCCGACCGGCAAGGATCCCTACGGGATAGAGATCATGACCTCGGAGTCCGGCAACCTGATGGTCCCCAAGGATCTCGCCACCGGCAACGGGCTTTGGCAGCTGTCCACCGGCTTCTCCCTGGTCAAGACCATGGACCCCGCCATCCTGTTCGCCAACCTCAACTATGGCCACAGCCTCAAGCAAGACTTTGACGATGTCTCCTACCAGCCCGGCGATCAGCCAGGCAGCATCCAGCTCGGTGACTGGTATGAATATGGATTGGGGGTCGCGTTTGCACTGAACGAGCGCTTCAGCCTCTCCTTCAACATCAACCAGCGCATCACCCTCGAATCCAGCCAGGGAGCCGAAGGCTTTGACATGGAGAAGGTCACCGGCTCCGATGCCAACGCCGCCAGTTTCGGCATGGGGTCAACCTGGGCCATTACGGACAAGCTCTCCATGGCGGTCAACTGGTCGGCAGGGCTCACCACGGATGCACCCGACTACAGCATAGGGCTGCGCTTCCCCTATAGATTCTGAGACCGGCGATCCGATAGAACCTGAGCGGGCAGACGATGACCCCACACTATTAAAGCTGGTTCAAGTTGTTCACCCAGAGCAGAGGGGGAGGCATGATGCCTCCCCCTGTCGTTTCATCTGCCTTCTGGCTGCCAGCGCTCACCTGCTGGCAGCTTAGTCACCCTGAGAGGAGTGCCTGGGACGCCCTCCCACTCAACGCAATTCAGCCCAACAGGGAGTGGCTTCCCCCTATTTGGCCGCCATATCACCAAAAGCGCAGGTCCCTCGCCATTCGGCAGTCATGACGCCATAGTGCGATCATCGTTTATGAGCCCCCCCAGTTTTTCTTGCAGGGTAGGCAGTCTCCTGCGGTGCAGGAAATGGCTTGCCACTCTCCATAATGCGGCCGCCGAATCACCAGAAGCCCATGCCCTTCACCATTCGGCAGTCATGACGCCATAGCGCTATGCCGTTTATGGGCGTCACACCCCCAGCCTGTCTCGCAGGGTATACCAGGCGGCCCCCGCGGCGGTGAAGGGGATGCGGAACAGCCGCCCACCCGGGAAGGGGTAGTGCGGCAGCTTGGCGAAGGCATCGAAGCGCTCCGCCTGACCACTCAACACTTCCGAGAGCAGCTTGCCCGCCAGATGGGTACAGGTCACGCCGTGGCCGCTGTAACCCTGCATGTAGTAGATGTTGTGACCGATACGGCCAAACTGCGGCAGGCGCGACAGGGTCAAGAGGAAGTTGCCGGTCCAGGTGTACTCCACCTTGACGTCCGCCAGCTGCGGGAAGGTCTTGAGCATCTTGGGGATGATCAGCCGTTCTATGTCTGCCGGATCCCGCGCCCCATAGACAACGCCGCCGCCGTAGATCAGCCGGTGATCCCCTGTGGTTCTGTAGTAGTCGAGCAGGTAGTTGCAATCTTCCAGGCAGTAGTTCTGCGGCAGCAGGGCGCGAGCCCGCTCCTCCCCCAGCACCTCGGTGGCGATGACTTGCGTGCCGCACGGCATGCTCTTGCTCGCGAGCTCCGGCACCAGATTGCCGAGATAGGCGTTGCCGGCCACCACCACGAAGCGCGCCTTCACCGCCCCCTTGGCCGTCTTCACCTGGGCAATCTGGCCCGGAGTGATGCTGGTGACGGCGGATTGCTCGAAGATGCGGCCCCCCAGGGTGCGGATGGCTTCCGCTTCCCCCAGCGCCAGGTTGAGGGGGTGGATATGACCACCGCGCTTGTCCAGCAGGGCGCCGACGTAGCGATCGCTTGCCACCACCTCACGCACCCCTTCGGCATCGAGCAGCTCCAGCTGATCGTTGCCCCACTTCTGCCAGCGGGCATGTTGTGCCTTGAGCTCGTGGAGCTGCTTCTGGGTCTCGGCGGCAAAGACACCGCCCTGCTGCAGATCGCACTGGATGTTGTAGCGCTGGATCCGCTCGCGGATGATGTCTCCCCCCTCAAACAACATGGAGCCGAGCAGCCTGGCCTGATCCGGCGGGCAGTTCGCTTCTATGGTGTCGATGTCGCGGCTGTAGGAGTTGACGATCTGGCCGCCGTTGCGGCCGCTGGCGCCAAACCCCACCCTGGCCGCCTCCAGCACCACCACCTTGTAACCTTTCTCCACCAGGTGCAGGGCGCTGGAGAGGCCGGTATACCCGGCCCCTATGACACAGACGTCGCACTCAAGCTGCTCGGTGAGCGTCGGGTAGGGGGCGTGCGGGTTGGCACTGGCTGCGTAGTAACTCTTTACATGTTCGGTCATGATCCCTGTTTCCTTACCGGTTCGTTTCCAATGTTCGTGCTGTTGAATGTCAAAAGCTGGCGGGGGTGTGGGCGCTGACGATGCGGCAGACCTGCCCCGACGGATTGCTGAAGCTGTGGGGTTCGCCGGTGTCGATCACATAGCTGTCTCCGGCGCTGAGCTGATAGGTCTGCCCGGCCAGGCTCAGCACGACCGACCCCTCCAGCACTGTGCCCACCTCCTCCCCCAGGTGCTTGACCTGCCCTCCGGTGTCCGTGCCCGGGGCATAGGTCTCCAGCATGAAGCCGAGCTGGCGACGATTGTTGCCGTTGTGCACCAGCTTCATGGAGACCCCCTGGCTGCCCAGCTCGATGAGCTGCTCCGCCTTGATCACCACGCTCGGCGCCCGCGCCTCCTCCTCGGCGAAGAAGCGGGAGAGCGGCAGCTCGTAGACGCTGAGCAATTTTTGCAACGAGGCGACCGAGGGGCTCACCTTGTTCTGCTCTATCATGCAGATGGCGCCGTGAGTCAGGCCGCTCAGCTCGGCGGCCCGGCGCTGGGAGAGCCCGAGGCGACGGCGCAAGAGGGCGAGCCGCTCCCCCATGGTTTTATCCATCCCTTTGTCAGACAAGGGGTTATCCGTCATGGTCTGCCACTGGACCTCGCCTTGTGGTTGCTGCATCCCCACCTCCTTGTATGGCCATTCGAATACCTTGTGGCGACTGGTTAAAATAATGCGTCAATCCCGGCACCCTGTTCGCTATCCTGCACAGCCAAGTATGTTCATTATTTTGCACACCTCACCGGATGAGAAACGCTAGAATCGTCCTGAGAGCCCCATTTCTAGCATGCACCGCACCATTCACTCAAATATATTTAACACTTGAAAAACATTTCGGCTCACTTTATGGTCGTTAGGTGCTTATTATTCTATACGGTGGCACCACGGGATGAGTTGGCCACCCAGACCCACAATCGAGGCTTCCTATCTATGTCAGCATCACAACCCGCACTCTCCCTGATCAAGTCCCTTGCCTATATAGATGGCCGCTGGTGCGAGGCCCATGGCGGACAACGATTCGAGGTCCTGAACCCGGCGACCGGCCAGCTCATCACCCAGGTACCCGACATGGGCGAGGCGGACACCCGGCTCGCCATAGCGGCGGCTCACAATGCCCAGCCCGCCTGGGCCGCCCTCACCGCCAAGGAGCGCGGCAGCCGGCTCCACACCTGGTTCGAACTGATCATGGCCAACCAGGATGAACTGGCCCGCATCATGACCTGCGAGCAGGGCAAACCGCTCGCCGAGGCCAAGGGCGAGGTGGCCTACGGTGCCAGCTTCATCCAGTGGTTCGCGGAAGAGGGCAAACGCGCCTATGGCCGCACCATTCCCGGTTTCTCCGGCGACCGGCGCCTGGCCACCATCAAGCAGCCGGTGGGCGTGGTGGCCGCCATCACCCCCTGGAACTTCCCCATCGCCATGATCACCCGCAAGGCCGGCCCTGCACTGGCCGCCGGTTGCACCATCGTCATCAAGCCCGCCGCCGAGACACCGCTGTGCGCGCTGGCGCTGGCAGCCCTGGCCGAGCAGGCGGGCATTCCCGCCGGGGTCATCAACATAGTCACCTCCCATCAGGCCTCGGTCGTGGGCGACGAGCTGTGCCGCAACCCCAAGGTGCGCAAGCTCTCCTTCACCGGCTCCACCCGCATCGGCAAGCTGCTGATGCGCCAGTGCGCCGATACCATGAAGCGGCTCTCCCTGGAGCTGGGTGGCAACGCCCCCTTCATCGTGTTTGACGATGCCGACCTCGACGCCGCCGTGGCCGGGGCACTCGCCTCCAAATACCGCAACGCCGGCCAGACCTGCGTCTGTGCCAACCGCATCCTGGTGCAGGCCAGCGTCCATGACGCCTTCGCCGAGAAGCTGGCCGCCGCGGTGCGCGCCTTCAAGGTGGGGGATGGCATGGGTGAAGGCACCCAGATCGGCCCCCTCATCAATGCCGCCGCCGCCGACAAGGTCGCCTCCCTGGTCAGCCAGGCCGAGGCCGCCGGGGCCAGTGTGCTGGTGGGGGGGCAAGCCCACCCCGCCGGCCCGCTCTTCTACCACCCCACCATCCTGACCGGCGTGACCCGGGACAACCCCATACTGCAGGAAGAGATCTTCGGCCCCGTCGCCCCCCTGGTGCGCTTCGAGACCGAGGCCGAGGCCATCGCCATCGCCAACGACACCCCTTATGGCCTGGCCGCCTACTTCTATGGCCGGGACGTTGCCCGGGTGTGGCGGGTGGCCGAGCAGCTGGAATACGGCATGGTGGGCATCAACGAGGGGATCATCTCGACCGAGCTGGCCCCCTTTGGCGGCATCAAGGAGTCGGGACTGGGTCGGGAAGGGGCGGCAGAGGGGCTGGAGGAGTACCTCGAGACCAAATACCTCTGCTTTGGCGGCATCCGTTGATGCCCATGCCCCGCAGAGGCATCGCTGAAAAAGATGCCTCTGACACCCGTCCATCGTTTTTATAGATAGACATGGGCGCCAGCTCGGCCTCACGAGAGCCTCGACGGCGCCCTGCGGTACGCCACCCGCGCCCCGCACCAGACATGCCGCCCTGCCAGATGGCAGTGCGCGGTTCAATCGACGAGCAGATTGCACAGGAATATCAGGGGCCATGCCCCTCAGGGAGGAAAGATGAGTCAGTCAGAACAGCATTCAAACCAGGCGTGGCAAGCGCGCCGCGAAGCGGCCGTGGTACAGGGCGTCGGCACCCTGCTGCCGGTCTTCATCGACCGGGCGCAAAACGCCGAGCTGTGGGACGTGGAGGGCAACCGTTACATCGATTTTGCCTCCGGCATCGCCGTGCTCAACACCGGCCACAACCACCCCAAGGTGGTCGCCGCCGTGCGCGAGCAGCTCGAGAAGTTCAGCCACACCTGCTTCCAGGTCACCCCCTACCCGGGCTATATCAAGCTTGCCGAGAAGCTCAACGCCCTGGTGCCGGGCCCGACCCCCAAGCGTACCCTCTTCCTCTCCACCGGTGCCGAGGCGGTGGAGAACGCCATCAAGATAGCCCGCGCCCACACCGGCCGCAGCGGCACCATCGCCTTCAAGGGCGGCTTCCACGGCCGCACCATGATGGGTATGGCGCTCACCGGCAAGGTGGTGCCCTACAAGACCGGCTTCGGCCCCTTCCCGGGGGAGGTCTATCACCTCCCCTTCCCGGCCGACTACCTGGGGGTGAGCGAGGCCGATGCCCTTGCGGCGCTGGATCTCTGCTTCAGCGCCGACATCGAACCGGCCCGGGTGGCCGCCATCATCATAGAGCCGGTGCAGGGTGAGGGTGGCTTCTATGTCGCCTCCCCGAGCTTCCTGCAAGCGCTGCGCAAGATCTGCGATCAGCACGGCATACTGCTCATCTGCGACGAGATCCAGACAGGTTTCTGTCGCACCGGCAAGACCTTCGCCACCGAATACAGCGGCGTCGAGCCGGACATCATGACCCTCGCCAAGAGCCTGGCCGGCGGCTTCCCGCTCTCCGCCGTGGTGGGCAAGAGCGAGGTGATGAACGCCGCCAAGCCAGGTGGCCTGGGGGGTACCTATGCGGGCTCCCCCATCGCCTGCGCCGCCGCCCTGGCGGTGCTGGAGGTCATCGAGGAGGAGCGCCTGAACCAGCAGGCCCTGGTGCAGGGGGAGCAGATCAAGGCGCGCCTGCACCAGCTGGCGGAGCGATTTGACAGCATAGGCAACATCCGCGGCCCCGGCGCCATGGTGGCCATGGAGCTGGTCAAGGGGCGCGATGCCATCAAACCGGACCCGGATCTCACCAAACGGCTGGTGGCAGAGGCAGGCAAACGGGGCCTGGTGCTGCTGGCCTGCGGCGTGCGTGCCAACGTCATCCGCTTCCTCGCCCCCCTCACCGCCTCCCCGGCGCTGATCGACGAGGGACTCGACCTGCTGGAGCAGGCGCTGGCCGCCGCCAGTCAGGGCTAGTGCCCACGTTTCTCGCTGGCACGAACAATATCGTCAGATAACGACAGGCCGTCCATCGCGGATGGCCTGCTTATACGGTATCATCTCGCCCCCAAAAAATGATGGCAGGAGCACTTGGCTCCCTCAGTGACCAGTCACCCTGTCATGGGGCCCTGCTCGGCAGGCAGGCCCTTCACCACTGCATTCTTAGGAGACGGCCCCATGGCCCCACGCCCTGCGCGACTGAAACAAACCCTGACCCTGTGGCAAGTGGTCGTGATGGGCCTGGCCTACATGACCCCCATGGTGGTGTTCGATACCTTCGGCATCGTCACCGACATCACCCAGGGTCATGTCACCACCGCCTACCTGCTGGCCCTGGTCGGGGTGCTCTTCACCGCCTCCAGCTACAGCAAGATGGTGCGTCACTACCCGATCGCGGGCTCGGCCTACACCTATGCCCAGCGGGAGTTCTCCCCCGTGGTGGGCTTCATGGTGGGCTGGTCCTCCCTGCTCGACTACATCTTCCTGCCGATGATCAACATGCTGCTGGCCAAGATCTATCTGAGCGCCCTCTTCCCCGGCGTCGAGCCCTGGATCTTCATCCTCGGCATGACGGTGCTGATGACCGCCATCAACCTGCGCGGCATCGATCTGGTGGCTAACCTCAACGGCCTCATCATCTTCATCCAGGTGGCCATCATGCTGGTCTTCCTCGGCCTGCTCGCTCATGGGGTCTATCAGGGGGAAGGGTTCGGCACCCTCAGCCTGCAGCCCATCTACAGCAGCAGCACAGAGATCTTGCCGCTGCTGACCGGGGCCACCATCCTCTGCTTCTCCTTCCTCGGCTTCGACAGCCTGAGCGCCCTCTCCGAGGAGACCCCGGAGGCCGGCAAGGTGATCCCCAGGGCCATCATCCTGACCGCCCTGCTTGGCGGCCTCATCTTCGTGGTGGTGGCCTATGCCCTGCAGCTCTACTTCCCGGATGCCTCCCGCTTCAAGGCGCCGGACGCCGTGCTGCCGGAGATCGCCCTCTACGTCGGCGGCAAGCTGTTCCAGAGCGTGGTGCTGGTCTGTGCCTGCGTGGCGGTGCTGGCCTCGGGGCTCTCCTCCCACGCCGGGGTCTCCCGCATCCTCTACGTGATGGGACGGGACAAGGTGCTGCCCCAGCGCACCTTCGGCTACATCCATCCCAAGTGGCGCACCCCGGTGTTCAACATACTGCTGGTGGGCCTGCTGGCCTTGTCGGCCGTCAGCTTCGATCTGGAGATCGCCCTGGCGCTGATCAACTTTGGCGCCCTGGTGGCCTTCACCGTGGTCAATCTGTCGGTGATCTCCTGCTACTACCTGCGTCAGGGGCGCAACAAAACCTGGCAGGATCGCCTGCAATACCTGGTGCTGCCCCTGCTCGGGGCAGGGACTGTGGCCATACTCTGGCTCAACCTGGAGCAGACCTCCCTGGTGCTGGGGCTGATCTGGGCCGCCATCGGCGGGATTTACCTGTTTTTGCGCACCACCGTCTGGCGGGTCTCGCTACCGAGCCAGCAGGCGGCAAGCCTTGCCAGCAGCGGGCTGGCCCCCCTGTCGTCGACCCCGGAATAGGCGCGGTTTTTTGATGTAAACCCTGTCCTTGTGCATTCTCTTGCCGGGAATGCCGATCCTGGCTTGTCATCCCCCCCCATCTGGGGCAAAATGCGCGCCGATTTGAATAACCGATGTGATCCTCACATCGGTTATTTTTCATTTTGAAAACAAGTGTCTACTTCGAGGCCGGAACCATTCCGGAAATGATATCTAGGTTCAGATGAACCTAATGCCGCAATGAGGAAAAACATGGGGCTCTTATTGGCTTTGTCTCCGGTTGTCACCGGAACCTGCTTTGGTCGCCGCGCGACCAACGTCTGTGGTTTGCATACCGATCCGCTGCGGATGCGAGAAACCAGTCCCATGGCCTCACGCCATTCCACCTCCTGCCTGCCGTGCAAGGAGGGAGCCTGAGTGAGCCAGCAACCCGTTCGTCTGAAAAAAACCCTCAGCATGTGGCAGGTGGTGGTGATGGGCCTGGCCTATCTGACCCCCATGGCCGTGTTCGACACCTTCGCCATCGTCGGTGACATCACCGAGGGCCGGGTCGCCACCGCCTACCTGCTGGCATTGGGCGGCATCCTGCTGACCGCCTTCAGCTACGGCCACCTGGTGCGTCGCTTCCCGTCCGCAGGCTCCGCCTACACCTATGCCCAGAAGGTGTTCCACCCCTATGTGGGCTTCATGGTGGGCTGGTCTTCCCTGCTCGACTACATGTTCATGCCGATGATCAACATACTGCTGGCCAAGATCTATCTGACCGCCATGTTCCCGAACGTCGATCCCTGGATCTTCATCTTCGGCCTGGTGACGGTGATGACCTTCCTGAACCTGCGCGGCATCAAGCTGGTGGCCAACCTCAATGGCTTCATCGTCTTTATCCAGGTTGCCATCATCCTCACCTTCCTCGGCCTCATCGCCTGGGGACTGCTGCACGGCGAAGGAACCGGCACCCTGCTGAGCAGCCGCCCCTTCCACGTTGAGTCCGCCGGCATGCTGCCGCTGTTCACCGGCGCCACCATTCTCTGCTTCTCCTTCCTCGGCTTCGACGGCCTGAGCTCCCTGTCGGAAGAGACCCCGAACGCCGGCAAGGTGATCCCCCGTGCCATAGTGCTGACCGCGCTCATCGGCGGCATCATCTTCGTCACCGTCTCCTACAGCCTGCAGCTCTTCTTCCCGGACCTGGCCCGCTTCAAGGAGCCGGATGCCGTGCTGCCTGAGATCGCCCTCTACGTCGGCGGCACCCTGTTCCAGAGCGTGGTGCTGGTGTGCACCACGGCGGCCGTGCTCGCCTCCGGCATGGCGGCCCACGCCGGCGTCTCGCGCATCCTCTACGTGATGGGGCGCGATCGCATGATCCCGGAGCGGGTGTTCGGCTACATCCACCCCACCTGGCGCACCCCGGCCATCAACGTGCTGCTGGTGGGGGCCCTGGCCCTCTCCGCGGTGTCCTTCGATCTGGACATGGCGCTGGCGCTGGTGAACTTCGGCGCCCTGGTGGCCTTCACCTTCGTCAACCTGTCGGTCATCGGCCAGTTCTGGGTGCGCGAGCAGCGCAACAAGAGCCTGAAGGAGCACCTGCTGTTCCTGGTGCTGCCGCTGCTGGGGGCCGCCACCATAGGCGCGCTCTGGATCAACCTGGAGCAGAGCTCCCTGGAGCTTGGCCTCATCTGGGCGGGGATCGGGGTCACCTACCTCTTCCTGCGCCTGGCGGTGTTCCGCATCCCCTTCCGTCAGTACGAGGAAACGGCCGACGGCCAGTAAGCCCGGCCGGACGACAGCCAAACAGAAGGGGAGCCCATGGCTCCCCTTCTTGCATGCAGACCTGTGCCGGACTATCCCTCACCCCTGGTTGATCACCGCGGTGGCGGCCGCCTTGACCGGATCCTTGGCCACGGCTTTGACATCCTTGCGGGTCTGGTTGACCTTGTCCTGAGTCTGTTTCAGCTCGGCGGTCTGCTTGTCCAGGGCCGCACCGGTGTTCTGCTTTGCCTCTTTCAGGCCCGCCGTCTTCTTGTCCAGCACGCCCGTGGTGGTGTTCTTCACCTCGGCCTTGGCCTTCTCCTTCTGCTGACGCACCAGCTTGTCCGCATCGCAGTTGCCCTTGACCCCCAGGGTCGCATTCATCGCCTCGTTTCTGGCCGCCTTGTCGAGGTTGCACTCGGACTTGAACACGCTGGCCTGCGCACCGGCAGACAGCAGACCCAGAGAGAGACACAAAACCCATGCACGCATCATCACTTCCTCAGTTTGAAGACAGGAAAGCCTGACAGCATATAACCCTGGGATCTCGGTGCAAGGGCGGGGGCCGACTCTGTGCCGGATGGCGCCATATCGCCGTTTGCTCCGACACTTTTTGTCTGCGACGCCCCCTGCCGCCCTGTCACCAAAACATCATAAAAGTGTCACTTTGTCATATTTCTGTCATGGAGCGCTGCTGTAATGCGCCCGTCCATTTCAACGCAGAACGACCCCAAGAGGCCATATGCACAGCACCGCATCTTCCGCACCCCAGCAGACCCGCCGTCCCGGCCCCCTGTTCAACTGGCTCGCGGTGATCACGCTGATCTACCTGATCCTGGTCGCCGTTGGCGCCGTCTCCCACGGCTTCAAGGGCTTCTCCGGCGGCGCCGAGGGCGCGGCCCAGATCTTCGCTTTCGCCAACAACCCCTTCGTCGCCCTGCTGCTCGGCATCCTGGCCACCGCCCTGGTGCAATCCTCCAGCACTGTCACCTCGGTGATCGTCGGCCTGGTGGCCGGTGGCCTGCCCATGGAGATGGCCATCCCCATGGTGATGGGGGCCAACCTCGGCACCACCATCACCAACACCATCGTTTCCCTCGGCCACATCCGGGACAGAGGCGAGTTTCGCCGCGCCTTCGCCGCCGCCACAGTACACGACTTCTTCAACCTGCTGGCGGTCTTCATCTTCCTGCCCCTTGAGCTGATGTTCGGCCTGCTGCAGCAAAGCGCCGAGTGGATCTCAGTCCTGCTGATGGGCTCCGCCGACATGTCGATGAAGGGGATGGACTTCATGAAGCCCCTCATCTCGCCGTCGCTGGATCTCATCGACGCGGTCGTAGCCTTCCTGCCGGGCAAGGGCCCCGCCATCGCCACCATCGTCATCGGCATACTGCTGATCCTGGGTTGCGTCACCAGCCTCGGCAAGGTGCTGCAACGGGTCATGGTGGGCCGCGCCAAGGAGCTGCTGCACAAGGCCCTGGGCCGTGGCCCCCTGACCGGCATCGCCTCCGGTACCCTGATGACGGTGATGGTGCAGTCCTCCTCCACCACCACCAGCCTGATGATCCCCCTGGCCGGCGGCGGCGTCTTCACCACCCGTCAGCTCTACCCCTTCACCCTGGGGGCCAACATAGGCACCACCATCACAGCCCTGCTGGCCGCCACCGCCATCAGCGGTGCCGGTGCCCAGCTGGCGCTGACCATCGCCCTGGTCCACGTGCTGTTCAACCTGTTTGCCGTGGTGCTCATCTACGGGGTCCCTTTCCTGCGGGAGCTGCCCATCAAGGCCGCCGAGACCCTGGCCAGGGTCGGCAGCGAGAACAAGCTGCTGGCGCTGGGCTATGTGGCCGGGCTCTTCTTCGCCCTGCCCGCCCTGATGATGGTGGCGGCGAAGTAAGCTGCCACCTTGAAACCAGGGGGCCAGATCCTGGCCCCCTGATCCTCTGCCAGCCTCGTCAGATCCCCCTGCGTCCCACTCGCCCTCCCTCCCCAACTGGGATAAGATGCCGTTCTCATTGCACTCTTTGCATTTCAGGGAATAGGAAAACCGATGAAATTCATTCTGATCGCCTTGCTCGTCGCCGGGGTGGCCTACTACCTCTACTCCAGCAGCAACAACAAGAAACTGGCCGAAGAGAACGTGCGCAAGGGCGCCGAGTTCCTCGCCAGCAACAAGGAGAAGCCCCTGGTGACCACCACGGCCTCCGGCCTGCAGTACGAAGTGCTGACCCAGGGCAGCGGCACTGTTCACCCCACCGCCACCAGCAAGGTGAAGGTGCACTACGAGGGCAAGCTGCTGGACGGCACCGTATTCGACAGCTCGGTCGCCCGCGGCGAGCCCATCGAGTTTGGCCTCAATCAGGTGATAAAGGGCTGGACCGAAGGGGTGCAGCTGATGGTGGAAGGGGAGAAGACCCGCTTCTACATCCCCGCCAACCTGGCCTATGGCGACAGGGCTGCCGGTAAAATTCCACCTGGCTCGGTGCTGATCTTCGACGTGGAGCTGCTGGGTATTCAGTAAGGCTTCTGGCTCGGCCACCACCAGGCGAGAGCCCGCCGGGCATCCAGCAATAACCGGCTGATGAAGAACAACGGGGCCAGCATGGCGATGCTGGCCCCGTTGTTTTAGGCTCATCTCCCGTCTTCATCTATCAACTCATAGTGAACAGTGCTTATACATATTGCCACATTGTTAACTTCCTATCGGGGGCAGATAATGACCCCATCGTCAGTGGCCCCTTGCCCTGACCCGGCCATGCTCTGCGTGCCGGCCTCATTGATAGGAGTCTCCCTATGGCTATCGCCCCCGTCTGGTTCATCTCCCACGGCGCCCCGGATCTGGTGCTGCGGGATCAGCCTGCCACCCAGTTCCTGAAACAGCTGCGCCTTGAGGGCGTCAGGGGACTGGTGGTGATCTCGGCCCACTGGTTCAGCCGCAGCGAGCTGCAGCTCAACGTCGAGCCGAGCCCGGCCCTGATGTACGACTTCTACGGCTTCCCCGAGCCCCTCTATCAAATCCGCTGGCCGGCCAAGAGCCCCCAGTGGCTGCAGGAGGCGGTGGGCGATCAGCTGCTGCTGGCGGGCCTGCCCGCCACTGCGGTACACCGGGAGCTGGATCACGGGGTCTGGTCGCCCCTCTCCCTGATGGATCCCCAGAGCGAACTCCCCCTGGTGCAGCTCTCCATCCCGGCTGGCTTCACCCCGGCCCAGCTGTGGCAACTGGGGGAGGCGCTGCAGGGCCTGCGCGCCCAGGGCATAGGCATCCTCGCCTCCGGCGCCATCACCCACAACCTGAGGGCGCTCGGGCCGGACGACAGCCCGGTGCCACGCTGGGCAAGCGCCTTCGTGCACTGGCTGGAGCAGACCATGGATGAGGGTGACAGGGCGGCGCTGGAAGATTATCGGGCCCGGGCACCTGGCGCCGTGGAGTCCCATCCCCATGACGATCACCTGCGCCCGCTGTTCGTGGCGCTCGGGGCGGCGGGAAGCGACAGGCCGAACAGGCTGCACCAGAGCTGGGATTACGGCAGCCTTTATATGGGCGCCTACCGGTTCGGCTGATCCCGCCCCCCCTGGACAAGGATGGCGGCTCATGCCGCCATCCTTGTGCCTTTCATGCTGGCTACGGCCAAATAAGGGACTCGTTATAGCCATTTTCCGGTAGAATGGCCGCCTTTGACCCAGACCCGGCAAGGATGGCTGTCCCGTTCCAGGTGGCATGATGAACCTCTATCGATCACTGATCCTGCTCTGTCTGCTGTTCATCCAGCCTGCGCTGGCCTTGACCCTGCACAGCCGTCACGACCCCGAGATAGTCCCTCCCCGCTGGTCCAAGGCCGAGCAGGGCTGGTTGCGGCAGGCAAGGCAGCTGCGGGTCGGGCTCCTCGCAGAGGATTACCGCCCCTTCAGCATGATCGTCTCCCGGCACAGGTTCGAGGGGATCTCCGCCGATTACCTCGGCATCCTCGCCCATCTGCTGCAAAAACCCCTGTCACTGCACCGCTTCGCCGACAAGGAGAGCGCCCTGCTCGCCCTGCGCCGGGGAGAAATCGATCTGGTCAACCTCGGCAACCTGACCCTGGCGGACACCGAGGCCTCCGGGATCCGGCTCAGCCGGCCCTACTTCAGCAGCGCCCTGGTCTTCTCGACCCCCAAACCCTATCAGGGTCCCCTGCTGACCCCGGGCCAGCGCGTCGCCGCCGTTGCGGGGCAGATTGATCCCCAGAGGTTCAGGCTCTACTACCCCACCCTCACCCTGGTGACCCACCCCTCCAACATGGAGGCCTTCGACGCCGTCTTCTTCGGCCGCCAGGAGATACTGCTCAGCGACGCCCACGCCATGCACTATCTCAACAGCGAGCGCTTCGACCACCTCAGGCTGCGCGGCGAGGCACAACCCAGCCTGGCACCGGCCGACTTTCGCTTCGCGCTCTCCGCCCGCGTGCCGGCCCTGCTCGGCCTCATCAACCGCGGCCTGGAGGCCATCGACGACGGGACCCGCAATGCCATCTTCAGCCAGTGGAACGGGCCCATACGTGACATGAATGACAGCGCGAGCGAGCGCTATGACGCCGCCGAGCGGGCCTGGATACGCCAGTCACCCCCCATCAGGGTGTGGCTGATGGACAACCTCTACCCCTATGGCGCCCTGGATCACGACGGCCAGCTCACCGGCATGACGGTCGACATGCTGGCCAAGGTGAGCAAACGCACCGGCCTCTCCTTCGAGTTCATCCGTTTCGACTCCGACCGGCAGCGGGACAAGGCCATCCGATCGGGGCGCCTCGATCTCATCGGTGCCATCTCCCGGCCCGTGGCCGAGCGCTATGGCCTGCGCCCCTCGGTCCCCTATGCCACGGACGACATCTACGTGATCCTCACCCATCAGGGGGAGGAGAGCATTGATTCGCTGCAGAGTCTGGCGGGCAAGCGCCTGGGGATCACCCGCTACAACCCGCTCGCCGATCAGCTGGAGGACAGCAGGCTCACCATCATGGAGAGCGCCGAGGAGGCGATGCAGGCCGTCGAGGGGGGCAGGCTGGATGCCGCCATAGTGCCGCTCTATTTTGCCCGCCACGCCCTGGACAATGATCCGCGAACCCGGCTGCGCATCGCGGGGCCCGCCGATGACGAGCCCATCCGGATGGGCTTTGCCAGCCAGCCCGGCAACGAGATGCTGATGAATATCCTCGACAAGACCCTGCTCGCCATCCCGCCCAACGAGCTGGCCATGGTGAGCTACGAGTGGCGCAACCGCAAACTGCCGGTGCCCGGCTTTATCGAGCGCCACGCCCACGCCTTCTACCTGTTGTTTGCGGTACTCTTCGCCCTGGCCCTGGTGCTGCTCTACCGCAACCTCATGCTCAAGCGGCTGGCCCGCGCCGAGCAGGCCTCCCGCCAGCAGCTGGAGGCCCACGTGAGGTTCATCAAGGCGCTCGGGGAGAGCCAGCCCCACCCCATAGTGGTGCGCGACAAGAGCGGCAAGGTATTGCTGTGCAACAGCAAATACCTGGCCCAGCTCGGTGCCCGCCCGGAAGAGGTCATGGGGCACCCCTTCGTCCAGGGACTGGAAGGACTGATCGACTCCCAGAGCATCGCCGCCCTGGAGCAGGACTTTGCCAAGGTGCTGCAGCATGGCCAGCCCATCTTCGTCGATCGGATTTTCAACCGCGAAGGGAGCCAGACCCACATCTATCACTGGATGGTGCCCTACTTCGATGGCGAGGGCGTCATCAGCGGGGTGATCGATGGCTGGATCGACATCACGGACCGCAAGCAGCTGGAGGAGGCCCTGCGCCAGGCCAAGCTGCAGGCCGACAGCGCCAGCCGGGCCAAGAGCGACTTTCTCGCCACCATGAGTCACGAGATCCGTACCCCCATGAACGCCATCCTCGGCATGCTGGAACTCGCCACCGAGGATCCCGCCCTCAGTCGTCACAGCGCCGAGCTGCTGCGCATCGCCGCGGACTCGGCGCACGGTCTGCTGGATCTGCTCGGTGATACCCTGGATATCTCCAGCATAGAGGCGGGCCAGATGACCCTGACCCCGACCCCCTGCGAGCTTACGCCGCTGCTGCTGTCGGTCACCCGGGTGTTCGGGGGCATGGCCGGGCAAAAGGGGGTGGCCTATCGCGTCGAGCTGCCCGGCGCCCCCCTGCCGACTGTGCTGATCGATTCCCTTCGACTGCGCCAGATCCTCTTCAACCTGATCGGCAACGCCATCAAGTTCACGGAGCAGGGCGAGGTGAGCATCAGCGCCGCCCTGACGGGAGACACCCTGCAGGCCCCCGTGCTGCACCTGGTCATCGCAGATACCGGGGTCGGCATCCCGGCGGACAAGCTGCCCCAGCTGTTCACCCCCTTCTACCGTGCGCACTCCCCCCAGCAGTACCCGGGCAGCGGCCTTGGCCTGAACCTGGCCCGCATCCTGTGCCAGATGATGGGAGGAGAGATAGGCATCGACAGCGAGACGGGACGGGGGACCCGCCTCGAGATAAGACTGCCCCTGACCCTGGCCACCCCGGCTCTCCCGCAGGTGACGGCCACCCTCCTCCCTCCCCGGGAGCCAGGGCCCCGGCTGCGGATACTGGTGGTGGATGACAACCATGCCAACCAGATCCTGCTGCGCCAGCAGCTCAAGCACCTGGGACACGAGGTGAGCGTGCGCAGCAACGGGCTGGAGGCCTTGCGCGCCGTCGGCAGCCACCCCTTCGACCTCGTCATCACCGACTGCCAGATGCCGGTGATGGACGGCTTCGAACTGACCCGCAACCTGCGCGCCCGTGGTCATGAGCTGCCGATCTGGGGCTTTACCGCCCACGCCTTGCCCAGGGAGCGGGAGCTCTGCCTGGCCGCCGGCATGAACGACTGCCTGTTCAAGCCCATAGGCCTCGCCCGCCTGCGCGCGGCGCTGGCCGAACTCGGCCGGGAGGCATGACGGGGCGCCATCGGGGGTGTAGAGGGGAGAGAGGTTCTGGATGGCCAAGGCAGGTGCCCACCCGACTGCAAGCCTGGGACTGACTTCTCAGCCATGCGGGAAAGAGGCCCATGCCGGGGGCAGGCCATAAAAAAAGACAGCCTGGGCTGTCTTTTTTCATTGTGGGCAGGGATCAGTAGAAGATCCGCTCCCCGCGTTCGCTCATCTTGAGCCACACCGGCTTGGTGCTGGTCTTGTTCCAGATCCGGTGCAGGTAGCTGTAGAAGCGGGCGCGATCCCGGCGAAACAGCATCACCGGGAAGGCAAGCAGACCCACCATCAGTACGAAGATGCGGCGAAGGATTATCTGAGTCAGGGAGAAGGGATGAAACATGATTTAACGCCTCACTGGTAAGACCACTGAGCAAAGATTACTCCACAAGCTGTAGGATTACTACACCAACAAGCCCCTTTTTTTATAAAAAAACCGCCTAAAAACCAGAAAGTGAAACTGGGTTACATTATTTAACCAAAGAGTAACAAGGCTGGCAAAAACCACGCCTTGGGCAAGAGTTAGAACATGGGCAGGTAAATGGGGAGAAAAGCGCATGAAACTGGCAGACATTGCTGTCCTGAGCGCGCTGGGTCTGCTCGCCTGGTCACAGTGGCAGGAGTGGCGGCTCAACCAGAATGACGCCATCACGTTGGCGTACCAGGGGGTGCCTGTCGTCAGCCTGTGGCAGTGCGGTCAACTGAAGCAGAAGATGGCCGATCTGACCGGCCACGCCGCCGAACTGCAACCTCAGTATCGGGGGCAATCCCTCGACGAGATAAGTCACTATCTGCAAAGAGAGTGGCGCAAGCAGGGCTGCGAGCTGTTATTGACCCAGCAAGGATATTGAACGCAAGGGGATATGCCGAAAGAGGTTTCCGGAATGAAACAGGGCATGGAACAGGAATGAAACTGAGGAAAAAGATGGAGGCACGTTCCGGAGTCGAACCGGACTAAACGGATTTGCAATCCGCTGCATAACCGCTTTGCTAACGCGCCATGCTGACAAGACTGATTGTCTTGAAAGTGATATCCACCGTTGGTGCGATGGAAAATTGGAGCGGGAAACGAGACTCGAACTCGCGACCCCGACCTTGGCAAGGTCGTGCTCTACCAACTGAGCTATTCCCGCCTGACTGCATGATGCCAGTTGCCTGACAACGAGGCGCATTATACGTACCCCGAGCCCGGGCACAACCCTTTTTTATGACTTTGAGCACTTTTACGGAGCGTTTGCTCAGGCTTTAAACGCCTTGCTCAAAATTCCCGCCACGCCCTGTGACCCGACGAGCGAATTTAAGATAAAGCCATTGAAATAGTTAGCCTTTAATCAGAAACTCAAGCCGCTTAGTAACTGGATTCTCAATTGAAAATCACACCATGAAATGGATCTTCAGGCCTCGTGGGCTCAGACCGCAGCTGATGCTGGCTTTCTTCATGTTGGGCCTGGTGCCCTTCCTGGTCGTCACCCTGTTTTTCCTCTACAGCCACGGCAAGGACCTCACCACCCAGACTTCCAACCATCTGGTCTCGGTGCGCAACATCAAGAAGAGCCAGCTGGAAGACTACTTCGGCAACCTCAAAGAGCAGATCATCAACTTCTCCCAACAGGACTTTGCCGGCAACAGTATCGGTCGCTTCTACGGTTTCACCGGGGCCTTCGAAAAGCTCGGCACCACGCCCCAGGAGGCCCGCGCCCGCGCCCAGGCCCGCTATGTGCCCGGCTCCTGGGACAAGCTGCAACAGCCGGACAGCCAGGTGGACATAGAGCCCTCCATCAGCGCCCTGATCCTGGCAGACGAGATGTATGGCCGGGTGCACCAGCGGTTTCACCGCGGCTACGCCGACATGGTGCGCAAGTCCAACTACAGCGACATCTTTCTGGTGGACCTCAACGGCGACGTTGTCTATTCGGTCACCAAGCACCCCAACTTTGCCACCAACCTGCTCTCAGGCCCCTATCAGGCCAGCGGCCTTGGCAACACCTTCGCCAAGATCAAGCGTCGCCTCGACGGCGGCCAGAAGCCCCAGCAGATCTTCGAGTTCACCGACTTTGGCCGCAACGAGCTGACTGGCCAGGTGGTCGCCTATCTGGCCGCCCCCGTGATGCAGTACGACTATGTGCGCGGCGTGGTGATCTTCGAGCTGCTGCCGGACAAGCTCAACCAGATCATGGCGGAGCGGGAGGGGCTCGGCGAGACCGGCGAGACCATCCTCATAGGCCCGGACAAGCGGATGCGCGCCAACGCCTCTCTCGCCCCCGAATTCAGTGTGGAGAACAGCTTCAGCCCCAACTTCCGGCCACTGCAGACACCGCTGGTCATCAAGGCCCTCTCCGGCGAGCAGGGGGTCGGCCCCTTCCTCTCCTATCACGATGACGAGGTGCTGGCCGCCTACACCCAGGTCAAGGTGTTCGACACCGAGTGGGCCTTCATCGCCGAGATCTCCACCAGCGAGGCCTATGCCCCCATCCGCCAGCTGGAGACCCTGGTGATCCTGCTGGGGGCGTGCTCCCTGCTGCTGCTTATCCTGTTCTCACGCTGGCTCTCCCACTCCATCACGGCGCCCCTGCGATCCCTCACCGCCGCCGCCGAGCAGGTGGCCGATGGCGCCCTGGAGCACCCCATCACCATTCCCCGCACCGACGACGACATCGACCGGCTGGCCCAGGCGTTTCGTCACATGCAGCGCTCGGTGAAAGACAAGATTGAGCTTATCGAGCGCCAGACCCAGGAGCTGCAACAGCAGGTCAAGCTGACCCACAAGCAGAACCTCAGCCTGCAACAGGCGGACAAGCTCAAGGACGAGCTCTTGGCCAACACCTCCCACGAGCTGCGCACCCCCATCCACGGCATCAAGGGGATGGCGGAGTCCATGCTTGCCAGTCAGCAGGACCTGACCGAAGGGCAGCAAAATCAGCTCGGCCTCATCATCAAGAGCGCCGACGGCCTGGCCCGGCTGGTGGACGATCTGCTCGACTACCACCAGATGCGCTACGGCCAGCTGGAGATCCATCCCCAGCCGGTCGCCTCCAAGGGGGTAATCCGGCTGGTGCTGGATCTCTGCCAGCACCTGGTGCAGGCCAAGCCCCTCACTCTGGTGGACATCAGCCCGGCCGAGCTGCCGCCGGTGCTGGCGGACGAGCAGCGCCTAGAACAGGTGCTCTACAACCTGGTGGGCAACGCCATCAAGTACACCCCCCAGGGCAAGGTGGTGCTGAGCGCCCAGGTGGAGGGCAATTTCTTGCGCATCAGGGTGACGGACACCGGCATCGGCATTGCCAAAGAGCACCTGGAGCACATCTTCGAGCCCCTGGTGCAGATGAGCCCCGAGGTGAGCAAGCAGGGGGCCGGGCTGGGTCTGTCCATCACCCGCCAGCTGGTGCACCTGATGGGGGGCGAGCTGTTCGTGGAGAGCGAGCCTAGCGTCGGCTCCACCTTCGCCTTCACCCTGCCCCTTGCCAGCGGCAAGGCAGGCAGCCTGACCCTCGACAGCCGCCAGATAGAGCATCAGCTGGTGCGCCAGCAACCCCTCATACTGCCGGACTGGGAGAGCGACGATCTGCCCCCGCCCCCACCAGACGCGCCTCTCATACTGGTGGTGGATGACGAGCCCATCAACCTGCACATACTGCGCCACCTGCTGCAGCCCTGCGGTTACCGCATACTGCCGAGCAGCGACGGCCACGACGCCCTGGCCAAGCTGGCCCAGGAGCCGGTGGATCTCATTCTGCTGGACGTGATGATGCCGACCCTGTCGGGCTTCGACGTCTGTCGCCGGCTGCGCCAGCAGCATCCCAAGGACAAGCTGCCGGTGCTGCTGCTCACCGCCCTCAACCAGCCCAAGGACATCGAAGAGGGCTTCAACGCCGGGGCCAACGACTATCTGGTGAAGCCCTTCTGCAAGGAGGAGCTGTTTGCCCGGGTCAGGGCCCTGCTGGAGGCCAGCGCAGGCCGCGCCTCCCTGGTGGAAAATCACCTGCTCAAGCAGGAGATAGAGCACCGCCTGCGCCTGCAGGCCCAGCTGCATCAGGATCAGGAGCGGCTGCTGGCGCTGCTTGGGGAGGGGGCCGATCCCATGGTCTTCATCGACGAGCAGGGGGTGGTGCTGTTTGCCTCCCGCGCCCTGGCCCGCTTGCTGGGCCAGGAGCCGGAAGCCATGGAGGGGCTGCCGCTGGACGAGTGGCTGGCGACCCCGCTGGCGAGCCAGTGGCCCGACATGGTGGCGCGGCCGGAGCAGGATCTGAGCTTCCTGGTGGCGGGCCAGAAGGACGGACTCAATGCCCGGGCCCTGCCCATCAGCCTGGGGGGCCAGCACGCCTTCGCCCTCACCCTCAGCACCGAGCAGCGCCAGGACGACAACAGGGTGATGGCCCTGGAGAACGCCCTAAAGAGCCTGTCGCGCCAGGCCATCATCGAAGACGGCCAGTTGCTGGGTGAGCTGAGCCGGCTGGGGGGCGAGTTCAGATCGCTCGCGGACAACCTCATTCGCCAGCAGGATGACGAACCCTTGCGCCGGGCTCTGGTGGACACCATGCGCCTCACCCTGGATACCTGGCAGCAGAGCACCGGCAAGGGCAAGATAGTGCTGGCGGAGAAGAGCAAGCTGTGGCGCGTCTACATGGACAGATCCAGCCCCCAGACCCGTACTCTCGACAAATACCTGAGCCTGGACACCCTGCCCAAGGCGCCACGCTGGAAGACGGTGGTGGCCAGCGCCGAATACGTGCTCAAGCAGTGCCCCTTGAGCGAGGTGCAGCAGCAGAGCCTGCACCAGAGCACCCAGCTGCTGCGTCAGCTCGCCAGCCGCAAGGGCTGAGCCCCGTCCTGCCGCACGCCATGGGGCCTTGCACAGGACGGCAGGCTCGCCGGCCTGTCGCCGCCACAGGCAGAAACTGCCATCCGTCGGCTTCTGCCTTCAGTGTTTCAGCGTGTCGACGAGGGCTCTCAGGGCGGGTGATACGTTGCGATGAGGGTAGTAAAGATACATACCTTCCAGACGGTGGCTAAACCGCGATAACACCCGGATCAGGGTTCCGCGTTCCAGTTCATCGGTGACCAGCTCCTCAGGTACATAGGCCAACCCCAACCCCATTCTTGCTGCCGCCGCCTCCAAGTAGCTGTCGGAGAAGACCCACTGTCCCTGCGGTCGATGCTTGACGAGTTTGCCCTCCTGCCACAGTTCCCACTGATAGAGACTGCCATCGGCAAACTGGTAGGCAATGCAGGGGTGGACCGCCAGCTCGGCCGGCGTCTGCGGAAAGCCGTATTGCAGAAAATGATCCGGCGTCGCCACCATCACCATCTCCATATCAGGGGTAATGCGCACGGCCACCATCCCCTCGCCCACCTCGCCGCCCAGTCGCACACCGGCATCGAAGCGCTCGTCGATGATGTTCACGAAGCGGCTTTCGCTGATGAGCTCCAGTCGAATGTCAGGATAACGCTGTCTGAAGATGGCCAGCTTGGGCAGCAGCACCTTGTCGATGGCGTGCTGACTGGCGTTGATCCTCACAGTGCCGGAAGGGATGTCGCGAAAATGGGCTAGCGTAGCCAGCCCCGCATCCAGGGACTGAAAGCCGCTCAGTGCCATGCGGTACAACTGCTCGCCAGCCTGGGTCAGTGACAGACTGCGGGTAGTGCGCACCAGCAGTTGCACCCCGAGCCTGGCCTCGAGCTCCCGGATGGTGCGACTGATCCCGGACTGGGCCAGTCCCAGTCTGGCTGCCGCCCGGGTAAAGCTGCCTTCCCGGGCAACCAGCATGAAGACGTGGAGATCGTTGTAATTCTCGCGGCTTGTCATCTTGTTCCACCCATCTATTTTCAGCCAGCCATGGCCTGTTCAACGCCCATTGAACGCCAAATTAATAACTATTTCGCATTAATGTTATCAAAAATACCCGCCTAATCATCACCATCAGTTCTAACTAGAATGCAGTGCCTGGGTCACAACACCATCAAGCCCTCCTCAGGACCACGAATCAGAAATCCGAATTCAAGGAGCTTTACCATGAATGTTCTTCCCAAGAAGCTGACAGCTGTCGCGTCTGCCCTGCTGCTGGGCGCAGCATTAACCGGGGTCTCCACCATGAGCCATGCCCAAACGGCCAATCCCACAGAACCTGTCTCCATGCTGACCCAATGGGACAAGACCTTTGCTCAAAGCGACAAGGTCGAGCATCGCAAGGTGAGCTTCAAGAACCGCTACGGCCTGACCCTGGTCGCCGACCTCTATCTGCCGAAAAATCGGGGGGCTGCCAAGCTCGCCGCGATTGCCTTGGGCGGTCCATTTGGTGCCGTAAAAGAGCAGTCGAGCGGCCTCTATGCCCAGATCCTGGCCGAGCGCGGCTTTGCCACGCTGGCGTTTGATCCCTCCTACACCGGCGAGAGCGGCGGCCAACCGCGCAATGTGGCCTCGCCCGACATCAACACCGAAGACTTCAGTGCCGCCATCGATTTCCTCGGCCTGCAAAAAGAAGTAGACCCTAACCGCATTGGCATCATAGGTATCTGCGGTTGGGGCGGCATGGCCCTCAATGCGACCGCTGTGGACAAGCGGGTCAAAGCCGTGGTCGCCAGTACCATGTACGACATGACCCGCGTCATGTACAAGGGCTACAACGACAGCATGACCCTTGATCAACGAACCAAGGTACTGGAGCAATTGAGTCAACAGCGTTGGCAGGATGCCGAAAACGGTGCGCCAGCCTACCAACCCGCCTACAACACCCTTAAGGGTGGCGAGGCGCAATTTCTGGTGGACTACCACGACTACTACATGACCAAGCGCGGCTACCACCCGAGGGCTGTCAACTCAGGTAACGCATGGACCCAGACCACACCGATCTCGTTTATGAATATGCCGATATTGAGTTACATCAAGGAGATATCGCCACGTCCGCTGCTGCTGGTTCACGGCGAAAAAGCTCATTCACGCTACTTTAGCGAGACCGCTTACGCGGCAGCCAATGAGCCTAAGGAGTTGTACATCGTCAAAGGCGCCAACCACGTCGATCTGTACGATCAGGTGGACAAGATCCCGTTTGACAAGATTGAACAGTTCTTCCAGACCAACCTGAAGTAAGTGCCGAAAACGCGGCGGCCCCTTAGCCGCGTTTTTCTCATCTGACTAATCCGCGCCCATGCAGGGAGACGAATGATGATCAGAGGCATATTCGCCTGTGCGATAACCCTGCTCCTGATGGTGACCTGTGCGTCAGCCGCCACCCGAACAGCAAATCAGAACCCAAGAGAGACCATGAATATCAAGATGACGATCGCCGGCCAGATCATCACGGCCAGGTTGGAAGATAATCACAGCGCCCGGGACTTTTTCGCCATGCTCCCCCTGACACTGCCGATCGAGGATTACGCCGAGACCGAAAAAATTGCCTATCTGCCGCGCAAATTGATCACGCTGGGCGCCCCAAAGGGTATAGACCCGGGCGTGGGGGATCTCACCTATTACGCCCCCTGGGGAAATCTCGCGATCTTCTATCGGGACTTTGGCTATTCAACCGGACTTATCAAGCTGGGGCGCATTGAATCGGGTCTGGATGCCTTGACCGCCCAGCCCTCGGGCGCCCTCACCATTGAAGCCGTCAAATGACGCACCATCATTCCTTCAATATCAGGTCGTGAAATGAAGACTCATCATGCCGCTGTCGAATCCGCCCCCGTGGTACAAGAGCATTGGGGGGCCGTGGGGGCCATGTCCCTCTGCGTGGCCCTGCTGATCGCCGCAGAGTTTATGCCGGTCAGCCTGCTGACCCCGATCGCCCGCGATCTCGGTGTCAGTGATGGTCAGGCGGGCCTTGCCATCTCCATCTCGGGTCTCTTCGCCGTCATCGCCAGCCTGCTGGTCACCCGGGTCTGCGCCCACCATGAGCGGCGCCATGTGCTGATGGTATTGACACTGGTGATGCTGCTATCCCTCATCCTGATCGCGCTGAGCCCCAACTTTGCACTGCTGATGCTGGCCCGGGCCCTGCTCGGGATAGTCATCGGCGGATTCTGGGCACTGGCCACCGCCACCATCATGAGGCTGGTGGCCTCCGACTCGGTACCCAGAGCCCTCGGTCTGATGTACACCGGCAATGCCGTCGCGACCGCCTTTGCCGCTCCGCTCGGCAGTTATCTGGGTGGCATCATCGGCTGGCGGGGCGTGTTCTGGCTGCTAACCCCGCTG
This sequence comes from Aeromonas rivipollensis, assembly GCF_037811135.1. Lineage (NCBI taxonomy): Bacteria > Pseudomonadati > Pseudomonadota > Gammaproteobacteria > Aeromonadales > Aeromonadaceae > Aeromonas > Aeromonas rivipollensis. The sequence continues at coordinate 1,310,643 of NZ_CP149130.1, read as the reverse complement.
GTGGTGCTGAACCTGCTATGGATGGCAGCCAGCCTGCCCTCGATGCGAAGCGAACGCCGCATGGCACAAGCGTTGGGACTGCTGACGCGGCCCAATGTGGCGATGGCCATGCTCGGCGTCATGCTCACCTTTGCTGGCGCCTTCTGTGCGTTTACCTACTTCCGGCCGTTTCTGGAAACGCGTACACAAACAAGCCTGCCGGAGCTCTCCTCCCTGCTGCTGGCACTGGGAATGGCCGGTTTCGTGGGCACCGCAGTGGCCAGCGCCACCCTGCATCGCCACCTCTATCGGCTGCTGCGATGGCTGCCCCTGATACTTGGTCTCATCACCCTTGGCCTGCTCACCATGCAGCACTCCTTCTGGGGCGTCGCGCTGATGCTGACCCTGTGGGGCGCCATCAATGCCGCCATTCCAGTGGCCTGGTCCGCCTGGATAGCCCGGGGGATCCAGGATGCCCCCGAGAGTGGTGGCGGCCTCATCGTTGCCGCCATCCAGCTCTCCATCATGCTGGGAGCTGGCATCGGAGGCTGGCTGCTCGATCACTACACCATAGACGCCACCTTGACTGGCAGCGCTGTGCTGTTGATGGTGGCCACGCTGGTGGTAGGCAGCGGCAAGCGGCTGCAACCTGCCCAGATGAACGGATAACGGGAAGAACGGATGAGGATCCGCTCCCAGACCCGGCCCGCTCAGGTGCCGCACCTGGCCGCACGAGCGATGTGAGCGAATGCCTACGGACTGGTCACGAACGATGACTCGCTTTTTCAGCCGCCTTGCGGCTGTTTTTTGTCTTGGACAGATGGCGAAGGGGATCCCCGGGCGGGGCCTGTACAGGCGACGATCACGGACAAGCTCAGCTCGCCAGCCGCAAGGGCTGAGCCCCGTCATCCAGGCAGCAGGGTTACTGCTGCAATTCGCGCTTCACCTGGGCGAATGACTTGGGCCAGGGATCCGCCTTCTGCAGGGCTGGCGACAGCGTGCGAATGGCCGCCTGGGCCTGGCTCATGCCGGCATACTCCCCCTTCAGCACCACGTACCAGGGGCCGGCGTTGAACCGGGTCTGATAGACCCACACCTGGCCAGTGAGCCGGTTGGCGAGCACAAACTGCGCTATCGCCTCTAGGCTGCGGGACCCCATCAGTTGAACGCTGAGGTGGTTGCCGTTCTTCTGTTGCAGGACCCTGGCTGGCGTCAGACTCACCTTGCCGGGCGCCGTGGCTTGCGCCTTGGCCGCAGGCTTTATTTCGGGCTTGCTCTCGGACGTGGGCGACGGTTTGGAGGCAGGCCTGGGCACCGGCTCGGAGGGGACTGCAGCCTTGGCCACAGGCTGAGGCGCTGCTGGGGGGAGGCTCGCCGGTATCCCCATGGGTGGCTCCTGCTCTTGCGCCGCTATCTCTTGCGGCCCTGTGGAGAGGGCCGTGCTCGGCTCGCCCATCATGGGGGTGACTGTCACCCCGGCGGTCATCCCCTCTCCTTTCTCTCCATCAGCTCCGGCCGTCAGCGCCGGCAGGGGGAAGCTCGCCTCATCCCCCTGGCGGGCGGTTGCCGCGGCGCCGCTCGTCTGGGATTGGGGCGAGGAGGCTTCTGCTGGCGCGGGGGCCGTCTCAGGGGCGCTCTGTCGAGCAGGGCTCACATAGCTCAGTATCAGCAAGCAGAGGCCGCCGGCCGCCAGACCTATCCCTATCTGGCGAATGAGAGAGGCGGGGTTGCACTTGGGCAGATGGCATTCGGTCATATGTCCTCCTGGACGGCATGAGAATGGGGGCCGCCGGTGCGGCAGAAAGAGATCATGGAGCGGCATGGGGACGGCCGCTCGTCGCGGCAGAAAAGGGGCGTCGTCCGTGAGAGCAAACCCGGTTCAGGATGTCACCCCATACCGCCGTCCCTCAGTGCCTTGGCGGCCTTGAAGAGAAACGGACAGAGCTCAGCCTGCAGCCACCTCAGTTTGCCATTCGTTGCCTCGCATCGACGCCGGGCACCATACCGGGGGAGCGCTGAACTTGGCCTGAATTCACCGGCTGTCCATAGGGTTCTGGCCGCCGCCCGCCGAACATTCGTGCAGAATGGACCTGGATCCGCGGCTGGCTCCTCTGCAACGCCCCATACACCGAGGAGAAACGCTCTTGCCCCTCCAGAGGCTACGAGAGCCCATGGCTACCGGTGGAACGGGCAGACAGCAAAAGGTTCAACCCGAACGGCCCGCCAGCAGTCGCCATTTCACTTTCGAGATAGCGAGCCATACTATGGTTAACATAATGAATTGAAATGGGATTTCATAATGAGCAACGAAGCGGGGCGAGGTCGCATGACCATCACGCTGGCGGCTTTGGGGGTCGTCTACGGTGACATAGGCACCAGTCCGCTTTATGCCCTGAAACAGAGTTTTGCCGGGAATATGGGGCTAGAGCCGGGTAAAGAAGAGATCTATGCCATAGTCTCCCTCTTCTTCTGGACCATCATGCTCGTCGTGTCCCTCAAATATGTGTTGCTGGTGCTGAAGGCTGACAACAAGGGGGAAGGGGGCATACTGACCCTGGCCTCCCTCGCCGCCCGGCGCCTCTCCACCCGCGCACGCACCGTCGTGATGCTGCTGGGGCTGGCCGGAGTGGGGCTCTTTGTCGGGGATGCGGTGATCACTCCTGCGATATCCGTCCTCTCCGCCGTCGAGGGGCTGGAGATCATGGCCCCGGAGCTTGCGCCCTTCGTGCTCCCCATCGCCCTGATCGTGCTGGTGGTGCTGTTTGGCGTCCAGCACTACGGCACCGCCGGGATCGGACGCTGGTTCGGGCCCGTCATGCTGCTCTGGTTCACCATACTGGCACTGCTCGGCGTACTCGAAATAGCCAAGACGCCCGCCATACTGGCAGCCATCAACCCGCTCTACGCCCTGGATTTCCTGCTGGCGAGACCGGGAACGGCCTTCGTGGTGCTGGGCGCTGTGGTGTTGTGCGTGACCGGAGCCGAGGCCCTCTATGCCGACATGGGGCACTTCGGACGGGGTCCGATCCAGCTGGCATGGAATTGCTGGGTGATGCCGGCGCTGCTGCTCAACTACTTCGGCCAGGGCGCTTTGCTGCTGAACCACCCAGAAGCCATCGAGAACCCCTTCTACCTGTTGGCCCCCGGCTGGATGACACTGCCGCTGATCGTGCTGGCCACCATGGCGACAGTGATTGCGTCTCAGGCGGTCATCTCCGGCGCCTATTCGGTGGTGCGCCAGGCCATCTTGCTGGGATTTCTGCCGCGCCAGGAGATCCGCCACACCTCCGAGCACGAGAAGGGGCAGATCTATCTGCCGCTGGTCAACTGGCTGCTGCTCGGCGGCATAGTGCTGGTGATCTTCTGGTTCAAGAGCTCGAGCAACCTGGCGGCCGCCTACGGCATCGCCGTGACCGGCACCATGGTGATCACCACGCTGCTGCTGATGGTGGTCGCCTTCCAGCGCTGGAAACAGCCGCTCTGGCTGATCGGCCTGGTGGGTACGCCGCTGCTGGTGATGGATCTGGCCTTCTTCAGCGCCAATACCACCAAGTTCCTCGCGGGGGGCTGGCTGCCCGTGCTGTTTGCCCTGCTGATCATCGTGGTGATGACCACCTGGAAGCGTGGCCGCGAGCTGGTGCTCGAGAAGCTCGAGCGCCAGGCGTTATCCTTGCAGGGCTTCGTCGACAATATCCAGATACGTCCGCCGCTACGGGTACCGGGGACGGCCGTATTCCTGTCCAAATCCGTCAAGGTCGTGCCCCACGCACTCCTGCACAATCTAAAGCACAACAAGGTGTTACACGAGCGGGTCATCTTCCTGACCATCAAGGTGAAGGATGAGCCCTGGCTGACGGGGGAGGATCGGCTGGAACTGCTGCAGATCGGGGAAGGATTCTGGCAGGTGGTGGCCCATTTCGGCTACCAGGAGGCGCCATCCATGGAGGCGATCTTCCAGGAGTGCGCCAGACAGGGGTTGAAGGTGCGGCTCAATACCACCACCTTCTTCCTCTCCTACGAGTACCTCATCAGCACGGACATACCGGGTATGGCGCGCTGGCGTGAAAAGTTGTTCATCTGGATGAACCGCAACGCTCTTCGAGTAACCGACTTCTTCCAGATCCCGGCCAACAGAGTGGTGGAGCTGGGTGTGCAACTCGAACTCTGAGTGCGCGTCTTGGCAACGCCCCTCCCCCCTGAATCTTCCGGGGCAACAGCAGACCTGACTGGCATATTCGTGAAGTAGAGAAGTACGCCAACCATACACAGCCATGGCTGTGCATGGTGACATCCAGACCGGCACATCAGTAGCGTTAGCTAATGGGAGATGGACCCGGAATGGGGGCGTTTATCCAGGTTCCCTGCCTTTCCCATAACCCCCAACAGGGAAGCTTCCCCTGAAAGGCATTGGCCATAGCTGAACTGAGATATGGGCTGGCATAGGCTGGAAATGACAAACCCGCGACTGGCGCGTGCTTGAAGGGCATAAATGGCGGAGAGACAGGGATTCGAACCCTGGGTGGCATTGCTGCCACAATTGATTTCGAGTCAATCCCGTTCGGCCACTCCGGCATCTCTCCGCGGGCCCTCATATTGACCCAACCCGAGTCGGGAAATCAACGTAAATCTCGTTGCAGATCAGACGACTGGCTATTAAACCGTCAGCCTGTGGCGACTCTCCCCCCCTTGCCAGGCCCAGGCTTGCTTGCCGACATGCGGCGCCAAGGTGTCAGACATGGTCTCAGGGCCGACCACCCCGGCGCCGATCCAGGCTTATCCGCCTTTCCCCGACAAACCAGGGGCTGAGGGCCGAAAATCCCCCTCAACCTGCCTCAATCCGGCCCGGGAGAAGCGCGGTCCGACGCTGGTAATCCCCGGTCGATTGGTTGACAATCTCCGCTCATTTTTGGGGAGGGAAGCGCTTCCCTCGAGAACTGCCGATAGGAAACACCATGCGCAATACCCGTATCGTCTCACTGCTGCTGGCCGCTACCAGCCTCTGGACCACGCCGGCCTGGTCGAAAACCTATCCGCTTCCGCCGGCGGACAGCCGTCTCATCGGTGAGCTGGAAGACTACATAGTTCAACCTGGCGATCATCTGGAGCTGGTCGGCAAACATACCCAAATTGGCTTTTTGGCGCTGCTCGAGGCAAATCCCGGGGTAGATCCCTATTTGCCCACACCCGGCACCCGGCTGACCCTGCCGACCCAGATGCTGCTGCCCGATGTGCCGCGGGAGGGCATCGTCATCAACCTGCCGGAGCTGCGACTCTACTACTTCCCCAAGGACAAGGCGGAGGTGATGGTGCTGCCCATCGGCATAGGTGACATAGGCCGCGAGACCCCTGAGATGACCACCACCGTCATCGCGAAGAATCCGAACCCGACCTGGGTACCCGGCCCCATGGTGCGCAAGTCCTGGCTGGAGCAAAAGGGCATAGACCTGCCGGCCGTGGTGCCCCCGGGCCCGGACAACCCCCTCGGCAAGTTCGCCATGCGCCTGGGTTATGGCAACAAGGACTACCTCATTCACGGCACCAACAAGGATTTCGGGGTCGGTCTGCGGGTCAGCGCGGGCTGCATCCGGCTGCGCCCGGATGACATAGAGACCTTGTTCAGCCTGGTGCCTGTCGGTACCCGGGTGCAGGTGATCAACCAGCCGGTCAAGACGGCGCTGGAGCCGGACGGTCGCCGCTGGCTGGAGGTGCACTCCCCTCTCTCCCGCACCGAGGAGGAGATGTCAGAGGGTGCCCCGCTGGTGCTCTCCCCCGAGGTCGAGCAGTTCATCGCGGCCCCCGAGATAGATGGCTCCCGGGTGACGGCCCTGCTCGACGACAAGAACGGGCTGCCCCGCCCCATCAGCGGCTAAGACTCTCCCGGAGATCACCATGACGAGATGCGGCCTTCCCCTGCTGGCACTCCTGTTGACCCTGCTGCCCGGCTCAGCCGCGATGGCGGACATCCTGTGGATGCAGAACGGCGATCGCCTGACCGGCACCATAGAAGAGATCACGGACGAGCAGATCCGCATCAAGCCATCCTATAGCAAGGCCCTGACTGTCCAGCGCCATGCCATCAAGCGCTGGCGGCTGGACAAACAGGAGAAACCCAAGCCCCTGACCAAGACGGGGATACCCTTGCTGGACTCCCCTGACGAAGTGAATGCCTGGCTCCTGACCGGCACCAGCGATCTGAACATCAAGCTCAAGGAGAACACCAAGAAGACCAACAACGTCAACCTCAAGGTCTCCACCGAGCTGGCCAATCTGGACTGGCGTTACAGCCTGGATGGCGAATATATCTACGAGACGGCGAACAACATCACCGACAGCCACGAATACAAGCTCAAGCCCAAGCTCGACTTCTTCTTCGACGACCACTGGTTCCTGAGCTCCTCCGTGGACATCGACTACAACCTGATCGAGGCCGGCTATCTGGAAATAGACTATGCCTCCGGCCCCGGCTACCGCTTCTGGAATGACAAGCGACGCCGCCTGGAGCTGATCAGCCAGCTGGGTCTGGAGCGGGCCTACTTCACCCCTGATGTGTGGAGCAACTCGGATCTGTTCGACGAGCGGATCATCAACTACCCCTTCCTCAGCCTGGGATGGGATTATCGCCAGCCCCTCGAGCTGTGGCAGGAGAAGTTTGAACTCTTCAGCAAGGGGCGCTACGAGAAGTTCATCGATCAGCCCTCACCCTATCTGACCAGACAGCAGTCCATCAACGGCAGCCTGGGGCTCAGGTACTATTTCAACGATCACCTGCGCCTCTCCTGGTCGAGCGAGCTGGATTGGGACGACGCCTGGCTCGACTATCAGGACGCAAGGACCAGTCTGAGCGAGAAGGAGTGGCGCCATATCATCACCCTGGGCGCCAGCTTCTAGGAACCCGGAAACGACACAGGCCCACCGAAGTGGGCCTGTGTGTATCGCCGTGAGGGACGGGCGTCAGAAATAGATACGGGTGACCGACTCGATGACGCAGCCAGGGCGGCGGATCCCCTCGATCTCTATCTTGATCTCCTTGAGCAGCTCGAGCCCGCCCTTGATGGGAGTCACTCTGGACAACTTGGTACGGGCACGGATGTTGCTGTCCACCTTGATGGGGTATGGGAAGCGAACCTGCTCCAGACCGAAATTCACCACCATGCGGGCGCTCGGGAATTCCGGCGTCGCCTCGTCCACCGAGCCGGTGAGCTGGGGCAGCAGGGCCAGGGTCAGGAAACCGTGGGCAATGGTGGTCTTGAACGGCGACTCGGCCGCCGCACGCTCGGGGTCGGTGTGGATCCACTGATGGTCCCCGGTCACGGCCGCGAACTGATCGATCAACCCCTGGTTTATCTGCAACCACTCACCCACATGGGTCTCTTCCCCGATCCGGGCCTGCAGCTCGGCGTAGAGGGTGGCGGCTTCGCCACTCAGCTCCACCGCATTCCCTTCGATCAGGGTCGGCTGGCTGTTGACCGCCTGAGCCTGGGATGCGCGCTGCTGCCGCACCAGCGACTGGTCGGCCTGCAGATCCAGCACCCGTCCCAGCAAAGGGTGAAGGTGTGCCTTTTGCTGAAACTCACGCCAGTAGTCACGGATCGCCGGAGAGAGCCAATCCTTGAGCTCAAAGGGGTGCTGCGCCAGGATTTCGCGCTTGTGCTTCAGAAAATCGACAACTTTCATGTACCGATCCCTATTCGATTCAAAGCCTGTAAAGAGGTCTAACCAGTCCCATTTTATGAAAGTTTCACAGGTAAGTACAAAAAAATCTCGGCGTACAACTGTACCGGGGATGAAAGTGGTCACTAACACGCAGGGAAAAATGGGCAGGCATAAAGCGGAAAAACGATTGCGGTGGCGGCTCCTGGGCGGAAACCGTCAAGGCAGGAAAAGGAGGCAGTCTGGGGTGTTTTTACTCTCAACACCCCTTTCCCTCAGCGGCCGGGGGCAGACCACCAGGCGGTTCGGCTCGCCTCGTCCAGGAAGCTCCAGGCCAGGATCCGGCTCACCTTGTTGCCCTGCGCCATGTCGATCACCCTGACATCCTGCGCCCCCACCCGAGCCAGCGCCTTTCGTGCGGCAGGCAGATTCTCCTTTTTCGACACCAGCGAGCTGAACCAGAGGCACTGACCGGCAAACTCCTTGCTCTGCTCTATCATGCCGGCCAGAAACGCTGCCTCGCCTCCCTCGCACCAGAGCTCCGCTTTCTGGCCGCCGAAGTTGAGCACGGGAGCTCCCGTCACCGCCTTGCCGAGGTTGCGCAGCTTGCGCTCAGTCCCCTTGCTCGCCTCTGCCAGAGAGGCGTGGAACGGCGGGTTGCACAGGGTCAGGGCGAAGCGCTCCTTCGGACCCAGGATGCCGCGAAAGATCTGCTTGGGGTTTTCCTGATGGCGGCACGCTATCTGGCTGCCCAGGCCATTGCTCGCCGCCAGCAGGGTCGCCGCCTTGACCGACACGGGGTCGATGTCCGACCCCACGAAGCGCCAGCCGTACTCACGGGTCCCCAGCAGGGGATAGATGCAGTTTGCCCCGACGCCTATGTCCAGCACCCGCACCCCCTTGCCCCTTGGTACTTCCCCCACACTCTCGGCCAGCAGATCCGCCACCCGATGCAGGTAATCGACCCGGCCCGGAATGGGAGGACAGAGGTAGCCCGGCGGCAGATCCCAGTGCTGGATGCCGTAATGCAACGCCAACAGGGCCCGGTTGAGCGCCTTGACGGCGGCCGGATCGGCGAAATCCAGGGTCCGGGTGCCATGCTCGTTGACGAACACGAAGGGCAGCAGCTCGGGGGTACGCTGACAGAGAGCGTCAAAATCGTAAGGGGTCTGGTGGCGATTACGCGGGTGCAATCCGGATTTATGCTGGGTCTTCATGCTGGGCCTGCCGAGGATCGAAGGGGCCACACTATAGAGAGTCGGCCAGGGAAAGTCTAAACGAGGGCCATAAAAAACCGGGCTTCGAGGAGCCCGGTTCAAGTGAGGTTGGAAAAACAGTCCGTACTGCGAGCCGTTTGTCCAGCCTGACTCAGATCTCGATCCGGCGTGCCTGCCAGAACTTGCTGCGCCAATAGGAGTTGTCTAGCTTGGAGCGGGTCACCCCGGCGCGGGTGGAGGCGTGGATGAACTCACCGTTGCCGACATAGATGCCCACATGATTGAGGCGGCGGTTGATCTTGAAGAAGACCAGATCCCCTTCCACCAGATCCTGCTTGGAAACGCGGGTGCCTTCATGAACCTGGGAGCGGGTATCGCGGGGCAATTCGATGCCGACGGCATTGCGGAACACTTCACGGGCGAAGGCGGAGCAATCTATGCCTCGCTGGCTGCTGCCCCCCATGCGGTAAGGGACGCCACGCCACTCTTTGTATACGGTCAGGATTTCGTTGACATCTGGGGTGGGTGAAACTTCGGGTTCAATCACGGGTTCCATCATGGAAACCTCGATCTTGCTCGCGACCTCGGTCTGGGGTGCAGAAGCACAACCCACCATTCCGAGCGCGACCAGCAGTAGCATCAGGTGGCGCAATCCTTTATCCCCGCAAATAGAGTGAAACTTGTTAAAATGCAGCCCGACAGGGCAATTTATAAGGCAACAGCACCCGACTATATCCAAGAATTCTATCGAGGCAAGCGAAAATCCCTATCGACCTCACATTTTTGCAAGGAAATGCACTGTTTTGCATGATTAATGTGATCATGGCCAAACAATATACAATCGCAAAAGTAGCGGTTTTGCCCTGTCAAAACGGATCGTTATCGCTGTTTCGACCTCATTTTAAAGTGAAATATTATGCTCTATGCGGATCTCTATTTGTTAAAACCGGCGCTCATCGACGCAGAGCAGTTGATCGGGCTGCAATCAGAGCTCTCGCCGGACGAATATCGCCATTGGCATGAGATCCGCCAGCCTGGCCGCCAGCGAGAGTACCTGCTCGGCCGGATACTGCTGCGCCGCCTGCTGGCCGAGCGGCTTGGCTGTCCGCCCGATACGCTGGTGTTTCGCACCAGCGAGCACGGCAAACCCGCTCTGGTCAGCCATGACTGGCAATTCAATCTCAGCCACAGCGGAGACTGGCTGGTGCTCGCCCTCTGCCAGCAAGGCCCTCTCGGCGTGGATGTCGAGATGGGCTTGCGCCAGCGCCCCGTTCTGCCATTGGCCCAGCGTTTCTATGCCCCTGACGAATATCAGTGGCTGTGCACCCTGCCATCCCGGGAGCAGGCCTCGGCCTTCTATCGGCTCTGGTCACGTAAGGAGGCGGTGCTGAAAGCCCAGGGGGCCGGCATTGCCGCCGGGCTCGACAAGGTGCGTTTTGTGCCAAAAGAGGGGTGGCGGCTGGATAACAGGCTCGATACCCGTAGCTATCTGGTGCTGGACTGGCGTTTTGGCAGCGGTTGGCTGAGCCTCGCCGCCCCGACTCGCCAGATCAATGGCTACCTGCTGGACGAGCGCTTGAAATCCACGCCCCTGGACCCCATGTTGATCCACACCATTTTCCGAGAGTCAGCCTCATGATCGTCGACATCAATCCCCAGAACTTCCACGCCGAACTGATCGATGCGTCCATGAAAAAGCCGGTCGTCATCTATTTCCACGCCCCGCAGATGCCAGAATGCCAGGGCATGACCCCGCTGGTGGAGACCCTGGTCGGCCCGGCCAATACCGCAGTCACCCTGGCCAAGGTCGACATGAACGATCCCCAGCTGCAACCCCTGGCCAGCCAGCTGGGTCTGCGCGCGCTGCCCGCACTGGTGCTGTTCCATCAGGGGCGCCCGGACGAGCAGGCCATCCTGGAAGGCCCGCAAGATGAGGCCACCCTGCGCCAGTACTTCGCCGCCTTCGCCCCCAAGGAAGAGGAGCTGCTGCTCGAGAAGGGTCAGCAGGCCCTGACTGGGGGTCAGGCAGATGTGGCCCATGCCCATCTCACCCAGGCCCACCGACTGGCCCCCGAGCGTCACGACATCAGCCTCTGGCTGGTACAGGCGGCGCTGGATCTGAATTTGCTGGATGAGGCACAGGCCCTGCTCGCGACCATCCCCATGGTGGCACAGGATGATCACTATCAGACCCTGAGTTCCCGCCTGGCCCTGGCGCTGCAAGCCAGCGACAGCCCCGAGTTGCGTGCCCTGGAGCAGCGTCACGCCGAGACACCGGACGACGACGCCCTCAGCCAGGAGCTGGCGGTGCAATACAGTCAGGTCGGCCGTCAGGAAGAAGCCCTGGCATTGCTGTTCAACATTCTCAAGCGCGACATGGCATTTGGCGATGCCAAGAAGATCTATCTCGATATCCTGACCACCATGGGGGCACACCCGGCTGCGCAGAGTTATCGTCGCAAGCTCTATAGCCTGCTTTATTGATCGATGAAGATATCAGGGGATGCCGAGCAATCGGCATTGCCTTGTTCAGGCAGGCAGTGCAGTAATAAGAGAAATGACGAATTTCAGGCAAAAAAAATGGCGCATTAAAATGCGCCATTTTTTCGCATGGATTACTTCTTGTAGGAAGTAGCCATGTTGTCGATGCGCTGGTTAGCACGAGCTGCTTCTTGGTTAGCAGTTGCGATATCAGCAGCCATCTTGGATTGATCAGCACGAACTGCGCTAACATCTTGAGCCAGTTGGTCAACTTTGTTAGACAGATTCTGAACGGAAGTTTCCAGTTCGCTGGTGTTTGCACAACCGCCCAGCAGGGCAGACAGACCAACAACACCTACCAACAACATTTTCTTCATTTTTAAAGCTCCCTTTAACTCGCCAGACGTTTAGCAAGCGGCGTGATTATGGCACAAATAAATACGAGTTTGGATAGGCCCCATCACAGATAAATGCATTAAAACCCTCATTTTTTTTTAAACGCACACTTTTTGTGCAAATCTAAGTCAAAAACGAGTGCTCTGGATGAGGTTCGCACCAAGCGTAACCAAAAAATGCCCTTATTACAATTTCGTATGAAGCTTAAGCCGAACGTTCTGACAGCATTTGACGATATTGCACCAGATCTTCGATGGTCAGCACCGGCATCCGGTGCTGGCGACCAAAGGCCACCAGATCGGGCAACCTGGCCATGGAGCCATCGGCCTTGGTCAGCTCGCACAAGACTCCGTAAGGCTTGAGGCCGGCCAGCTGCATCAGCTCGACAGTGGCTTCGGTATGACCACGCCGGGTCAGCACACCGCCGGTGCGGGCACGCAGCGGGAAGACATGGCCGGGGCGATGCAGATCCGACGGCCGGGCGCCGTCGGCAATGGCGGCCTGGATGGTGGTGATGCGGTCGGCGGCGGAGACACCAGTGGTGACGCCCTGGGCCGCTTCTATGGTCACGGTGAAGGCGGTCTGATAATGGCTGGAGTTGGCCTCCACCATCATGGGCAGCTCGAGCTGGCGTACCCGCTCATCGGTCAGACAGAGGCAGACGATGCCGGAGCATTCGCGGATCATCATGGCCATCTGTTCGTTGGTCATGGATTCTGCGGCGAAGATGAGGTCACCCTCGTTCTCCCGATCTTCATCATCGGCTACCAGCACACCTTGACCGGCACGCAATGCGGCCAGCGCGGCTTCGACGCGGGCAATGGGATCACCAAATTCACTGAGTAGAGACTGATTCATGGTAAGACTCCTAAATAAGACAAGGACCAGAATCAGGGCATGGAAAGGCAGACAGAGATAGGTATGCAGCAGCCGGCCCGCGGGGAGCCATGACTGCAATATCTGTCTTATCCTCTTTCATCCGGACTGTGACCGTCGGCTCCGGCATCTCACCGGATCTGCTGACCCCGACCCAGGTTCCAAACCTGGGTCGGGCGCTCGCGGGCTCCCCGAGTCAGATCGGGATACCGCCGGTGGGGAATTTCACCCCGCCCTGAGAATAAGCGCAGACAGCCTAAAGAAAAAAAACGCAGGATACCAGCCCAAAACCCATCAAAGATGAATAGGATGCCGCGCACCGCCGCCCGCTGGCGACTTGCCACTCAGGTGCACGGCGCGCTGTCCTTTCTGATTTTGTTTATGGCATAGTGCCAGCAAAAACGTGCAGCCCGCGCAGACTCGGGCGCCAACACCACAAACGGAATCATGACAGAGATGGAAAAGAAAATACTGCTGACCGATTGCCCCGACGCCAAGGGGCTCATCGCCAAGATCACCAACATCTGCTACAAGCACCAGCTCAACATCAACAAGAACGACGAGTTCGTGGATCACGAAAACGGTCGCTTCTTCATGCGTACCGAGCTGGAGGGGCGTTTCAATGACGAGACCCTGCTGGCGGATCTCGACGACGCCCTGCCGGCGGGCGCCCAGCGCCGGCTGGTCAAGGCGGGCAAGAAGCGCATCGTCATCCTGGTCACCAAGGAGACCCACTGCCTCGGCGACATCCTGATGAAGAACTACGCCGGCGCGCTGGACATGGACATAGTGGCGGTGATCGGCAACTACGACACCCTGGCCGAGCTGACCGGCAAGTTCGACATCCCCTTCCATGCCGTGAGCCATGAAGATCTCAGCCGCACCGAGCACGAGGAGCAGGTACGCGCCCTCATCGACGGCTACCAACCGGATTACGTGATCCTGGCCAAGTACATGCGGGTACTGACCCCGAGCTTCGTGGAGGCCTATCCGCGCAAGCTCATCAACATCCATCACTCCTTCCTGCCCGCCTTCATCGGTGCCCGCCCCTATCGTCAGGCCTTCGATCGCGGGGTCAAGCTGATCGGTGCCACCGCCCACTTCGTCACCGACGATCTGGATGAAGGCCCCATCATAGAGCAGGACGTGATCCACGTGGGTCATGCCTTCAGCGCCGACGACATGGCCAAGGCGGGGCGGGATGTGGAGAAATCCGTGCTGAGCCGTGCCCTGGAGCTGGTGCTGAACGAGCGGGTCTTCGTCTACGGCAACAAGACGGTGGTGTTCAAGTAACCTGTCCGTCGTTCGACGCCCAGCAAAAAGGCTCCCGAGGGAGCCTTTTTCGTCTGACTGCACTTATTGAGGCAGTGGCAAACCGTTGATGGTGACCAACCCCTTGTCGAGCTTGAGCTCGGCATTGAGGTGCGCCGACTCCGCCTTCAGGTAACCCAGGGCAGTGAACTGGGCCAGCATGGGCGCCAGCTGCGGCACCGCCTTGCCCAGCTGGTCCCCGAGGCTGGCATGGAGCAGCCCGGACAGGGCCTGCATCCCCTCCTCGCTTCCCATCAGCTGTGCCAGGGTCGTTGGCGCCAGCTTGGCCTCCCCTTTCAGGCTGACGGGTTCGCCGTTGAGCCGGGCGCTGAGATCGGTCAGCTCCAGCGTGGCGCCCCGTTGCAGCATCTTGTCCAGCGCCTGCTGGATAGCCGCCTCGTCCACCCGCTGGCTGCTGGCCTCCTGCAGGGTCTGATAGCCCTCCAGATCCAGCCCCTTGAGCGCCAGATCCAGACTTCCCTGGGTCAGTGCCAGGCTGTCGCTCTCGTTCTCCAGGTTGAGGGTCGCCACCTTCATCTGATAGCGACTGGAGAGGGTCTGGGCATCGTCCCCCGCCAGCTGGGTGTTGGTGCTGACCCCCTGCAACGAGAGCTTGACGCTCTCCGGCAGTTGCAAGGAGAGGGCGGACAGCGTCATCTCGCTGTTAGGAGAGAGCCAGATGCCGCTGATTTCGGCCATGTCGGCACTGCCCTTGAGATCCGCCAGGGCCAGATCCATCTTGCTCTGCGCATCGTGGACCGTCATGCCCAGCCACTGGAAGACCAGGTGGCCATTGCCATCGAGATCCCCGCGATAATCGCCGCTCAGGGGCAGGAAGCTGAACTCGTTGAGCCCCTCCTTGACCTTGAAGTCGCTGGCCCAGAAACGGGAGCTGTTGCTCATGGTCCAGAGGCTGCTGGCCGACTCCAGGCCAAGCTGCCACTGCTGCATGCCGAGGGCGGTGAAGACCGGGGCCAGGGTCCCCGCCGAGGTGTCGAGCAGCATGTTGCTCTTGATATAGAGCGGCAGCAGGCGGCTGTTGACGCGCAGCTGCAGCTCGATGGGGTCGCTTCCCGCCATCTGGGGATCGAAGCTCGCCAGCGTCTCCGGTGTCACCACCACCTTGAGCACCCCATCACGGGTGAACAGGTTCTCGCTGGTGGGCAACCAGGTGATCTCGACGCCGCTCTCCTGCCTGGCCCTCACGATCTGCTCCCCGAGGATGCGATCGAAGGCATTGCCCGTGTACCAGCAGGCGCCCAGCCCACCCACCACCAATGCCGCTCCGGCAGCCATGGCCACTGTCTTTTTCATCTGCTCTCTTACTCCTGATTTTTCTATGGCGGGTGCCTAGGCGCACTCTACGGGGAGGATGGGAACACAAGCAAGCCAGATCCCGGCTCATGGCCCATTCTCGACTGTCACAGCAAGGGGCTGAACAGATAGAAGATGTTCTCCAGCAATTTTTTGTACCAGGGGCGGGCCCGCCACTGGGTCAGCGACATGGGGGTCGCCTCCAGCATGTAGCCCTGCACCAGCTGATTCATCTCGGCGACAAACACCGGATTGTCGATGAGCAGAGTGATCTCGAAATTGAGCCAGAGGCTGCGTCTGTCGAGATTGACCGTGCCCACCAGGGCGAAGTCGTCGTCCACCAGCACGCTCTTGGTGTGCAGCAGACCGGCATCATAGCGGTAAATTTCGACCCCGGCCGCCAGCAGATCCTCCATGAAGGAGTTGCTGGCGTGGTTGGCCATCAGGGAGTCGTTGCGCGCAGGCAGCACCAGCTGCACCAGCACGCCCCGCGCCGCCGCCGAGGAGAGCGCCGCCGCCAGGGGATCGTCCGGTACGAAATAGGGGGTGGTCAGCACCAGGTGGTGGCGTGCCTGATAGATGGCCAGCAGCAGGCTCTGCTGGATGCAGTCCCCGCCGACGAAGGGGCCGGAGGGGATGAGCTGGGCCCGATAGTTGGTTTGCGGCCAGGCCTCGGGTTCGTGCTGCAGGCTGTCGAGCAGCCGCTCGCCGGTCTCCATCTCCCAGTCCCAGACGAAGGTGGACCACATCAGGGGCACCACTGGCCCCTGCACCCGGATCATGATGTCGACCCACTGGCCGACACCGGCATCCTGCTTGAAGAAGCGGGGATCCACCATGTTCATGGAGCCGGTGTAACCGACCCTGTCGTCTATCACCACCAGCTTGCGGTGCATGCGCAAGTCCTGGCGCTGGAACGGAATGCGCCAGGCCCCGACCGGCAGCACCTCCACCACCTTGACCCCGGCCGAGCGCAGCGTTCTTGGCCAATGGGAGCGGAAAAAGGCCTTGCTGCCGACGGAATCGAGCAACAAGCGACAATCCACGCCGCGCGCCGCCACCTCGACAAGGGCCTCGCACACAGCGTCCACGTCCCCGCCGGGATGCCAGATGTAGAACTCCAGGTAGCAGGACTGGGAGGAGCCGCGGATGTCGCGCACTATCTCCTGAATGATGGTGTCGGGCCTGTGCAGCAACGTCATCCGGTTGCCCGAGAGCATGGGCATGGCCAGCCGCCCCTGGATCAGATCATGGAGCGGGCGCGCCTTGCTGCCCACCTCGCAGCAGTGCTGGGGGAAGAGGCGGGCGAGCTGGCGGATCCAGATGGCATAAGGGCGATACATGGCCTGGGCACGTTCGGCCCGCTTGCGGCCGAGCCGTATCTCCCCAAACAGCACATAGAAGCCGACCCCGGCGAAGGGGATGGCATAGATGAGCGCCAGCCAGGCGAGGGATACCCCTATGGGGCGTCGCTTCATCACCACTCGCAGGGAGATCCCCGCCACTATCACGGTGTGAAACAACAGCAACAGCCAGCCGAGAAAGCGGGAGAACAGCAACTGAATGTCGTATTCCAGACCGTCGAGCAAGACAACTCCTTGGTGTAATGAACAAAGGGCATGGGCAGATCCCACAGGGCCACAATGGTATGCTGTGGGACAAACCCATTCTATCAGGTCGTTAGCATGATCCTGCAATCTATGCTGCTGAGTCTGGCCATGCTAGGTCAAGGCTCATATGACATCAATGAGCAACAGATAAACCAGTACCTGCAATCCCAGGTGCAAGTCGACAAACAGCTGGAGTTGCCCGGCATCATCAAGGCCCATGTCCAGCTCGAGCAGAGCGATGTCCAGATCGGTCGCCAGAGCCCGGATACCGCCAGGGTCTTTGGCAAGGGCAAGCTGAAGATCTCCCTGCCGGACCAGACCCAGTACGATGCCTTGCTGAACATGACCTATGAGGCCAGACCGCGCTACGACAAGACCCAGAGCGCGCTCTTCCTCGACAACATGAAGCTGATTGACTACAAGCTGGAGCCCGCGGCGGCGGAGCAGAAGTTCGGTTTCATGCTGAGGATGCTGCTGCAGAGCATGGAGAAGCGGCTGGAGACCCAGCCCGTCTACAAGCTCGACGACAAGGATCCCAACCAGGCCTGGCTCAAGGAGAACCTGCTGGGGCTGGAGCTGTCACCGGGCAAGATCCGCCTGCTGACCAAGCCGAAGGATCAGTTGTAGACAGTGGCCATCGCCTGACGCACCAGCAGCTCGATCTGGTAACCCTGTTCGCGCTGCTGGTGATAGAGGGTATGAAGCGGTCCGTCGAGTTCATGCAGGGGAAGGTGGGCAAAGCCCGCCTTGAGGTAGAAAGGTTTCTCGAAGGGCAAGGCGTGGCAGATCACGGGCTTGTCCAGCAGATCGCTGCAGGCGTGCTGCAGCAGCCGGGAACCCAGCCCCAATGACTGGTAGTGCGGCAACAGCCGGAAACCGCAGAGGTGGTAATAGTCCTGTTCATCGCGCAGGCGCACGGCCCCCACCAGCCAATGGGCATCCCGTACCACGAAGATCCGTTCGGCCAGATCCGGTACATAGTGGGAAAACGTCGTCTCGTAATAGTCCCTGATCAGGGAAAGATCCGCATCGCAGTACTCTTCGAATCTGAGCTCCATCGCCCGCCTGCTTCTCATACCCATTTCGCTCTGGCCACCTGGCCCTCTCTTGACCCATCAACCGGCCCCACGAAGAGATCAGACCAGAGTGGAGCAACAGCAAGATAACACGCCTTTAACTTACAAAAAAGCCAATAGCCAGCTGGGGAGTTGCGGCGCCGTCCACTGCCCCTTGCGAGGCGGTGGAACCCACCTCGGGGGGCTGATGGCCCCCTCTGCCCGGGCTTTTCTTGTGACTCGTCGTCGGGGCCCTTGTTCTGCCTCGCCCCGGATGCTTTACTCAACGTGGCTAACAAGGCTTAAGGAGCAAGCCGTTGAAAGCATGGATGTTGCTGGGAGCCATTCCACTGTTCCCCCTCAGTGCCTGGAGTCAGACGCCGCCACCGGCCGAGGTGGTGGTCCTGACATCCGAGTCGATCCCGTCACCCAAGGTGGCAGAGCCCGCTCCGCCTCCCGCCGCGCGCCAGATCCAGGTCTACAAGTCGGTGCAAAAGAACGGTGTGGTGCGCTATTCCGACATGATGCCGGAGCAGGGCCATTACGAGCTGCTGCTGTTCAATGACTGCTACGCCTGCGATCCCGCCTCCAGGATCAACTGGCGCACCACAGGTCTTTTCCTCTACGACTATGCCAGCACCATACAGGCGGCGGCCAAGACTTATCAGGTGGAGCCAGCCCTCATCCGGGCGCTGATCCACGCCGAATCCGCCTTCAACCCGCTGGCCGTCTCCCGCAAGGGGGCCATGGGGCTGACCCAGCTGATGCCGGCGACTGCCCGCGAGCTCGGGGTCGGCAATGCCCTGATGGCCGAGCAGAATATCTTCGGCGGGGTGAAATATCTGGCGGGCCTGCTCAAGCAGTATGACGGCAACGTTGCCCTGGCCACGGCCGCCTACAACGCCGGGGCCGGTGCGGTGCAAAAACACGGTGGCATACCGCCCTACGCCGAAACCCGCGCCTATGTGGCGCGGGTCAAGCTGCTGCACCAACGCTATAAAGAGATGCTGAGCGCCAGGGGCCTGTAAGCCCCTCCCTCCTCTTCCTCAACCAACCAATAACACCGGGGTCATCCCGGTTTTGCTGCCCTCCAGAAACAAAAAAACACGCCCGCAGGCGTGTCGATACCACACATAGTTCAGTAACTGCTCACTCTTTAGTGGCGATCACGCGATAGGCCAATGCCCCCAGAATGGCACCGACGATGGGAGCGACCCAGAACAGCCAGAGCTGGCTGACGGCCCAGTCACCCACGAACAGTGCCACACCCGTGCTGCGAGCCGGGTTCACCGAGGTGTTGGTCACCGGGATGCTGATGAGGTGGATAAGGGTCAGGCACAGACCGATGGCGATCGGGGCAAAGCCCGCCGGTGCGCGGCTGTCGGTGGCCCCCATGATGACGAACAGGAAGAAGCCGGTCATCACCACTTCACACACCAGTGCCGCCAGCAGGCTGTAACCGCCCGGTGAGTGCTCACCATAACCGTTGGAGGCAAAGCCGGCGCTCACGTCAAATCCGGCCTGGCCGCTGGCGATCACATAGAGCACGCCACCCGCCGCTATCCCGCCAAGGACTTGAGCCACGATGTAAGGCACGACGCCCGATGCCGGGAAACGGCCACCGGCCCACAGACCCAGGGTCACGGCCGGGTTCAGGTGACAACCAGAGATGTAGCCTATGGCGAAGGCCATGGTCAGCACGGTCAGACCGAACGCCAGGGCCACGCCCAGCAGGCCTATCCCCACATTCGGGAAAGCGGCAGCCAGCACGGCACTGCCACAGCCCCCCAGCACCAGCCAGAAGGTGCCCATAAATTCAGCTGCAAATGGTTTCACTCTCATATCTCCCGATGATGACTAGAACAGGAGCCAGGAAAAGGCTCATACGGACACTGCTATTCAACAGGCGCCATATTATGGGAGTGTGGTGGAGTAAGACGAAGCCGGCTTATTTTACGCAGAATGTGTGATGTGCATCACAAGTTGTTGATTCGGCGGGAGCTTCAGCACCCGCGCCGCCCCCATTTCTCATCAGAGTCCCCCCTGATCGTGCGACAAATTGTGACCCAATCAGCGCTTTTGACAACAGCACGCCGGGCAACAGGGTTGTGTCAGACGCTATAAGCATCCTCGCAGAGCCCGTCCAGGGATCAGCGGTAACGGCCACGTACCGAGCCGGTGGCACGCCCCGCCATCTTGATGAGGCTCTGGCGGGTGTGGAAGTGACAGAGCGCCACCCCGAGGGCATCCGCCGCATCCGCCTGGGGGGTAGCAGAGAGCTTGAGCAGATGGGTCACCATGTGCTGCACCTGCTCCTTGGCCGCACCACCCGTGCCCACCACCGCCTGCTTGATCTGGGTCGCCGAGTATTCGCTCACCGGCAGCAGGGCATTGACCGCCGCCACTATGGCGCTGCCCCGCGCCTGACCCAGCTTCAAGGCCGAATCGGCGTTGCGGGCCATGAAGACCCGCTCTATGGCAAAGTCATCGGGCTTGAACTGGGTGATGATCTCGCTCACCCCGTCATACACCTGCTTGAGGCGCGACGGCAGCTCGCCCAGGTCGGTGCGAATGCAGCCGGAACCCAGATACTCCGCCTTGCCCGCGACTATGCGGATGACGCCGTAGCCGGTGATCCGCGAACCGGGGTCTATGCCCAGAATAATGCTCATGAAGGGATCACCTTGTCCGCCGCGACCGGGCGCTCATCAGCGACCCGAGGAAAACCCGGCGCCATTTGCGAAACGTTGTTCATCACACTCTGTTGCTCTGCAAATCTTTCATGGGCGCCAAGATAGCAAACAAGCGCCCCCTTGGCTCGCGCGGCGGCGCCCTCCCCTGTCAACCGCGCAGGGATGCGCCATCTTGTACAGTACTCTGGTTGTTTTCTCGCCCCCGCTGCCCATCGGCAGTCCATGGGAAGGGCGAGCCGGGCTCACTCCCCCGCCAGCTCAACCAGTCGCTCCGCCAGCCGGTGGCTGTGCAGATAGCTCTCGATAAGTCCCCCATCTGCCTTGCCCGTTTCAATCTGCTGATACCAGTGGACCAGCATGGCGACAAAACCCCGGCTCGCCAGCACCGGCTGCCAGTCATCGGGGGCCAGGGTCTGCACCACCTTGCCCCGGGTCAGGGTGCCTCTGGTACAGTTCTCGATATGCAAAGAGAGGTTGTCGCCATAGGCGTCGATGCGCTCCTCGGTGAGGCCGGCGCTGCGGTTCATGCTGCCGCTCACGGCCGCCTGACCGCTCTGCCAGGCGACGCTCACTCCGGCCAGCCGCTCGGGCTGCTGGGCACTGCGCCTTAGCACAGCATGGAGATCCCCGCTCGGGGCGCCGCCATAGAAGCAGAGGCTGTCGAGCACATGGATAAAGTCGTCGAACAGGAACTGGCGCGGCAACCCAGGCAGGGCATGCCTGTGCTTCTGCCAGTGAAGTTCGGTAAGCTGCTGGCTGCAGGCGGCGCTCATGGCAGGCAGATAGCGGCGGTTGAAGCCCACAAACAGCGGGCAATCCTGCGCCAGGGCGAGGTTGGCGAGCGCCTCCACCTCGGCGGCGTTGTCACAGAGCGGCTTGTCGACGAAGGTGGGGATGCCTGCTTGCAGACATTGGCGGGCCAGCGCGAAGTGCACCGAGGTGGCGGCGTGGATCATCACGGCATCCGGGCGGCTCGCGAGCAGCGCGTCCACCTCGGTAAAGCACTCGGCAATGCGGTACTGGTGGGCCAGCTTATCCAGCACCGCTGGATTGCGGGTACAGAGCAGCGGTGTCACTCGCTCGTCGCTGGCCAGCAGCGGCAGATAGGCCTTCTGGGCGATATCACCAAGACCTACGAGGGCAATGCGCATGGGAATTCCTTGTGATGAGTGCGATAGCCGCAGGGTAGCATCCGGCCTTGCTATAGAGAGCTTTCTATTCGAGCTCTTTCGAGAGCCCCTTGGCCTGCTCTCTGGCATCCAGCCACTTGCCCACTCTGCCCCCCAGCTCGGAGCTCACCATGGCGCTGACCACAGCCCAGAGCAGCTGGTTGAAATCAAAGCTTGCCTGCTTCTCAAACAGCAGGGGCACCATGAGGTTGAAGCCGATGACCCCCAGCACCAGCCCGAGCCCGCTGCCAATCTTCTCTCTTCTGGATTTTGCTTTAACCGCCATCTATTGCTCCTGTGCAAGGGAACCGGCCATTCAACCCCTCCCCTTATCCATAGGCTGAACAAGATAGCAAAGCCGCACCAGCTTGCCCGCCTTTATCGCACCTGCTTAAGCTCTTTGATGATACGGCTCAAAAAACGATGATTTTCTGATGGTTGCATTACTTCTGAGCTCGCATGAGCTGATTCGTTTGGCTTAGTCTACTCATCAGTGCCTGTTGAACCATGATGGATACCCTGCCGGTCAATGGCTGTAATCCACGGGCGGTAGCGTGTTTTTTTGTAATTCGTAGATTGGTGCGGAGCTTGCGAAGTCCAACATCAGTGATGGGATAGATAAACCGTAATTGGGCCACTGATATTGCTTCTGGTACGGAATAAGGGAATAGCCACCTGATAAACATTGGATGGTTCGGTAACATTGGCGTCGCGCTAAACGTTGAGCTTCGCTCTGCCCAGTCACAACCTCCACAAACGGAGGTTGGCGCTAAGCCTGTAAAGCCCAACATACGAGATCGGGCCATGAGGAAATTGAATGAGAACAAAGATCAAGGACATCGCCAAGGGGGACCTGTACGCCCTTCTGTCCGCCTGCACCAAGGAAGACTTGGATCCTCTGGTGATCTGCATCACCGAAAAGCTCTCAAACCTACTGGACATCAACGAAGACTACAAGCGACACAGTCCCGACCACACCAAGTACCACCGGTTCATCGCAGACGAAATTCGGCTGTTCGGCGGGAACACGATCCGGAACCTGATGCGCGGCGGAGAAGGGCCCTCTTATGACGAGGTGGTCCTCGACGTCTGCAAGAAACTCGACGTTCCGTGCCGCGATGGCGAGACAGTCAGGAACGAGAGTAACCTGCTGACCATCTTCCTAGACCGACAGTGGAAAGCGCTTAGTGAGGAGGAGCGAGAGATACTCATCGCGGAGGCTCGTGCCGATGCAGCCAAAGGAACCAATATCAATGCGAAAAACGTCATCCGGGAAGGCGGCACTCTGCTGATGGCACGGTTGGCTCTCGGCCCAATAGGGTGGGGTGCGGCGGTCTTCAGCATCGCAGATCCCGCCTTCTCAGTGACGGTTCCTTGCGTCCTGCACATCGCGTACCTGCGCAAGAAGCACCTGGAGGTCACAAGCCCGGCTCGGGTGCATCAGACTGTTGCTAATACGGCACCTGCAGTCCGGTCTCTGGTTCGTTCGGACGCGCTCGTCATCGGGACGTCTGAAGAAGTCCCGGTGCTGTCGCTAGCGCGCATCCCGAAGCCGAAGGTGGTTGAATGGAACCCTGTTGACGGTGACGATGGCATTAGCAGGCTCAATTCTCTCCTCCAGGGAGTACCAAGCCTAGCGACGGCTGGCGAGGTCGCGACAGGTAAATATATGGAGGTCGTGATCAACGGGCCGCTACTGAAGGCCAAGGGGCAGGATGGCTACAGGCTCATAACAATGATCGATGGTAAGCCCAGTCACGGCACCCTGATGGATCCCAACAAACTTTCCACAATCGTAAACGCATCGGCCTTGCTCCAGGTGGCATCGGTGGTAGTTGCACAGAAACACTTGGCGGACATCAGCAGGAAGCTCTCCGAGATAAAAATGAGCGTCGACAGGATCCTTGACTTTCAGAAGAACGAGCGCTGCTCTGTTATAAAGGGCGCTACTCGCTACTTCGAGCAGGTGGCACAGGCAGTCCTCTCTGGTGAGCTATCCGAAAGCGTTCGGAGCCAGATTGAGTACCATGAAGCCCAACTGATCCAGGTCCAAGAGCACCTTATGGCCGACATCCGACACGAGAACCAGGCAATCCTGAACGTGAAAGACGAGACTATGTTCGGGTCGAAGGGCATGGAAGATGCTATCCGCGGGCACCAGAATCTCCTGAATGATCTGTACCAGCAGTTGCTGCTCTGCATCCGAGCAAGAGCTTGCGGTTTGCAGCTCCTGGCCGCCTATCCAGGTGAGGACCGTCTGAAGGAGACCAGGAAGCGGAGCATCGAGGAGGCCATAGAGGAGCTGGTGGAAGGCGGCGATCTGCTTTCCAGCACCGACGCATTCATGCGACGGAAGGTGAAGTCTATGTCGGCGCTCTGGAACAAGAACCTCACCGTGAACGAACGTAAGCTCTCGCTCTTGGAATGGAACGACCGGCTGGTGGCTGAAGTCTCACAATGCAAAGAACAGATCGCCAGGGATCTACGGGCAGTGGAAGCAGTCATTGCCAAGCAACTCCAACCTGTGACTATGTTGGTGAAGATCGAGAATGAGCAGGTCGTGGCCACTTGCCCGGTGTAGTCAGCCGTATCAATGGTACATATACTGCCCGCCTATAGTTAAAAATGTTAAATATAAATAAAAAAACATATAGTTATCGATACCAACCGCTATCTTGAGCGACTGCTTCCTCCTGCCAACATACGAGATACAAATAAAACAAGGGCGACCATCTGGTCGCCCTTGTTATTTCTGGCCCTTCCCAAGCACGGAAATATCAGCGAGCCGGTCGCTTGGCGCCATTTCCTTTGGCAGCAGGCTTGCCGCCTTGAACGGCGGGTTTGGCGCCCGGCTTGGCCGAGCCTGCGCGGGTTGGCGCTTTGCCCTTATGGGCGGGTTTGACAGTCGGTTTGCTCTTACCAGCACTCTGACCTGCGCCTTGTGCGGCCGGTTTGCCATTACCCGCGCCTTTCTGCAGCTGGGAACCCACCGGCTTGCCGCCCGTTGCCTTGTTGCCAGCCCCATTGCTGCACTGGTGCGTGATAGCGCTGTGGCGAGTCAGGGCCGGTTTCAGCCCCTTGTTGATGCTGCGCTCGGCCTTGGCTTCGCCACGTCCTTCCGGTGGCACCAGGCAGTTGGGGCCGTTACCGATCAGGTGGCCCTTGCCCATTTCCAGCAGGGCCTCGCGGATCATGGGCCAGCCGGCCGGATCGTGGTAGCGCAGCAGCGCCTTGTGCAGGCGACGGCGACGCTCCCCTTTCACCACGAACACGTCCCCGCCCTGGCGGCTCACCTTGTTGAGGGGGTTTTTCTCGGTGTAATACATGGTGGTCGCGTTGGCGAGCGGCGACGGGTAGAAGTTCTGCACCTGATCCAGCTTGAAGCTGTTGGTCTTGACCCAGAGCGCCATGTTCACCATGTCTTCATCCGTGGTGCCCGGGTGGGCCGAGATGAAGTAGGGGATCAGGTACTGCTGCTTGCCCGCCTCTTTGGAATACTTGTCGAACAGCTCCTTGAAGCTGTAGTAGCTGCCCATGCCCGGCTTCATCATCTTGGAGAGCGGGCCCTCTTCGGTGTGCTCGGGTGCGATCTTGAGGTAGCCGCCGACGTGGTACTTGGCCAGCTCCTTGATGTAGCGCGGATCTTCCACCGCTATGTCGTAGCGCACCCCGGAGGCGATCAAAATCTTCTTGATCCCCTTCACATCCCGCGCCTTGCGATAGAGATCTATGGTCGGGGTATGGTCGGTGTCCATGTGCGGGCATATGGTCGGCCAGACGCAGGAGGCACGGCGACAGGTCTGCTCGGCCTTGGGGCTCTTGCAACGTAAGCGGTACATGTTGGCAGTGGGGCCGCCGAGATCCGAGATGACGCCGGTGAAGCCCGGCACCTTGTCGCGGATCTCTTCGATCTCTTTGATGATCGACTCTTCCGAGCGGCTCTGGATGATGCGCCCCTCGTGCTCGGTGATGGAGCAGAAGGAGCAGCCACCAAAGCAGCCACGCATGATGTTGACCGAGGTCTTGATCATCTCGTAGGCCGGGATCTTCTCCTTGCCATAGGCCGGGTGCGGCACCCGCTGATAAGGCAGGCCAAACACGCCGTCCATCTCGTCGGTTTCCAGCGGGAAGGCGGGCGGATTGACCCAGATGATGCGATCGCCGTGGGCCTGGGAGAGCGCGCGGGCACAACCCGGGTTGGTCTCGTGGTGCAAAATGCGCGACGCATGGGCGTAGAGCACCTTGTCTTCCTTCACCCGCTCGAACGCCGGCAGCTTGACGTAGGTTTTCTCCCAGGGCTTCTGCTTCGGCGGCTGCACCAGTACGGGCTTGGCCTCCTGCTCCACCGGTGCCGTGCCTTCGTCATCCGAGCAGGGCGCCCCTTCCATATAGGGGTTCATGATGGGATCGATGCGGCCGATCTGGTCGAGCTTGCTCGAATCCACCCCGCGCCAGCCCGGCAGCGGCTCCTTGCGGATCACGGCGGTGCCGCGAATGTCCTGCATGGTCTCTATGGTCTCGCCATTGGCGATGCGGTGCGCCACCTCGATGAGGGGCCGCTCGGCGTTGCCGTAGATGAGGATGTCGGCCTTGGCGTCCAGCAGTATGGAGCGGCGGATGGTCTCGGACCAGTAGTCGTAGTGGGCGATACGGCGAAGGGACGCCTCTATGCCGCCGATGACCACGGGGACCTCCTTGAAGGCCTCCTTGCAGCGCTGGGTGTAGACCAGGGTGGCGCGATCCGGCCGCTTGCCGCCCACATCCCCCGGGGTGTAGGCGTCGTCGTGGCGCAGCTTCTTGTCGGAGGTGTAGCGGTTGATCATGGAGTCCATATTGCCCGCGGTCACCCCGTAGAAGAGGTTCGGCTTGCCCAGGCGCATAAAGTCATCTTTCGATGACCAGTCCGGCTGGGCGATGATGCCGACCCGAAAGCCCTGGGATTCCAGCATGCGGCCGATAACCGCCATGCCGAAACTCGGGTGATCCACGTAGGCGTCACCGGTCACCAGGACGATGTCACAGCTGTCCCAGCCGAGCTTGTCCATCTCCGCTCTGGACATGGGCAGGAAGGGCGCAGTGCCGTAGCACTCGGCCCAGTAGCGGGGATAGGAGAAAAGGTGGGTAACCGGCTGCATTTTGAACACCTGGAACAATTCGGGTCGCGCATTATACCGGCAGAGACAGGCGGGGGCGATGGCTTTTTGCCCCCATAGAACAAGGGGAGAAGCGGCCGCCCTCAGAGAGAGGGGCGGGCCGGCATAAACCTGTGGTGGTGGCGCAGCAGCAGCTGATAGCCACCGAGCAGGCACCAGATGAAGGCTGGCGCCAGGAAGATGGGGTGAGTGGCAAGGCGCAGCATCAACAGGCCCAGCAGGATGAGGGCGAAGGGGCGGCTCTCGTAGAGCCACTGCGGCCAACCTCGCCGCCGCGGCTGGCGAGACTTGTCTGGCCTGCGATGGGCACTTCGCCTGAACCAGGCGAGCGACCCGGCCAGATAGAAGGCCAGCCCGGCCAGCAGCAGCGCAGGCTGCCCGGCAAGGCTCAACAGCAGCAAGCCGCTGCCCAGATAGAGAAAAGGCAACGGCTCGTAGATGGCGGATGGCAGCATGAAGGATGACCCCTGTGGGAACTGGTCATATGCTAACCAGCCCGGCCTCGGCCGCCACCTCTTTTGCATCCCGCCCCCCGGATGGGGGGCAGGATCAGGCCGCCGGCTTGTCCCGGCTCTCGGGGGCGGCCTCGCTGACCGGGGCGCTCCCCTCGGCCAGCGCCTCGTCCACCAGCAGATCCCGCGCCCCCGTCATCCCCGCCCCTCTGGCGATCAGGTGATAGATGGCCGGCACTATCAGCAGGGTGATCAGGGTCGCGAGCGACAACCCGAAGAAGACCACGGTCCCCACAGCCATCCGGCTCTCATACCCCGCCCCCATGGAGACCATCAGGGGCACGGCACCTATGATGGCGGTGAGTGAGGTCATCAGGATGGGGCGCAGGCGGCGCACCGAGGCGGCTATGATGGCCTCCTCGAAGGATTCCCCCCGCTGGCGCAGCTGGTTGATGAACTCCACTATGAGGATGCCGTTCTTGGTCACCATGCCGATCAGCATGATCATCCCTATCTGGCTGTAGATGCTCAGCTCCTGTCCCGTGAGCCAGAGGCCAAGCAGGCCGCCGAAGATGCCGAGGGGCACAGTCACCATCACCACGGTGGGGGTCAGCAGGCTCTCGAACTGCGCCACCAGCACCAGGTAGACCACCAGCAGGGCGAGGCCGAACACCATCACCATCTCCCCCTGGTTGTCGCGATAATCCTTGGACTCACCGGCGTAATCCACCGTCATGCCGCTCGGCAGATGCTCCCCTGCCCAGCCATCGAGGAAGTCGAGCGCCTCCCCCAGGGTGTGGCCGGGGGCCACGTCTGCGGTCAGGGCAATCGCCTTCTGACGCTGGTAGTGGTTGAGGCGCTGCGGACTCGCCACCTGGGTGACGGTGGCCAGGGTGGAGAGGCTCACCATCTCGCCGCTGGCGGCCTTGAGATAGATGCGGCTGACGTCCGAGATGCCGTTGAACTGGGTCTGGTTGGCCCTCAGGTAGACGTCATACTCCTCCCCCCTGTCCACATAGGTGGTCTGGCTGACGCCGCCGAGCAGGGCCTGCAGGGAGCTGGCTACTGTGGAGACAGGAATGCCGAGCTGGCTGGCCCGCTCCCGCTCTATGGTCACCTGCAGCTCCGGGGTCTTCTCGGCGTAGTCGAGATCCGGGGTCAGCATCAATCCGCTCTGGCCGGCGGCCTGTTGCAGCGCCAGCCCCTGCTGATAGAGCTCCGCATAGTCGGAGCCCTGCAGCACGAACTGCACGGCGGCGGTGGAGCCTCCCCTGAATCCGGGCTGGAAGGTGCGGATCATCACATCCGGAATGCCGGCCAGCCGCCCGCTCAAGCTACGGCCAAACTCGGTGGCGGTCTCGTCCCGCACCGCCCAGTCGGTGAGCTGTATGATGACCATGCCTGTCTGATCGCCGCCGCGCCCGAAGGCCGGGGTGCTGAAACTCATGGCCTGCACCACCCCCTTGCCGAGCAGCGGCATGATGGCGGCCTCCACCTGCTGCATGTTGCGCTTCATCCGCTCTATGCTGGTGCCCTCTGCCCCTTTCACGAACACATAGATGACCCCCCGGTCTTCGGTCGGGGTGAGGCTCGCGGGCAACTTGCCAAAGAGGACACCGATGCCCCCCAGGCAGAGCAGCAGCACCAGCGGCATCCAGACGGAGCGGCGCAGCACCCAGCCCAGCAACTTGCGGTACTGTGTCTCCACCCGGCCGAGGCCCCGATCCAGCGCTGCTGTCAGGGCATTGGGCTTGTCGACGGCACGCATCAGCCAGGAGCCCATGGCCGGGGTCAGGGTGAGCGCCACCAGAGAGGAGAAGAGCACCGCGAGAGATAGCAGGATCGCAAACTCGGTAAAGAGTCGCCCGACCATGCCCTCCATGAAGGCGATGGGCACGAACACCATCACCAGCACGGCCGTGGTGGCCACCACGGCAAAGCCCACCTCCCGGGTGCCGTGCCAGGCCGCCATCAGGGGAGATTCACCCCGCTGCAGGTGGTGGTGGATGTTCTCCACCACCACTATGGCGTCGTCCACCACCAGGCCGATGGCGAGAATGAGCGCCAGCAGGGTGATGAGGTTGATGGAAAAACCGAGATACCAGGCACCGATGAAGGCCGAAATAAGCGACACCGGCACAGTGATGGCGGGGATCAGGGTGGTGCGCGCCTGCCCCAGGAAGAGGTAGAGCACGGCCACCACCAGCAGGGCGCAGATGGCGAGGGTCTCGTACACCTCGTCGATGGCCTGCTTGATGAAGACGGTGGAGTCATAGTCCACCTCCAGGGTGGCCCCCGCTGGCAGGAAGCGCTGCATCTCTGTCATCTTGCGCTCTATGCCCTGGGCCACCGCCAGGGGGTTGGCGGTGGATTGCGCGACTATGCCAATCCCTAAGCTCTCGCGGCCGTTGCGCTGATAGGCGCTGTCTTCGTTCTTGGCTCCCACCTCAACGTCGGCGATGTCCGCCAGATAGATGCTCTGGCCATTGACGGCCGTCTTCACCGGCAGGCCGCGAAAATCCTCGGCGCTGTGGTAGAGGCGGGCTATCTGCACCGCCATCGTCATGCTGTTGTTGCGGATCTCCCCCCCGGGCAACTCGATGTTCTCCCGCTTGAGGGCATCCTGCACATCGGCCACAGTGATGCCGCGAGCCGCCATGTCGGCGGGGCGCAGCCTCACATACATCACCTGAGTCAGGTCACCTGAGAGGGACACCTCGCTCACCCCGTCCACCAGGCTCAAGGAGTCGACCAGCATGCGGTTGACATAGTCTGTCATGGCGGTGCGATCCATCTGGGTGCTGCTGAAGTTGAGCCAGATGGCCACGTCGCCGTTGCCGTTGTCCTTGGTGACCATGGGCTCGTCCGCCTCATCCGGCAGTTTGGGCCGGGCGCGAGAGATGGCGTCGCGCACGTCCGAGGTGCCCTCCAGCATATTCCAGCCGAGCTTGAACTCCACAGTGATGGAGGAGCGTCCCTTGCGGGTCACCGAGTTGATGTTCTTGATGCCGCTGATACCGGAGAGCTGATCCTCGATGGGCTTGGTAACCTGGCTCTCCATCACCTCGGGGGCGGCCCCCTCATAAGTCGTGGTGATGGAGACGGAGGGCGTCTGCACGTCCGGCATCTCCCGCACCGTCAACTTGGCGAAAGCCACCAGACCGAATACTGTGAGCAGGGCACTGATGACAACCGCCACCAGGGGGCGGCGCACTGACATATCGGAGAGCCACATCAGCCTTTTACCTCGGTCAGATCGCGGACCAGGGCGCCGTCACGCAGGTTGACCAGCCCCTCCACAGCGATGCGATCGCCGACGTTCAGCCCCTTGAGCACCCACACTTCCTCGCCATGGGTGTCCCCCAGCTCCACCGGAATGCGTTTCACCCGGCCGTCCGCCTCCAGGCGGTAGACGAAGCGAAGCTCCCCCGCATACTCCACCGACTGGGCGGGGATCAGGGTCATCTTCTGGGCAGGCAGCGAGAGATCCACATTCATCAGCATGCCGGGCCGAAGCTGGCCGCCGGGGTTGGGAAGTATGACCCGCGCCTTGATGTTCTGGGTTTCGTTGGAGATGCGGCTGTCGAGGGTCTCCAGCACGCCGGAGAAGGATTGATCCGGCCAGGCCGAGCTGGTGGCCGTCACCGTCATGCCGGGTTTGAGCAGGGAGAGGTAGCGCTCCGGCACCGCCAGATCGAGCCGCAATCTGGCCAGCTCGTCCAGGTGGAGCAGCACGTCGCCGCTGTTGACCAGGGCCCCTTCGCTGAGATCGATCAGGCTGACGGTGCCGTCGAAGGGGGCCGCCAGGGTGCGCAATGACAGCTCATAGCGCGCCGCGTCGACCCTGGCCTGGGCCTGGGCCACTGTCGCCTCCTGCCCTTCCAGCTCCGAATTGGTGATGGCACCGCGCGCCACCAGGCGACGCATGTCCCGCAGCTTGCGGCTCTCGTCGCGCACGCTGGCGCTCTGCTCGGCGAGTTCGGCCTGCTGCTTGCCCGCATCCAGGGCGATCAGGGTCTCCCCCTGCTTGACCCGCTGACCTGAGCGCACCGCAATATTGACGATGCGCCCCGTGACTTCGGGGCTGACCACCACGGAGCGATTGGCCGCCAGCTTGCTGACCAGCTTGATGGAGGGCTCTGCCAGGCTCTGCCTGACCGTTTCCGCCCTGATGTTGACCTGTCTGGGCTCGGGCTTGCTGACCGGTTTGGCCTGCCGGAAATACCAGGTGCCGGCCCCCAGCAGCAGGAGAAGAGGAACAAGCCACAGCCATACGCGCATTTTCATCAAACAATCCATGCAAGGTAAGAGATAAGGAGAAGAGGGAACTTCATCAATGATGGCACCATGTTACCCCCTGACTATGCCGTGACTATGTATAAATGTGACAAAACGTAACAGCCCGGGTGGAAGATCATCAAAATCACATCCAGCTGAGACTGTACTTTTTTTTCTGCCTTACACTGAGGTGCCGCTCCCGTCATCTTCCCGGTGCCCCATGCCCACATTACCCCATGCCTTTGCCAAATATCGGTTGCAGTGGCTGCTGCTGGGACTGAGCATGCTGTTGCTGCTGCTCGCCCTGCAACACGCCTTGCGCCAGATCACCGAGCTGAACAGGCGTGACGTCATCAATGCCGCGGCCCAGCTCAGCAGCCAGCATCAGAGGATGGAGACCTTTCTCGAGGCCATGCGCGGCCAGGCCGAAGAGCGGCTGCGCAGCAACCCCCAGTCGGCCCTCTCTCGCCAGCTTTATCCTGCGCTGCAAGCCGATTCGAGCGGGCACATCAGCCTGGATCGCATCCCCGTCGATCTGCCCCCCGCCCTCATCGGCAACCTGACCGGACTGGGCCCCTTGCCCGCCCCGGGCAGTGAACGGGAAGCCCGAATACACCTGGCGCTCAGCCTCTCTCCCCTGCTCGCGACCGCCAGCAAGCTGCTGGACAAGGCCGTGGCCTGGATCTATTTCACCAGCACCGACAACTTCATCTATCTCTACCCCTGGGTGCCCTCCAACCAATTTCGTTTCGACCCCGACATCTACCACAAGTCTTACTGGCAGGAGGCACTGACCCGCCACCCGCCCGCCGAGCACGCCACGTTGTCGCGCCCCTATCAGGATTTTGCCGGCAAAGGGCAGATGATCACCCTGTCTCAGCCCATTACCCAGGCCGGGCAGATCATCGGCCTGATCAGCATCGACATAGAGATAGCCACCCTGGAGCAGACACTGCGCCGACTCTCGCCCCAGAGCGGCACCCTGTTTCTGGTCAATCAGCACCGGCAGATCCTGGCCAGCAGCCAGTCCGGCACGGCGCCGCCCCTCAAGCGAGGGGCACCGCAGGAGTACTACCACTGGCAGCAGGGCGCCTTCCAGCTCGTCCATCCCGTCCCGGACACGCCGCTCATCCTGATCCACCGCATCGCACTGCTGCCCCTGATCGAGATGCTGCTGTGGCAATCGGCAACGGCGCTCCTCACCCTGCTCTGTCTGGTGGTGGCCATCTTCTCCAGCCTGCGATCCCGCCGTCTCAATCGTCGGTTGAATTACCTCTCCAGCCATGACGCGCTGACCGGCGCCTTCAACCGCCACCACTTCGATGCCTTCGAGCGCCGCCACATACTGGCGGGTACCCGCCACATAGGCGCCATCATGTTCGACTGCGATCACTTCAAGCTGGTCAACGATCGCTTCGGTCACGGGGTGGGGGATCAGGTGCTGATCCGTCTGGTTCAGCTCTGCCAGCCTCTGCAGGACCGGGGCTGCACCCTGATCCGCTGGGGCGGCGAGGAGTTTCTGCTGCTGGTCACGGACAAGGATCTCCCCCTGGCTCAGCTTGCCGAACAGCTGCGGCTGCGGATTGCGGAACACGACTGGACCGAGATAGCCCCCGAACTGAGGGTGACCGTCAGCCTGGGCCATTGCCGCCAGGGCCCCGAGGTTCGCCTGCAGGAAGTGATCAGCCGTGCCGATATCGCCCTCTATCAGGCCAAGGCCAATGGTCGCAATCGCAGCGAAGGCTGGCAGGGTGACGCACAGGAGAAGCAGGAGTAAGCTGGAACCCCAATTCACGACAGGAGATGCACTGTGGCACGAAAACCCCGCCTGGGCCTGGCCCTTGGCAGCGGCGCCGCCCGCGGATGGGCGCACATCGGCATCATACGGGCGCTGGAGCGCCTCGGTGTCAAACCGGATCTGGTGGCCGGCTGCTCCATCGGCAGTTTCGTCGGTGCCGCCTATGCCGCCGGCGAGCTGGACAAACTGGAGTCCTGGGTGCGCGGCTTCAGCCGCTTGCAGGTGATGGGGTTGCTCGATCCCGCCCTCTCCGGCGGCCTGTTCCGCGGTGACAAGGTGTTTGGCATCGCCGCCAGCCACCTGGGGGATCCCGCCATCGAGAGCCTGCCGCTGCCCTTCGCCTGCGTCGCCACCGAGCTCGATACCGGCCGCGAGATCTGGCTGCAAGAGGGGCCTCTGCGCCAGTGCGTGCGCGCCTCCTGCGGCATGCCCGGCATTCTGACCCCGACCCGGATCGATGATCGCTGGCTGGTGGATGGCGCCGTGGTCAACCCTGTCCCCATCTCCCTGGCCAGGGCCATGGGGGCCGAGGTGGTGATCGCCGTCAACCTCAACACCGACATGCATCAACCCTGGACCGACGAGCCGGACGAACCCGCTCCGGGAGGCCTCTTCAGCCAGTGGCTGGGCCGGGGAGAACCCAGCACCCCCGGCATGTGGGGGGTGATGACAGGCTCCATCAACATCATGCAGGAGCGCATCACCCGCGCCCGCATGGCCGGGGATCCCCCCGAGATCCAGCTCTGTCCGCGCCTTGGCAGCCTTTCCATCATGGACTTCCACCACGCCAGCGATGCCATCAACGAGGGAGAGGCTTGCGTCGAGCGCAACCTGGACCAGCTCAAGGAGGAGCTCTCCCGACTCGGTTTGATCTGAGGACTCCGGACAAAATCCCAATAAAAAGAGCGCCCCTGGGCGCTCTTTTTGTCAGGGTGGCTGGCGCTCAGAACAGCCCCAGCCCCTTGAGCATGACGATCAGGATGAGCAGCGGCGACACGTAACGGATGATGAAGAACAGGGGCTTGAGGATGGCCAGCTCCAGCTCGCCCCCATTGGTCAGCGCGGCCTTCATCCGCTCGAAGCCCCAGACCCAGCCCACGAACAGGCAGAGGAAGATACCGCCAAGGGGCATCAACACATTGGAAGAGACGAAGTCGAACAGATCGAAGAAGGTCTTGCCGGCTATCTGCACGTCTGCCAGCGTGCTGTTGGAGAGCGCACAGGTCGATCCGACCGCCCCCAGCACCAGCAGGTTGAGCAGAGTCGCCCTTCTTCGGCTCATGTGGAAACGCTCGGAGAGTACCGAGACCGGCACTTCCAGAATGGAGAGCATGGCCCCCGTTGCCGCTATGGCGGAGAGCACGAAGAAGAGCACCATGAAGAGGTGGCCGAACGGTATGCTGGCAAACACCGCCGGAATGGTGATGAACAGCAGGGAGGGGCCGGCGGTCGGCTCGAAGCCGAAGGCAAACACCGCCGGAAAGATGGCGATCCCCGCCAGCATGGAGACGAATAGATCGGCGCACATCACCCGGACAGTGGTGAGCGGTATGTGCTGATCGTCCCGAAAGTAGCTGCCATAGGTCATCATGCAGCCCATGCCGATGGAGAGCTTGAAGAAGGCCAGCCCCATGGCCGTCAGCACCACGCCGGCGGTGACCTTGGAAAAATCAGGAGAGAACAGGAAACTCAGTCCCTCGCTCGCCCCGGGCAGGGTCAGACTGCGGATGCCGATCACCAGCAGCAGGATGAAGAGCACCGGCATCAGTCGCTTGGTGACGGCCTCGATTCCCTTCGACACCCCCATCAGCAATATGCCCCCCATCAGGGCCAGCACCAGCCATTGCCAGAGCAGGCTCTGCAAGGGATCCGTGATGAGCGAATTGAAGGCCGCCCCCGTGACGGCGGGATCGGTCGAGAGGATCTCGCCACTGGCCGCCTTGAAGATGTAGGCAAACACCCAGGCCGCCACTTCGGAGTAAAACGACATGATGAGGAAGGCCGCCGTCACCCCCATGGCCGCGATCAGCCACCAGGGTTGCCCCTTGGGCGCCAGCTTGATGAGCCCGCTCACCGCATCGGATTTTGCCTGACGCCCCAGCATGATCTCCGAGATCATCACCGGCAGCCCCACCAGCAGGGTGGCGATCACATAGACCAGCAGAAAACCGGCGCCCCCGTTTTCACCGGTCAGATAGGGAAACTTCCAGATGTTGCCAAGGCCGACCGCCGAACCCAGGGTCGCGGCAAGCACGCCGAAGGTGCTGGTAAAGCCATCTCTGGCCTTGGGAAGGGTATTGCTCATGCGTGTCTCGCTTTGTGGATCAGGGGCCTGAAATTAAAGGGTCGGAATTTTCCGGGGATTAATCCAGCTTGCCAAGGTGATTTAGTTGAAATCGCCACATGAAGCACACAACACACTCGTTATTTAAATAAATGCCTGTTTTGACAAATAAAAAATGCCGCCTCGCGGGCGGCATTTTTATCAAGGCTCAGGCAATCAAGCCTTGGCAATATCGTCCGGACCGATCTGGCCGATTTCGGCGACTTTCTTGTCGGCCAGCAGCCAGAGGGTGAACTTGTGCAGCTCCGGGTGATGAGCCAGGGCGACCAGGAAGGCGCCTCCAACTTCACGGTAACCCAGTTCATAGTTCTTCAGGGTAGTCGGGGGGACGCCCAGCAGATCGGCAAACTTGGGACGGCTCAGGCCAACCGCTTCGCGGATCTGACGGATCTTCTTGCCAACAGTTACGATATTTGAATTCATGTGTTCCATACTCCGTTCGGCGGATTCACTCCACCTTTATTTTTCGCGACGACTCGTAGTCAAGTGTATCAGTTTTGAACGGACTCGTTATGGTCGAGCCTCTATCTTTAATAAGCGTCTTTCGACGACAACCCTAACAAACCTCGGGGATGGTAATCGCAGAGTCGCTTCAGGTAAACAGTCTCGAAGAGAAACCTTTATTGTTGCCACGGCCATAACTCGTATAATTCGCCGGTTATCCCTTAAAGAGTATTCAGCATGGCATTTCCCGGCATCATCTCCCGACTTCACCCGGATTCAGACCCGGATTCCCTCCCCCGTCAGCTCCGTCAGAGTCAGCAAACCCGGGCCGAGGCACTCTGGCTGCCCGCCGCCATGCAGAGCGAGGCCGCATCCGTACTGGCTTCCCTCCCGGACAAGTGCAGCCTCTATCTCGAGCAAGCCTCCCCGCTGCCCCTGCGCAGCCACGACGGAGTCCTGCAGCAAGATGGCCGCCTGTTGCTTGGCAACGGTAACCATATGACGCTGGCGACGGAGAAAGGGGATGGGGGACTGGTGCCCGAGCAGGGCCTGCAGGAGATGGCCCTGTGGCTGGAGGCCGGCCATCAACATTTCATCTGTTCAGCCGCGATTCAGCCGGTGGCCAGGGCCATCCTCAATATTTGGCCCCTGGACCCCTATCTCGCCCGTCATTTTTTACTCGGCTTCACACCCTTGCTGTGCGAAGCAACCGAGGCCGACTATCTCGCGGTTTTTGCGACCAGGGACGCCATCGCCACCCCGCAGCACGCTTGGGTTGAGGCCTATATGAAGCTTGAGCGAAAGCTGCATCGCGCCTACTTGGATCACTAATAAATCCAGATAAACAGCCAGTTATCCATACGACACAATCTGCCCCACAGATTATCTGTGAGCTTGATCATGTTTTGAAATGAGCATAAAGTGCGCCACGTCATCGGAATGACATCGGCTGTTCGTGGCGAAGTATGCGCTCCCGATAGTGCAACTCGCTCACTTGTGCACCCAGTTAACGTGCCTCCTGGATGGATCTAGGATCCCTGCTCGGCGCAACTCTTGTTGCCCGGCAGAGCCAGCAGCTTACATAAATTACAAAGTGCGAAGCACGTGAACAACGTGCCATCTCAACGAGGATTAATTTTATGATGAAAATGGCTCCTTCCCTGATCGCCATCGCCATGGCTGCCATGGGTGCAACTGCTGCACACGCCGCTGATGATATCTACTTCGGTGCCGGTGTCGGTGCAACTCACTTCAACGGTCTGAACAAGATCGAAGGCGTGAACGCTGGTGAAGAAGACGCGGCTGCTGCCAATGCCTTCGTCGGTTACAACTTCAACGAGTACTTCGGTTCCGAACTGGGCTACCAGTACACCGGCCGTGGCAACACCGATGGCAACCGTTACGAGAGCCAGGGTGCCACCCTGTCCGGTATCGCTCGTCTGCCGCTGGGCAACGACTTCTCCCTGTTCGGTGAAGCTGGCGCCTACTGGGGCCACACCGACGGTATGGGCACCAGCGATACCAAGGTATCCCCGCTGGCCGGTGCCGGTGTGACCTACAAGGTCAACGACGCGCTGGATCTGCAAGCTCGTTACCGCTACATGTGGGACGTGGCTGACCTGCACGCCGACAACGTACGCTACAAGTCCAACCAGAGCGTTGCGACCCTGGAAGCCGTTTACCACCCGTTCCGTACTTCCTACGTAGCTCCGGCTCCGGCTCCTGTTGTTGAAGAAGCTCCTGCTCCTGCTCCGCAGATCGTTGAGAAGAACTTCGCCCTGAACTCCGACGTGCTGTTTGCCTTTGGCAAAGACAGCCTGAAGGCCGAAGGCGTGGAAGCCCTGAACGCCCTGTACCAGCAGATCGTCGAGTTCCAGCCGAAAGACGGTAACGCCGTTGTTGTTGGTTACACCGACCGTATCGGTTCCGACGCTTACAACCAGAAGCTGTCTGAAGCCCGTGCCCGCACCGTTGCCAACTTCCTGGTCAGCAAGGGTATGGCTGCCAGCAAGGTTGCCATCGAAGGTCGTGGCGAAGCCAACCCGGTTACCGGCACCAAGTGCAACGGCGTAACCGCCAAGGCTCAGCTGATCTCCTGCCTGGCCCCGGATCGTCGCGTAGAAGTGCGCGTATCCGGCGTACAGGAAGTTCAGCAGTAATCTGACTCCGCTCAGATAACGCGAAAAGGGGATGCCACGGCATCCCCTTTTGCATGTCGGTCGTCTCAAACGTCACCCTCTGTCTCACCAGCTTGCCCCCGCCCCTCCTCGCAGGTCAGGCCGCGTCCCCGTCGCGCCAACCCCACAGCTGCATTTCTGTGCAGAAACTTGATCAAGCCGATTCAAAAGAATACAGTAGCTGCGCTTGTAAGACATTGGATGAACTATTAAAAGTGCTTATTGCCCGGTTAGTTGTCCATGGAGAAACAGCTTCATGAGAATCCAGGTTACCATCCATTTTTTATTCAAGCCGTCCGTGACCAGGTCACGGAATCGCAACATGAAGTGTCATCTGCGATCGGTATAACAAAGAGTGCGCAGTACGCCCGTAGCACGGCAACTCAACGAGGATAAAATGATGAAAATGAAAATGGCTCCAACCCTGATTGCTCTGGCTATTGCAGCCATGGGAACCTCCACCGCCCAGGCGGCCGATGACTGGTACACAGGTATGGGTGCAGGTTGGGCCTATGGCCATGACCTGGACTCCTTCGGTCTGGATGCCGACAAGGACGCCACCGCGATCTCCCTGTTCGGCGGTTACAACTTCAACGATTACTACGCGGCCGAGCTCGGTTATCTCTATGCAGGCAAGGGTGGCGTCGATGGCGTCGACTTCAAGACCCAAGGCGCTACCCTGTCCGCCCTTGGTCGTCTGCCGCTGGGTGACATCTTCTCCGTGTTCGCCGAAGGCGGTGCCTACTTCAACCATGTCAACGGCAATGGCGAGAGCGACAACGGCACCTCGCCCCTGGCCGGCCTGGGTCTGACCGCCAAGGTCTCCGATCTGCTCGATCTGCAGGCCCGCTACCGCTACATCTGGGATCTGGGTGACGAGCAGAAGACCTGGAAGACCGACATGAGCGTCGCGACCCTGGAACTGGTGATGCACCCGAACCGCAAAGCCTATGTAGCCCCTGTGGCCGCACCGGCTCCCGAGCCGGTTCCCGAGCCCGTCATGGTCGACAAGAACTTCTCCCTGAGCTCTGACGTGCTGTTTGCCTTCGGCAAATCCACCCTGAAGCCGGAAGGGACTGCCGCCCTCAACACCCTGTATCAGCAGATCGTTGACGTTCAGCCGAAAGATGGCAGCGCCGTGGTAGTCGGTTACACCGACCGTATCGGCTCTGACGCCTACAACCAGAAGCTGTCCGAAGCCCGTGCCCGCACCGTGGCCGACTTCCTGGTCGGCAAGGGTCTGCCGGCTGGCAAGGTGGCCATCGAGGGCCGTGGCGAAGCCAATCCGGTCACCGGCACCCAGTGTGACGGCGTCAAGGGCAAGAACCAGCTGATCGCCTGCCTGGCACCGGATCGCCGCGTCGAAGTGCGTGTCACCGGCGTGCAGGAAGTTCAACAGTAAGTTCAGCTGATGCGGTCAATCCGCACCTGAAAAAAAGGGGCCGTACGGCCCCTTTTTTTGTTGCCCCCCATGCCCGCCCGAGGCTGTGTCCAAAGCGCCACACTTGCCTGCTTTCTCACGAATTCTCCATACAGATGCGCCACTTAAGTGGTTAAACCTCTCATATCGCCTATACATAATGGTGGCTATACATAACAAAGGGCTGGGAGCCCTATAACACCCAACATCGACGAGGATACGCGATGAACATAAGACTGAAACCCGTGTGGATTGCATTGGCATTGGCGACGAGTGGCGCCCAGGCTGCGCCTGCTCACGACTGGTATATAGGGGCTGGGGGAGGCTGGGCCATTGCCCACGACATCAATGATTTCAGCCAGGATGTCGACAAGGACGCCACAGCCATCGACGCCTTTGTCGGCTACAACTTCACCGAGAACCTGGGCGCCGAACTCGGCTATCTGTCGACCGGTGACTGGGACATCGCCAGCAACGACTTCAACAGTCAGGGGGCCACCCTGTCGGTGATAGGCCGACTGCCCCTTGGCGACATCTTCTCGGTGTTCGCCGAAGGTGGCGGCTATCTCTACCACGTCGACTCCGTCAACGGTGGCGATGACAACCTGGCCCCGCTGGCGGGTCTGGGGCTGACCGCCAGGCTCACCGACTGGGTCGATATCCAGGCGCGCTACCGCTACCTGGTGCGGGTCGGGGACGATCCTGACAACGACAAGCTGGGCAGCGGCACCCAGCGCTGGGTCAGCGACATCAGTACCGCGACCTTAGAGCTGGTACTGCACCCCAACCGCACCGTGGCCGCAGTGCCGGTGGCCGCCCCCCTGGTGGTGACCCCGCCGCCCCCCGAGCCGGTGGATCAGACCTTCAACCTGAGTTCGGACGTGCTATTTGCCTTTGGCAAGGCCGAGCTCAAGCCGGAAGGCATGGCCGCCCTGGAAGACCTCTACCAGCAGATAGTCGACATCAAGCCCAAGGATGGCAACGCCGTGGTGATGGGCTATACCGACCGCATCGGCTCGGATGCCAACAATCAGGCATTGTCCGAGGCCCGTGCCAGCACGGTCGCCAACTTCCTCATCGGCAAGGGCCTGCCCGCCGACAAGGTGAGCATCCAGGGCAATGGCGAGAGCAATCCGGTCACCGGCACCCAGTGCGATGACGTCAAGGCGAGAGCCGCCCTCATCGACTGCCTGGCCCCGGATCGCCGGGTCGAGATCCGGGTGACCGGCGTGCAGGCCGCCGCACCAGCGGCCACCGAGCCCGCTGCCGAGCAACCGGCACAATAACCCCTCATCCGCCTCTGCCGTGCACAAAAAAGGGATGCTTGCGCATCCCTTCTGCTTTTGCGGCCTCTTCGATCAGAACGAAGTGCGACGATAGCGGCGGTATTCCGGCCGCCAGAAGTTCGCTTCTATGGCCTGGTCTATCACATCATCGGGGGTCTGCACCGCCTTGCCCTGCAGCATGGCGGTCTTGGCCACCATCTTGGCGATGTAGCGGGACACCCGATGGATATCCGCCAGATCCGGCAGCAAGGAGCCCTCCTCTCCCTTCACCAGGGAGGAGCACTCAGCCAGTGCCCGGCTGGCCGACATCAGCATGGCGTCGGTCACCCGGGTGGCGCCGGAGGCGATGACGCCGAGGCCGATGCCCGGGAAGATGAAGGAGTTGTTGCACTGGGCGATGACGTAGCGCTTGCCCTTGTACTCCACCGGCGCGAACGGGCTGCCGGTGGCCACCAGCACCTGGCCGTCGGTCCAGCGGATGAGATCCGCCGGCGTCGCCTCCACCCGGGAGGTGGGGTTGGAGAGCGGGAATATGATGGGGCGACTGCAGTGCTTGTGCATGGTCTTGACCACCTCTTCGGTGAAGAGGCCAGGCTGGCCGGAGACCCCGATCAGGATGTCCGGACGACCGTGCTCCATCACCTCCAGGAGGGAGATGTTGTCCCCCACCGGCCACTCCTTGATCCGCTCCAGCGGCTGGGAGAGCTTGCGCTGGAAGTCGAGCTGGTTGGGGATCTTGTCGGTGATGAGGCCGAACCTGTCCACCATGAAGACCCGGCCGCGAGCTTCGGCATCATTCAGTCCTTCGGCCTTCATCTGCGCCACTATCTGCTCGGCGATGCCGCAACCGGCGCTGCCCGCGCCGAGGAAGGCGACCCGCTTCTCGGAGAGCTTGGCCCCGGAGGCCTTGCAGGCGGCGATCAGGCTGCCCAGGGTCACGGCTGCTGTGCCCTGGATGTCATCGTTGAAGCAGCACAGCTCGTCCTTGTAGCGGTTGAGCAGCGGGGTGGCATTGCCCTGGGCGAAGTCTTCGAACTGCAGCAGGATCTCGGGCCAGCGGCGCTTGACTGCCTGGATGAAGGCATCGACGAACTCGTCGTACTCCTCCCCGGAGATGCGCGGATGGCGCCAGCCCATGTAGAAGGGATCGTTGAGCAGCTGCTGGTTGTTGGTGCCCACGTCCAGCACCACCGGCAGGCAGTAGGCTGGCGAGATGCCGCCGCAGGCGGTGTAGAGGGAGAGCTTGCCGATGGGAATGCCCATGCCGCCGATGCCCTGATCCCCCAGCCCCAGGATCCGCTCGCCGTCGGTGACCACTATCACCTTGACGTTCTGCTTGGTGGCGTTTTGCAGCATGTCATCGATCCTGTCCTTGTCCGGATAGGAGATGAAGAGGCCGCGGGCACGACGGTAGATGTTGGAGAACTCCTCGCACGCCTTGCCCACGGTCGGGGTGTA
Source organism: Aeromonas rivipollensis (assembly GCF_037811135.1). NCBI lineage: Bacteria > Pseudomonadati > Pseudomonadota > Gammaproteobacteria > Aeromonadales > Aeromonadaceae > Aeromonas > Aeromonas rivipollensis. The sequence continues at coordinate 1,268,082 of NZ_CP149130.1, read as the reverse complement.
GATGACCGGCAGCATCTCGGTCAGGTGGTTGTTCAGCAGGCGATAGAACAAGGTTTCGTTGGTGTCCTGGATGTTGCGCAGATAGATGTGCTTGTCCATGTCGTTGCCAAACGCCATGAACTGGCGATAGGCGCGCTCGGCCTGCTCTTCTATGGTCTCTATGTTCTGGGGCAGCAGGCCTTCCAGATTGAAGCTGCTGCGCTCCTCGCTGGTGAAGGCACTGCCCTTGTTGAGCAGCGGGGTCTCCAGCAGGGCCGGGCCGGCGTAGGGAATGTAGAGGGGACGTTTCTGATTATTATCTTCAAACATGGATCTGTACCTTGACTGTGTGGCCCGCCGATCCTATGGGCTTGGGCCAACAATTTCAAAGGGTTTGCACCTCAGTGGCAACAGGTTTGCGACCCAGGCGACGAAAGGCGCCGGGGGTCTGACCAGTGAGGCGGCGAAAACGGTTCGCAAAGTTGGCGCCGTCGCTGTAACCGACCCGGGCCGCCAGCTCGCCGAGGGGCCAGTTGGTATAGAGCAGCAGCTGGCGCGCCTTGTTCATCCTAAGCCCCGTCAGCCAGGCCATGGGCCCCATGCCGAACACCTGCTGGCAGAGCCGGTGCAGATGGGGCACAGAGCAGGCCATCTGGCTGGCGAGCAGGGTCACGCTCCAGGGTTCATCGAGACGCGCCTCCACCCGGCGAAACAGCGCCTGCAGCCTGAGCTCGGGGGTGCCGCGCACCTCCCCTTGCAGGGTGCGGTCCAGCAGGGCCAGCAACAGGCTGAGCAGCTGGGGCTGCAAGGGTGATCGCACTCCCTCCCCCTGCATCAGGCTGAGCAGATGGTAGAGCTGCTCCCCCTCCTCCCCCTGCCAGATGCGGTGGCCGAGCCGGTGCAGATGCTGCCAGCGCGGCACGTCATCGAGCAGGATCCAGCTGGTGCGCCACTCTTCCCCCACCAACCTGAGGCCGCCGGGCACGGCGGCGGGGAGAAAGACCAGGGCTCCCGCCGGGATGGGCAGCTCTCCGTCATCGGTTAGCAGGACGCCCCCCTCGTCATGGCTCACCATCAGGATGTGGAACTCGGGTCTGTTGCGGCGAATAAGGTAGTGCTCCCGGATGTTCGAGAGACCGGTCAAGAAGACTCCCGCCTCCCCCAGCAGGGGCAGACCTTCGCGCCCCAGCATCCGCTCCTCGCAGCCGGGAGCTATCTCAAGACACTCGCTGACAAATGCCATAACGCCTCAACATGATAGTTTTGAACAAGAAAGCCGAGAGGTGCTCACAGTGAAGCCACCCGCATCACCCCCTATCATACCCATGACAAACCTTGCTTTTCACATACCCGGTTAACATATATGAATTATTGGCAAGCGATTTTAAAACAAACCACCGATCGTGAGTTCATGACCCGACTGTGGCGACTGGCCCTGCCGGTGTCGCTGCAATCCATGATGTTCTCCCTGCTCGGTCTCATCGACATCATGATGGTGAGCCAGCTTGGCACCACGGCTGTGGCGGCGGTCGGCTTGGGTAACCGGGTCTTCTTCTTCAACCTGCTGGTGATAGCGGGGCTCTCTGGCGGGGTCTCGGTGTTGGCGGCCCAATACTATGGCCGGGGCGAGCTGGCCGGAGTGCGCCGCTCCCTGGCGCTGGCCCTGGTGGGCGCCCTGCTGGTGAGCCTGCCGTTTGCCCTCATCTATGTGCTCTCGCCGGGCAGCGTACTCGGCTTTGCCAGCCAGGATCCCGCGCTGCGCCTGCTGGCCGACGAGTTTTTGATGATCACCGGTGCCACCATCCTCTGTACCGCCATAGTCGTGCCCCTGGAGGCGGCCCTGCGCTCCGTGGGCAACGCGGCGGCGCCGACCCGGATCGGCATCATTGCCATCATCGCCAACGTCATCCTCAACTACGCCCTCATCTTCGGCAACTTCGGCTTCGAGGCCATGGGGGTCGCGGGCTCGGCCTGGGGCACCACGATTTCACGGCTGCTGCAGACGGCGCTGCTGCTTGCCTATGTGTGGCGCCAGGAGCCACGCCTCATCCCGCGCAGACAGGACTGGTGGGACGCCTTCCGGCGCAAGGAGGTGGTGCGCTTCACCCTGATCGCCCTGCCGCTCTTGTTCCACGACGGGCTCTGGGCCTTCGGCATGCTGCTCTACGGCTTCCTTTACGCTCATTTGGGCACAGATTCCCTGGCCATCATGACCACCCTGGGCACCCTCGAGAGCATCCTCATCTCTCTCTTCTTCGGGCTGGCGGTGGCCTGCTCCACCCTGCTCGGCCACCGGCTCGGGGCCGAGGAATACGAGGCGGCCTGGCAACACTCCCAGCTGTTCCTGCTGCTCGCCCCCATAGGCGCCCTGTTGGTGGGAATAGCCGTCTGGCTGCTGCAGACCAACCTGCTGCAGTGGGTCGGCAACCTGCCCGGCGAGCTGATGGGGGAAGCGGGTCAGGTGCTTGCCATCATGTGCCTCGGCATGTTGCTCAAGGTGTTCAACATGGTGGGCATTGTCGGGGTGCTGCGCTCGGGGGGCGACGTGAACTACAGCATCTTCATCGACATCGTCGCCATGTGGTGCATCGGCCTGCCCCTCGCCTGGGTGGCGGTCAGCCTGCTGGGCTGGCCTCTCTCCTGGGTGGTGGCCGTGGTGCTGCTGGAGGAGCTGTGCAAGGTGCTGCTGGTGCAGCGCAGGATCCGCCAGCGTCACTGGCTCAAGAATCTGGTGATGGGGTGACGGCTGCCCGCTGCCGGGCAAAAAGCGGGGTCATATCAATGACAGAAAATCCCCCCTTGCAGTATGCTAACCGCCTCTTCAATCAGCGGCGGGGCACACCGCGCCCTGCCAGTAGTCGTTTAAGGAGACGCACATGCAACCACAAAAAGAGCTGATCACCGAGACTGCCCTGCTGGAGATGGCCAACGGCATCATCAAGAGCCACGAAGATTTCATCCACGGCATGCGTGCCGATTCGGTGGAGCAGAAGGGGGAGATCCTAGTGTTCAAGGGGGAGTTCTTCCTGGCCGAGGATGGCACCCCGACCGGCAAGACAATGGCGGTGTTCAACATGTTCAAGCTGCTTGCCCAGCAGTTGTCAGGCAAGTACCGGCTGAACTGATGTAGCCCTCCAGACAAGATGCCGCCCTCAGGCGGCATCCGTCTTTGTGGGCCCGGGCTTGTCCGGCATCTTCGCCAGCTCGCCCACCACGCAGTTGCGCCCCGCCATCTTGGCCATGTAGAGGCACTCGTCCGCCCGGTTGAGCAGCTCCTCGACGCTCTCCCCGCGCAGGGACAGAGTCAGGCCGATGCTCACCGTCACCTCCAGCAGTTCATCCGACGTCGGACTCTTCACCAGCCGCGCCTCCACCGCCACCCTCAGTCGCTCGGCGATCCGTTTCGCCTGGGCCAGATCGGCGCAGTTGGGCAGCAGTATGGCGAACTCCTCGCCGCCGTAGCGACCGAGCACCATGCCGGGCTCCAGCTGCTCCGCCAAGGTCGCCGCCACCTCTTTCAGCACGGCATCCCCCGCCAGATGGCCGAAGGTGTCGTTGATGCGCTTGAATCTGTCCAGATCCAGCAGCAGCACGGCAAAGGATGCCTGCTTGCGGATCATGGTGACCCTGGCCTTCTCGAGCCGCTTCATCAGCAGGCGGCGGTTCATCATGCCGGTCAGCTCGTCCGTGGTGGATTCCCGATAGAGCTGCAGCAGCATGTTGAGCTGACCGCACTGCACCCAGGCACTCGCCACCGTGAAGAGCCCCAGCAGCCAGACCTGGTTGAGGGTCTGCACGCTCAGGAGCGGCTGGCCCACTAGGAGCCAGTTGCCCGCCAGCATGGTGATCAGAATGCCGCCCGCCAGTTGCAGGCTGAGGGAGAGCGGTATGGGGAAGATGGCAAACAGGCTGATGAGCAGATAGGGAAACGCCATGTAGCCCGCCTGCAGCTCCTGCTCCGTCCCGAAGCTGTGCAGACAGATGAGGGAGAAGAGCATCATCACCGCCATCAGGTAGCCCAGCGCCAGCTTCATGCGTTCGCGCTTGAAGTGGATGAGATAGGAGAGGGGAATGAGGGGGGAGAGGGCCAGCAGGCAGAAGATCCTGACCTGAAACAATTCGTCAAACTGGGTGGCGGGCAGAGTCAGCCAGTCCACCAGCGCCCAGGCGGGCAACCCCACCATCAGCAGGCAGGTGAGCAGGCGCAGACGCACCGTCATAAAGCCCATGCGGGTCAGGGTGAAATCTTCGGAATGGGCGCGGGCACTCCAGAACTCCGACAGCTTCAGCATCCAGAGTCTCCATTTTACAACTGAGGGCTCATTCTACACCGTCCCTCACGGGATGCATCAGCATGTCCCCCATTTATAACGAGAACTGCCTCACACAAACCGGCGGATCATAATCGCCGCGCGCAAACGTTTCAACCCATCGAAAAATAAACCCTTGATTGATCCAATTAGCGCTGGTCAGCCCAGGTTCAGCCACTAGAATAGCGCCCAATTTTCTCCCCCTCCCCACACTTAGAGGTATTTATGGAACAGGCTGCCGCCGTGCGCGCGACCCCAGAGACCCATCCCCCCAGGCGAGCCCACAGCGAACTCATCTACGGCATAGACGAGGTCCCGCCCCTGCCCCAGACCCTGTTCGCCGCCCTTCAGCACATGCTCGCCATGTTTGTCGCCATCATCACCCCACCCCTCATCATCGCCAATGCCCTCGGCCTCCCCGCCGCCGACACCCGCTACATCGTCTCCATGTCCCTGGTCATGTCCGGCATCGCCTCCTTCATCCAGACCCGCCGCTTCGGCCCCCTCGGCTCGGGCCTGTTGTCGGTGCAGGGCACCAGCTTCAACTTCCTCGGCCCCATCATCGCCTCCGGTCTCGCCCTCAAGCAGGCCGCCATGCCCACCGAGGATCTGCTGGGCACCCTGTTTGGCACCATGCTGGCGGCGGCCCTCACCATAGTGGTGATGAGTCGCTTCCTCCATCTGGTCAAGCGCATCATTACCCCCCTGGTGACCGGCATAGTGGTGCTGCTCATCGGCCTGACCCTGATCAAGGTGGGCCTCATCAGCATGGGGGGCGGTTATGCTGCCCTCTCTGACGGCAGCTTCGCCAGCCACAGCAACCTCTTCCTCTCCCTGCTGGTGCTCGGCCTCATCGTGCTGCTGCAGCGCAGCCGCAACCCCTGGCTGCGCCTCTCCGCCATCATGATTGCCATGCTGGCGGGCTACGCCGTCGCCCTGTTGCTGGGCAAGGTCAGCCCTCCCACCTTCGAGGGCCCCCTGGTGATGGTGCCCATCCCGCTTCACTACGGCATCGGCTTTGACTGGCAGCTGTTCGTGCCGCTCGCCATCATCTTCGTGGTGACGGCGCTGGAAGCCATCGGCGACATGACAGCCACCTCGGATATCTCGGGCGAGCCGCTGGACGGGCCCGTCTACATGGCGCGGATCAAGGGGGGCGTGCTGGCCGACGGCGCCAACTCCATGCTGGCGGCTCTCTTCTCCACCTTCCCCATGTCCACCTTCGCCCAGAACAATGGCGTCATCCAGCTGACCGGGGTCGCCAGCCGCCATGTCGGCCTCTTCATCGCCGCCATGCTGGCCCTGCTCGGCCTCTTCCCGGCGGTCGCCAGCCTGGTGCAGCAGATCCCCGAGCCCGTGCTGGGGGGCGCCACCATCGTCATGTTCGGCACCATCGCCGCCGCCGGGGTGCGCATCATCTCCCGCGAGGAGCTGGACCGCCGCGCCCTGATGATACTGGCGGTGTCGCTGGCCATGGGGCTGGGGGTCGCGCAGGTGCCGGAGGTGCTGCAACACCTGCCGGAGCTGGCCAGAAGCGTGCTCTCCTACGGCGTCGCCACCGGCGGTCTGACCGCCATCATCATGAACCTGCTGCTGCCCAGGCGCGCCGCCGCGCAGGCCTGACTCTCTCGTCAACAAACAGGTAGCGCCCCGCCGTGCGGGGCTTTACCTTGTTTGCCGCCACGGGTACTGTGCTCGGCAGCCTCTGCCCAGGATGCCCTTGATGCCCTTGATGCCCTTGATGCCCTTGATGCCCTTGATGCCCTATGCCCTGCTTCCCTCCTTGCCCACCCGCCACACCCCGGATCAGATACTGGCCGAGGAGCAACGCTGGCTTCGGGACTGTGCCCGTGACGGCCTGGCGCGTGCCCACCTCTGGCAGGCACCCCAGTGCCTCATCGTCACCCGCAAGGACATGCGTCTGCCCCGCTATCAGGCGGCCTGCGAGCAGCTCGCCAACGAAGGCTGGCCCGTCCATGTGCGCGACAGCGGCGGCACCGCAGTGCCCCACGGGGCCGGCATCCTCAACCTCTCCCTGCTGCTGCCCCGCACCACCACGGATCTGGCTCACTACTACCGGCTGCTGGGGGCGCCGCTGCTGGCCCTGCTGGAGGAGCACGGCCTTGAAGGAAACTATGACTTCGTGCCCGGATCCTTTTGCGACGGCCAGTACAATCTGGTGATCGGGGGTCGCAAGATCACCGGCACCGCCCAGCGCTGGCTGGCGCCGGGCCAGGATCACCAGGGCGCCGTGCTGGCCCAGGCCATGCTGCTGGTGGCGGGTGATGTGGACGAGGGTACCCGGATGGCGAGCCGCTTCTACGAGCTGGCGGGCGGGGAGCTGCGCTTTGCACCCGGCACCTCCACCACCCTGGCACAACAGATCGGTTGGCAGGGCAGTCCCGAGGATCTGGTGACGCAGGTTTGGCGGCGACTGCAGGCGCTGCTGGCCGGTTTCTAGGCCCCCCCACACTCATTGCGATGACGCCAACAAGAAAGCCACGACCCGGGTCGTGGCTTTCTTGTTTTCAATAGCGCTCAAATCAGGCCGTCTGCGGCTCCGGCTCGGCTTCACTATCCTGACCCCGGCTGAAGTAGGCCCGGGTCTCGGCGATCACCACGTGGCGCAGGCCGATGAGGCCGATGAGGTTGGGCACCGCCATCAGGCCGTTGACGATATCTGCCAAGAGCCAAATCATGTCCAGATGGAGGAAGGCACCGCTCGCCACCAGCACCAGATAGATGAGGCGATAGGGCTTGATCGCCTTGACCCCGAACAGGTACTCGGTGCAGCGCTCGCCGTAATAGTTCCAGCCGAGGATGGTGGTAAAGGCGAAGAACAGCAGCCCTATGCTCACCAGATACTGGCCTATGTGAGCATCCAGCCCCTGGGCAAAGGCCTGGCTGGTCATGGCGGCGCCGCTCAAGTCCCCGCTCCACACCCCTGTCACCACCAGGGTCAGGCCGGTCATGGTGCAGATGATGATGGTGTCGATGAAGGTGCCGGTCATGGAGACCAGCCCCTGCTCCACGCAGGAGTCCGTCTTGGCCGCCGCCGCGGCTATGGGGGCCGAGCCCAGCCCCGACTCGTTGGAGAAGACACCGCGCGCCACCCCGGACTGAATAGCCAGCATGATGCCGGCCCCGACGAAGCCGCCGGTGGCCGCATGGCCGGTAAAGGCGCTGCTGATGACCAGGGTAATCGCCTCGGGCAGGGCGGCGGCGTTGTTCACCAGCACACCGGCGCAGGCGAGGATGTAGAAGATGGCCATGAAGGGCACCACCTTGCTCGACACGCTGGAGATGGACTGGATACCCCCCAGGGTCACCAGGGCCACTATCAGGGTCAGCACCACTGCGGTCGCCTCCCGGGGTACCGAGAAGGAGAGGCTCATGGCGTCGGAGATGGCGTTGACCTGGGGGAAGGTGCCGATACCGAAGAAGGCGACGCCTATACCAAACAGGGCAAACAGCTTGGCCAGCGGCTTGGAGCCGAGCCCCTTCTCCAGATAGTACATGGGGCCGCCCGCCATCTGACCGTTGGCATCCTGCTCGCGATATTTGACCGCCAGCAGGCACTCGGCGTACTTGGTGGCCATGCCGAACAGGGCCGCCATCCACATCCAGAACAGGGCGCCGGGGCCGCCGAGCTTGATGGCGGTGGCAACACCGACGATGTTGCCGGTGCCGATGGTGGCAGAGAGCGCGGTGCAGAGGGCGGCGAAGCTGGAGACATCCCCCTGCTTGCCCTGACCCTGATCGCGGCCAAAGACCAACCGCAGGGCGAGCGGCAAGCGCACCAGCTGAAGCAGACCCAGACGCAGGGTGAGATAGATGCCGGTCCCGACCAGCAGGATCAGCAGGGGCGGACCCCAGACAAAGCTATCGATGGCGGCGAGCGCCGATTGAATTGATGACATGCATCCTCCTTAAAAAACAACGATTAAGGAGGAGAAGGATGATCTTCCCATAGGTGTCGCGATCGGCCAGAGGCGATCGGATGCGGGCCAAGCCCAGGTACAACCATCCCATCCCCTCTGTCCTTTTGCCTGAGAGTTTCCGGCGCCAGCCGCCCTTGCGGGTCGTCATGGTGCCTTGCTCCTTCGGCGCCCGATCTAACGGGTCTCTCCAGAGTATCGTCCAGTAGCAGTCCACACCGGTTGCCCGGTACCTGAAAGATTCACTTCTTCGGTGGATGGTCCCCCATCGCTCTCCTGCTACCTTCATCCGAACTAGTTTGGATTAGGAAGCGGGCATGTTAATCGAAAAAATGTGAGCTGTCTCCCACTCGGCCGGCCTCGGCGCCGCTTTTTTCTGTCCCGGCCATGAGCGGAACACATGTTAAATGTTCGTTAACTATCAATAGCTTATGAGATTTTCTCTGCCAATGGCGCGCACCGACAGGGGCAGACTGTCCCATATCAAGATGATGTTTCGTCTCGACCAGAAATACTTGCCAACATATCCAATCAAAATGCTTGCACACAAACTCAATAAGTCGATAATCCCGCGCATAACTAAGCACTTTGCGAGGGAGTTATGCATTGTGCCTGGTCGGTCCCTCCGGACCACTCGCCTGAGCCGGCCGTCGCCGGTTCAATCGCATATGGCTTGGGCATATCACGCCCCCTAAGGATGATCAAAAGAGAATGAACGAGACCCTGGTCGCACAAGATTACCGTCAGCTGGTTGAACAATTTGGCTCCCCCCTGCTGCTGCTCGACAAGGCAGCCGTCCGCAAACAGTATCGGGCCCTGGCCGCCGCCCTGCCCGATGTGCGCTTGCACTATGCACTCAAGCCGCTGCCCCATGAGGCTGTGGTCTCTGTCTTGAAGGAAGAGGGGGCCTGTTTCGATCTGGCCACCAATGGCGAAGTGGATCTGGTGCGCAGCCAAGGGGTTCGCCCGGGACGCTGCATTCACACCCATCCCATCAAGCGCGACAGCGACATCCGTTATGCGCTGGAATTCGGCTGTACCGTGTTTGTCTATGACAACCCGCTGGAGCTGGAGAAGTTCCTGCCCTACAAGGATGAGGTCAAGCTGCTGCTGCGCGTCAGCTTCCCGAATCCCGAGACCAAGGTCGATCTCTCCAAGAAGTTCGGCTGCACCCCGGAGCAGGCACTGCCGCTGCTGCAACTGGCCCAGGCCAAGGGGATCAAGGTGATGGGGCTGTCGTTCCACGTCGGCTCCCAGGTGCCCCACGCCCGTCGCCACGTGCAGGCCATCGACGCCTGCCGCGAGATCATGGAGCAGGCCTGGGATCTGGGGCTCAAGCCCTGGGTGCTGGATATCGGTGGCGGTTTCCCGGTGGATTATGACGGTGGCGAGTTCGACATCGACGGCTTCTGCGCCCCGATCCGCGAGGCGCTGGCCAAGCTGCCCGCCACTGTGCAGAAGATCGCCGAGCCGGGCCGCTTCATCAGCGCGCCGGCCATGACCTCGGTCTCCAGCGTGATGGGCAAGGCCCACCGCGGCGACAAGATCTGGTACTACCTGGATGACGGCCTCTACGGCAGCTACAACGGCCAGCTCTATGACCACGTTACCTACCCGGTGAGCACCCCCTACGCCCAAGGCCCGCTGCACAATGCCGTGCTCTCCGGCCCCACCTGCGACAGCGTGGACGTGATTCGCGACGGCATCATGCTGCCGGATCTGGCCATCGGCGAGCTGGTCATAGGCCGGGTGATGGGGGCCTACACCTGGGCGTCGGCCTCCACCTTCAACTTCTTCCCCAAGGCGAGCATCCTCATTCTGGACAGCGCCCAGAAGCAGAAACTGGTGGCGGTGGCCTGAACGGCTTGATCACGCCAGCGATATAGAGAAGGGGAGCCATTGGCTCCCCTTCTTGTGTGCATCGTTGCCCTACATCAGAACTGGCTGGTCAACAGCCAACCGGTATAGGCGACGAAGATGCAGAGCAAGATGCCCCCTTCCACCCTGTTGATGCGGCCCTGTCCCTTGCGGCCCAGGCACATCACCAGCAGCAGCAGGGTCAGCCCCATCATCAGGCTCCAGTCGCGAGAGAGCACCGCAGGCTCCACATCCAGGGGCGCTATGCCAGCGGCGATGCCGACCACGGCCAGGGTGTTGAACAGGTTGGAGCCGAGCACGTTGCCGAGCGCCAAGTCATGTTCCTTCTTCTTGATGGCCATCAGGGAGGAGGCCAGCTCAGGCAGCGAGGTGCCCACCGCCACTATGGTCAGACCGATGACCAGATCGCTGATGCCAAATGCCTGGGCTATGGTCACAGCGCCCCACACCAGTAGGCGGGAAGCGCCGACCAGGAGAACCAGACCCACGATCAACCAGAAGATGGCTTTCTTGAGCGGCATGGCTTCGCTGTCGATCTCCACATTCACATCGGCGTCCAGGGCGTCTCCCTTCCCCTTGATCCCGGCCCAGATAGACCAGCCCAGCAGCATGATGAAGACGCCACCCAAAATGAGCGCATCACCACGCCCCAGGTGACCATCGATGAGCAAGGCACCGGTCAGCAGGGTGATGCCGAGCAATATGGGGATCTCCTTGCGCACCACCTGGGAGGAGACGGCGATGGGGCTGATGAGGGCTGTCAGTCCGAGAATAAGGGCGATGTTGGTGATGTTGGAGCCATAGGCATTGCCCAGGGCCAGGCCCGGATTACCCTGCATGGATGCCAGGGCCGAGACCACCATCTCGGGGGCCGAGGTACCAAAGCCGATGATCACCATGCCGATCAGCAGCGGCGGCATGCCGGCATAACGAGCGGTGGCGGCGGCGCCATCCACAAATTTATCCGCACTCCAGACCAGCAACGCCAGTCCTGCAATCAGGGCAACAAAAGCCAGGGTCATATTCTTCCATCTCATCGGCTGCAAACACGAGAGCCAGGCGGCTAGCCTGGCTCCATCCAAACGCGGCCTCAGTGTATCGAGCCGCCTTGCTATTTCAAGCTGAAATCAAACGACGATTAACAATTCACAAGGCGGCCAGCAGACTCTCGGCATCCGACACCTCGAACTTGCCGGGGGCCTCCACGAACAGCTGCTCGACCACGCCGTCATTGGCGATCAGGGCAAAGCGCTGGGCACGCAGGCCGCCGAAGGCGCCGGTCTCCTTGGCCAGGCCCAGGGCCCGGGTCCAGCTGCCGTCGCCATCCGCCAGCATGGTGATGGCGTCGGCATTCTGGGCCGCCTGCCACGCCTTCATCACGAAGGCATCGTTGACCGAGAGACAATAGAGGGCATCGACCCCCTTGGCCTTGAACTGATCCGCCAGCACCACATAGCCCGGCAGATGGGCGTTGGAGCAGGTGGGGGTGAAGGCCCCCGGCACCGCGAACAACACCACCTTCTTGCCCGCAAACAGGGCCTGGCTGTCCTGCACCTGCTTGCCTTCGGCGGTGATGAAGGTAAATTCCCCCGCTGGCAGGGATTGTCCGACCGTGATCATGATGTCTCGTCCTTAAGTGATTGAAAGAGGCCCAGTCTACTCCAAGCCGGAAAGAGACGACACCGGCTCCCCTGTCGCCGCCCGCACCTCGCCCTTATTGCGAGCGTCGCGCCTGCCAGGTGGCGATGGCGAGCAATGAGTCCGGCGTGAACTCGGCGGCCCGCTCGGCTATCTCGGCCAGGCTCATCCAGTGCACCTCGCTCACCTCCTCCGCCTGGAGTTGCAGCGGCCCCTGATACTGGCAGCTGAACAGACCCCCCCAGACCCGATAACCTCCCCCGCTCGCCTCCCCCTCGGCGTAGAAGGTGCCGAAGTCGTGCAGGGGCACGTCATGGATCCCCAGCTCCTCGGCCAGCTCGCGCCGGGCGGAGGGCTCCATCGCCTCCCCAGTGGTCACCACGCCACCCGCGCAGGCGTCCAGCATGCCGGGGCAAAAATCCTTGCTCGGGGTGCGCCGCTGCACCAGCACGCGCCCGACCTCATCGAGCACCAGGATATAGCTGGCGCGATGGCGCAAGTTCTCCTGACGCACCCGGGTTCGATCGGCCACTCCGATCACCCTGTCCTGCTCGTCTACTACGTCCACCCACTCCACGTGCGGCACCTTTGTCCATACAGCGATGGACGCAGTATATCGGGGCCGGGGTCAGGGGCGGCACTACTTTTTCTACACCGGGAGCAGGACGCCAGCGCACCGCAACAAGGATTCATACAAACCTTTATCAAGTGTCACATCAGTGTCACGGTGAGGCGGCATAGTGTGCCCTGTCCAAACAACAGGGTGTCTTGCCATGAAGGTGTTCAAGCAGTTGTCTCCTCGTAGAATTGCCCGCTATATCAAAAGCTTCCATCACGGCAGCTTCATGGTCGAAGCACTGGGACGATTCGAGTTTAAGGGGGGAGTCATCGATGTGAAGACGCTGGACTGCCGTCAGGCGTTGAGCCTGGCCCGGCAGATCAACCTGGCCGTGCGCGATCTGCGCACCACCACCCTGTTGCCGGGCTGACATACTCCTTTCCGTCTGTAGTCTGCTTTCATGCATGTCTTTGCCCGCCGCTCACCGAGCGTGCGGGCTATTTTCCATGGGATGGGCCGCGCCTTATCCGCATCAGTGCTGCAGGATCTGGGAGAGGAACAGCTTGGTCCGCTCCGACTGGGGATGGTCGAAGAACTGATCCGGCACGTTCTCCTCGATGATCTGGCCGCGGTCCATGAAGATCACCCTGTCCGCCACCTGCTTGGCAAAGCCCATCTCGTGGGTGACGCAAAGCATGGTCATCCCCTCGTGGGCCAGCTCCACCATGACATCCAGCACCTCGCGCACCATCTCGGGATCCAGCGCCGAGGTCGGCTCGTCAAACAGCATCACCTGGGGATTCATGCAGAGACTGCGAGCGATGGCGACCCGTTGCTGCTGGCCACCGGAGAGCTGGCCCGGGTACTTGAGGGCCTGCTCCGGGATCCTGACCCGGCGCAGGAAGGTCATGGCGATCTCCTCGGCCTCCTTGCGTGGCAACTGCTTGACCCAGATGGGGGCCAGGCAGCAGTTCTCCAGCACCGTCAGGTGGGGGAAGAGGTTGAAGTGCTGGAAAACCATGCCCACCTCACGGCGCACCGTCTCTATGTTCTTGAGATCCGAGGTCAGGGCCGTGCCCTTGACCAGGATGTCACCGCTCTGATGCTCCTCCAGCCGGTTGATGCAGCGGATCATGGTGGACTTGCCCGAGCCAGAGGGCCCGCAGATGACGATCTTCTCCCCCCTGCCCACCTGCAGATTGATGTTGCGCAGCACATGAAACTCACCGTACCACTTGTTGACGTCCTTGAGTTCTACCACAGCGTCCGTTTTCATCTCGAAACTACTCCTAATGCTTGTGACCGGTGTTGAGTTTGCGCTCCAGATAGATGGAGTAGCGGGACATGCCAAAACAGAACATCCAGAAGATCATGGCGATGAACACATAGGCCTCGGTTGAGAAACCCAGCCAGGCCGGATCCGCCAGCGCCACCTTGGAGATGGCCAGCAGATCGAACAGCCCTATGATCAGCACCAGGCTGGTGTCCTTGAACAGGGAGATGAAGGTGTTCACCAGGGAGGGAATGGTGATCTTGAGGGCCTGGGGCATGATCACCAGTCCCATCACCTTCCAGTAGGAGAGCCCCAAGGCTTCACCCGCCTCGTACTGCCCCTTGGGGATCGCCTGCAACCCCCCTCTGACCACCTCGGCCACATAGGCCGCCTGGAACAGAATGATGCCGATGAGCGCCCGCAGCAGCTTGTCGAGCTCCACCTCGCTGGTCATGAACAGCGGCAGCATGACGGAGGCCATGAAGAGCACAGTGATGAGCGGCACCGCCCGCCAGAACTCGATGTAGACAGTGGATAGGCTGGAGATGACCGGCATGTGGGATCGGCGTCCCAGCGCCAGCAGGATCCCGAATGGCAGGGCAACCACTATGCCCACCACCGCCAGCACCAGGGTCAGCATCAGGCCGCCCCAACGGTTGGTTTCCACCACCTCGAGACCGGCCCCGCCGTGGATCAGCACGAAGGCGATGACAGGGAACACCAGCAGGGTGAAGAGCGCCAGCCAGCCCTTGCGCGGGGTGCGCGGCCAGATCAGCAGCGCCAGCAGCACGGCCAGGCCGGCGAAAGCCAGATTGATGCGCCAATACTGGTCGACCGGGTAAAAGCCGTAGAGATATTGCCCCAGACGGCTCTCGATAAAGACCCAGCAGGCCCCGCCCTGGGTGCAGTCGGCACGGCTGCTTCCCTGCCAGTTGGCGGAGAAGATAGCCCAGTCCAGCGCAGACCAGAGCAGTGGCAGCAGCAGGTAGGCCAGCACCAGGGTCAGCAGGCCGTTCCACCAGTTGGGGAAGAGGTTCTGCCTGATCCAGGCGACCAGCCCCCGGCGATGATTGGGAGGCGGCAGCGCCTCCTGCAACTCGTTCACAAACATGACAACTCCCTAGCGCTCGACCAGCGTCATCCTGCGGTTGTAGATGTTCATCAGGACTGAGGTGGTAATACTGATGATGAGATAGACCCCCATGGTCATGGCGATAACCTCGATGGCCTGCCCGGTCTGGTTGAGGGTGGTGCCCATGAACACAGAGACGAGATCCGGATAACCGATAGCGGTGGCCAGCGAGGAGTTCTTGGTGAGGTTCAGGTACTGGCTGGTCAGCGGGGGAATGATGACCCGCATCGCCTGGGGAATGACCACCAGCCGCAGCGTCTTGGTGGGCGAGAGCCCGAGGGCGGAAGCGGCCTCGGTCTGCCCCTTGCTGATGGCCAGTATGCCGGATCTCACTATCTCGGCGATGAAGGCCGCCGTATAGATGGTGAGCGCCAGCAGCAGCGCCGCGAGCTCGGGCAGTACCGTCAAGCCGCCCCGGAAGTTGAAGCCTTGCAGTATGGGCACACTCCAGGAGAGCGGGCTGCCTGCCAGCAGGAAGACGATGGCGGGGAGCAGGATCACCAGAGCGGCCGCACAGCGCCAGAACGGGAAGATCCTGCCGGTCAGCGCCTGACGGCGCCTTGCCCAGCGGCTCAGCCCCCAGCTCAGGACGACTGCCAGCAGCAGGGCACAGATCACATAGCCAAATCCCTCTTCAAACAAGGGTTTGGGCAGATAGAAGCCCCGCACGTTCAAGAAGGCGAGCCCTCCCAGCTCCACGCTCTCGCGGGGAGATGGCAGGGTGCGCAGCACCGAGAAGTACCAGAAGAAGATCTGCAGCAGCAGCGGAATGTTGCGGAACGTCTCTATGTAGACGGTGGCTATCTTGGCCACCAGCCAGTTGCGGGACAGACGCGCTATCCCGAGCACGAAGCCGAGCAGGGTGGCAAACAGGATGCCGAGCACCGAGACCAGCAGGGTATTGAGCAGGCCGACCACGAAGGTGCGACCGAAGGTATAGGTCTCGTCGTAGGGGATCAGGCTCTGCAAGATGCCGAACCCGGCGGTGTTGCCCAGAAAATCGAAACCTGTGGTGATGCCACGGGTCGCCAGATTGGTCAGGGCATTGTTGATGATGTAGAACAGAAACGCGAGAACGGCCGCAATGGCCAGGCACTGGAAGATCTGCGCCCGCACCTTAGCGTCATACCACCAGCGGCCCTGTTCTTTCCTATGGTTTGATGCTTGTATCGCCATGAGGATGACTCCGACAAAGCCAGGGCAAGGGGAAAATGGGGGGCCAGGCC
This sequence comes from Aeromonas rivipollensis, assembly GCF_037811135.1. NCBI lineage: Bacteria > Pseudomonadati > Pseudomonadota > Gammaproteobacteria > Aeromonadales > Aeromonadaceae > Aeromonas > Aeromonas rivipollensis. The sequence goes on along the minus strand of NZ_CP149130.1, from coordinate 1,252,149 downwards.
CCCCGACAGCTGTCTATTTAGCGGATGGGTGGCGCATACATCAGACCGCCCTTGTTCCAGAGCGCGTTGATGCCACGGTCGATCTTGAGGGGAGAACCGGCGCCGACGTTGCGATCGAAGGACTCACCGTAGTTGCCGACCTGTTTGACGATGTTGTAGGCCCACTTGTCATCCAGCCCCAGCACGCTGCCCTTGGGCTCTTCCAGCCCGAGCAGACGGCGGATATCAGGGTTGGTGGACTTGAGCATCTCGTCCACGTTGGCGCTGGTGACCCCGGCCTCCTCGGCGTTGAGCATGGCGTAGAGACTCCAGCGCACCACCTTGAACCACTGCTCGTCACCCTGGCGCACCGCCGGGCCCAGCGGCTCCTTGGAGATGACCTCCGGCAACACCAGGGCATCCTCCGGCTTGGTCAGCTTGATCTTGAGGGAGTAGAGCTGGGATTGATCCGAGGTCAGCACATCACAACGCCCCGCCTCGAAGCCTTTGACGGTCTGATCCGAGGTGTCGAACACCACTGGGGTATATTTCATGGCGCCGTTGGCGCGGAAGTAATCCGCCAGGTTGAGCTCGGTAGTGGTGCCGGACTGGATGCAGACGGCGGCTCCGTCCAGCTCCTTGGCGCTCTTGACCCCGAGGGACTTGTTGACCAGGAAGCCCTGGCCATCGTAGTAGTTCACCCCGGCGAAGGTCAGGCCCAGCGAGCCGTCCCGGGTCAGGGTCCAGGTGGTGTTGCGCGACAGCAGATCCACTTCACCGGATTGCAGGGCGGTGAAACGCTCCTTGGCGGTGAGGGACACATACTTGACCTTGCCGGCATCCCCGAGCACGGCCGCGGCGACGGCGCGGCACACATCCACATCCAGCCCGGTCCAGGTGCCCTTGGCGTCTGGGTTGGAGAACCCGGGCAGGCCATCACCGACCCCGCACTGCACGAACCCCTTCTTCTTCACGGCATCCAGGGTCCCCTCTGCCCAGACATTGGCTGCCGCCAGCGACAGCACTATCACCATACCTGCCTTGTGTATCTGCTTCATGTCACTCTTCCCTGTGGTTTGATTCGAATTGGCACCCAAACCGAGCAAGATGCCATCGTTTCCCTGCTTTTTTGCAGCTTATCCAGCGCTTCAAAAACCTGTCAATCGGTGCAACCCGGCACAATAGTGGTGCAACAGCACAAAATGTTCGAACGATGTGATATGCACTCTCAGAATCAAAAGTAGACCCTTATTCACCAAATAGCCTGCTGTTAAAGGCCATTCCCACTGTGAGGATTATTTTCACAAAAAAATGGGGCGCACCGGGATGGGGCAGCGAAATCGGACTCCAACTGACTCATCAGACTCACTTTTCTATCGGCAAGCCCCAAGGCGGGGAAGCTGGGGCAAATATTGGGCAGCGTCGATATGGCGCTATTGCGGAGGGAGATCAGGCTCCAGCAGCCTATCTTTTGGCGGGAAACGAGGTCGGGATAAGGCGCCTCAATATCAGGGCGCCGACACGGGGTCGGTACTCGGCGGTTCAACCTCCGCGGGGGCCATCTTCAATCTCGGTGATGACGCCGTTTTCGACGGTGACGAACTGCATGAATTCACTCCTGCCGAAGTTGTAGGTCCAGCGTTCGGCATACTTGACCGTCATCCTAGCCCCGAAGCCGTTTTCCTCGTAGCGGGTCAGATCCTCCTTGAGCATCGGCTGACCGCAGCGGATCAGCAGCTCGGCCGTGGTGTCTCCCTCGGTCAGCAGGGCGCTCTTGCAGCGCAGGGTGCCGGCATCCACCGGCAGCGTCGCCACCAGCAGCAACCACAGTATTGGCTTCATTTTGCGCTCCATTTGAATAACACCGCCCCCAGCGTGATGCACACCAGGGCAAACACCATGACCTGGGCCAGCATCCCCGCCACCGCCTGCCAGCCCGCCCCTTCCAGCATGACGGCGCGGGCCGCCTCTATGATCTGGCTGAGGGGCAGGCGGGCCGCCAAGGCCTGCAACCAGGGGGGAGATCCTTCCAGCGAGAACCAGACGCCGGATAAGAACATCATGGGCAAGCTGATGAGATTGAGCAAACCGCTCGCCAGCTCCTCATTCTGAATGCGGGCGGCGATGAGCAACCCGAGGGAGGCCATGGCGGTCCCGCCGACCAGGGCGATGAAGAGCAGCAGCCAGCCAGAGCCGAGCAGGGGGACATCCAGCAGCCAGTAAGCCACCAGGAAGACCAGCAGGCTCACCACCAGGGTGATCAGCACCCGCGACAGCAACTGGGCGCAGAGAAACTCGGCCGCCGAGAGTGGCGTGGCTCGCAAGCGCTTGAGCACCCCGTTCTTGCGATAGCGCACTATGACGAACCCCACCCCGAACAGGCCGGAGAACATCAGGTTCATGCCGATCACCCCGGGCAACAACCAGTCGCCATAGCGAATGGCCCGCCCGCTCAGGGCCTCCCTTTGCAAGGGCTCCTGCACCGCCTGGCGCAGCAGATATTCAGCCATGGTCCCCTGGGGCGCATCCGGGTTGACCCAGTAGTGACCGCGCGCCGGTGCCAGCAGCAAGTCCAGCTGATGATGGCGCACCTTGAGGACGCCCCTCGCCTCGTCGTCATAGGGGATGAGCTTGAGCAACGGGATATGGCTCAGGGGCTGATAGGCCGTCGTCAGCTCCCCCACCACCCCTATCTGTACCAGCGGCTTGGGGGGGCCCGAGAAGATGAGGGAGAAGCCAATCACCAGCAAGAGCGGAAAAAGCAGGTTCCAGACCAGGGCCGCCCTGTCGCGCACGAACTCCAGGGTACGGGCATAAAAGAGGGCGCCTATGCGCTTGATCGCTCCCTTCATGTTCCGCTCCTCGGACTCGAACCCCGTCGAGATAACAAGGCTTGCGGGTAACAGAGCGCAACGACACTGCGCTTGATGGGATTTTTCATGCACCGCTCCGGAGGCTGTGACCGGTCAGGTGCAGGAAGAGATCCTCCAGATTGGGGGAGCGCACCTGCATGCCGGTCAGCGGTACCCCCAGACTCAGCAGCCGTGGCAGCAAGGCCGCCACGTCCGGGCAGCTCAGCTCCACCTGATCGCCGTGGGGCAGCAGCGGATAACCCAGGCTGGCGAGGGCCGGGTGATCCGAGAGGCGCACCAGCACGCCGTCGAAGTGCCGCGCCAGCAGGGCCGCCGGCGTGTCCAGGCTGAGCAGATGGCCGTGATCGACGATGGCGATGCGATCGCACAGTTGCTGCGCCTCGTCCATGTAGTGGGTGGTGAGCACCACCGTCTTGCCCTGGGCCTTGATCGCCTCTATCCGCTGCCAGAAGTGGTGACGGGCCTGGGGATCCAGCCCTGTGGTGGGCTCGTCCAGAAACAACAGTTCGGGGTCGCCGAGCAGGGCCAGGGCCAGCAACAGGCGCTGACGCTGGCCGCCGGAGAGCTTGCGGCTGTCCCTGTCGATGAACTCGCCAAGGGCGCACAGCTCGATGAGCAGCTCCCGTGGCAGGGGGTTGGGATAGAGGCTGGCGAACAGGCGCAGGGTGTCGCGCACCGTCAGAAAATCCTGCAACGCCGTGTGCTGGAACTGGATGCCGATGCGGGAGCGATAGTCGGGGCCGCGGGGGGCGCCATGAAACAGGATCTGGCCGCTGTCCGGGGTGAGGATCCCCTCAAGCAGCTCTATGGTGGTGGTCTTGCCAGCCCCGTTCGGGCCGAGCAGGCCGAAACAGCTACCGGCGGGAATGGCAAAGCTGAGTCCGTCCACCGCCCTGACACCGGGAAAGTGCTTGATGAGATCGACGACTTCTATGATGGCAGCCATGGCCTGCCTCCCTGGGTGGCCGAGAGTGCGACGTCCTGACTATATCCAAATCTCCCGAGAAGGCCATGGCTCATCCACCTGGGCGTGGCGGCGCGCAAAAACAAACGGCGACCCAGAGGTCGCCGTTTGCATCACGCCAGCCGGATCACAGGATGTCCAGCAGCTCCACTTCGAATACCAGTGCGGAGTAGGGCGGGATGGAGCCGGCGCCACGGGCACCGTAGGCCAGATCCTGCGGAATGTAGAGCTTCCACTTGGAGCCAACCGGCATCATCTGCAGCGCTTCCACCCAACCGGCAATGACGCCGGTGACCGGGAACTCGGCAGGCTGGCCGCGGGCGACAGAGCTGTCGAACACGCCACCGTGGGTGAAGGTACCGTGGTAGTGCACACGCACGGACTGACCGGCCACCGGCACGGCGCCGTTGCCTTCTACCATGACTTCGTATTGCAGACCGGAGTCGGTCACTTTCACGTCGGCACGCTTGGCGTTATCGGCCAGGAAGGCTTCGCCATCGGCGGCGGCCGCCTTGGCAACGGCTTCCTGCTCTTCCTGCATGCGGGCAGTGATGACCTGGAAGGCATCATTGATATCGTCACGGCTGACCGCGAACTCCAGGCCGTTCAGGGCATCTGCCAGACCTTGTTGCAGGGCAGGGATATCCAGACCGGCGAAGGCTTGCTGAGCCAGCTGATCACCCATGTTGCGGCCGATGCCATAGCTGGCCTTCTGTTCGATAGAGTCGTATTGGGACATTGAGATATTGCTCCGGGTCCTGAGGGTAAAAGAGACGGGATAATATCAGACTTTTTGGCGAGGTGCTGCCGGCTGCCGTCCTGATTTCCCCCCCCGTGGGAGAGACTTCACATCCCCCTCATCCCCGGCCCTTCTCCCGCGAGGGGAGAAGGGAGAGGCGACGACAACCACACCCTGACTCAGGCGCGATCCAGCAGGGCCCTCACCGCAGCCACCTTGGCGCCGTCGGTGATATTGACCCGGCCGTCGTCCGAGGTGCCCATGTTCACTCCGTGGGGCACCATGCCGCCGCGCCAGCCCATGCCGGACATGTGTACCTCGCTCACCCCGGTGAACTCGAGTATGGTGCGCACGTTGTCGGCATTGACCCCGGCGCCGGGCATCAGGCTGGCGCGACCCGCCAGGGTCTGTTGCATCGCCTGCAGTGTCTCCAGACCCGCCAGGGCGGTCGGGGCATGGCCGGAGCTCAGGATACGCTCACAGCCGGCCGCCACTATGGTCTCCAGATCGGCGCGCCAGTTGGAGCTGAGATCGATGGCGCGATGGAAGGTGACCCCCAGGGGACCGGCCGCTTCGACCAGTTGTTGCAACTGGGCGGCAGGCACCCTGCCCCCCTCGTCCAGCAGACCCACCACCACCCCTTGCAAGCCTGCGGCCCGGGCTGCGGCGATGTCCAGCAACATGAGTTCGAACTCGGCGGCACTGAAGCAGAAATCCCCGGCACGGGGGCGGATCATGGCGTAGACAGGAATGGTGGCGTGGCGCGCCACCTGCTGCATGAAACCATAGGAGGGGGTGAGACCGCCTAGCCCCAGCGCAGAGCAGAGCTCGATGCGATCCGCCCCGGCTTGCTGGGCGGTGAACAGGGATTCCAGGTTGTCGATGCAGATTTCAAGACGGGTCATGATGACTCCTTATCCGGGGAGATCAGACCCAGTGCCTGATCTCATAAATTCAGCAGGGCGGCGCCACGCACGCCACCGGCGCCGCCGAAGCGGGCCTGGCGGATAGCCGGCAGGGCGACGCCGGGCAGCAGGTGACCAGGCAGACGCTTGGGCAGCTCTTCATACAGGGCAGGCAGCCCGCTGAGGCCGCCTCCCAGCACCACCACCTCGGGGTCTATCACCGAGATGGCGGTGGCGAGCCCGGCGGCCAGGATCTCCAGCCAGCAGTCGATGGCCGAGAGCGCCGCGGGTTCCCGGGCCTCGGCACGGGTGACTATCTGGTGACCACTGGCGCGCTCGCCGTTGAAGTGGTGATAGAGCCGCTCCAGGCCGGTGCCCGAGGCGTAGGTTTCGAAACAGACCAGGCGACCGCAGCCGCAGCGGGGACGGGGCAGGTCGGGATACTTCATCAATATGGTGGCCGGCAGCGGGTAATGGCCTATCTCCCCCGCCAGCCAGTTGCGACCCTGGATGAGCTTGCCCGCCAAGTAGACGGCGCCACCTATGCCGGTGCCAATCGTCACCCCCAGCGCACTCTCGGCCGCGGCGGCGGCCCCCTGGTGCACTTCGGACCAGAGGAAGCAGTTGGCGTCGTTGTCGACGCTGACAGTGCGTGCCAGTCGGCCTGCCAGATCCGCTCCCAGATGACGACCGTGAATGGCGGGCAGGTTCGCCGCCACTATGCTCCCATCCAGGCGATTGATGATGCCAGGAAACCCGATGCCGACGGCGCCTTTCGCGCCGAAGCGCGCATCCGCAGCCTCGACCCGCGTCAGGATCAGCTGCAACAGCCCCTCGTAATCGTTGCCGGGGGTGCTCATGCGCTCTTCGTGACAGAGATTCAGGCCACCGTCATACACCGCGAAGGCAATCTTGGTACCACCAATATCAAATCCGTAATACATGCCACACTCCCTTGCCGGTGAACCTAATCACCTCAGTCTGTCCAGATGGGGCACATTGTATTAATTCGCAAAAAAAATAAAGTGACCATGGGCGAAAAACGGGAGCCAGCTCAAAGCAAACGGAACATTTGCCGCTGAAGGCAAGCTTGTCCCAGGCTCGTCAGGGTGCGCTCCTGGCCGTCAAACACGAAGCCGCGGCGCAGGTAGAACCCCTCGCCGATGTGATTGCCATCGAGCAGCCATAGTCTGACGCACTCGCAACCGGCCCGGCGCATCTGCACCGCCACCGCCTGCCACAGCCGCTTGCCATGGCCCCGACGCCAGTGATCCGGGTGCAGATAGAGCGCCCGGATGCGCGCCGTCATCAGCCCCTCCTCATGGACAGGGTGCCAATAGAGCAGGCCGATGACGACCTCGTCCTGACAGAGCAGCATGGGGATGGGGGCCGGCTCGGCGAGCCGGCGACGCCAGATCTGCAGATGCTCGGTGACCGCCAGCTGGGCCAGCAGATCCTCACCGAGCACGCCGCCATAGGCTGCCAACCAGCTGGCCCGCTGCATCACCGTCATGGCGGCGGCATCGGCGGGACGGGCCAGACGCAGTGTTATGCCTTGCACTGGGGAGTCAACCCAGCGGCACGGGCCTGCCGATACAGGGGCTCTGCCTGAGCCTGTTGGGCCTGCAACTCGGTAATGCGGTTCTCATCGCTCGGGTGAGTAGAGAGCAACTGGGGCGGCGCCTTGCCCCCGGCGGCGGCACTCATGTTCTGCCACAGGGGGATGGCCTCGGCCGGGTTGAAACCGGCGCGAGCCATCAGATCCAGCCCCAACCGGTCGGCCTCGCTCTCCTGAGCCCGGCCATAGGGCAGAGCGATCCCCACCTGGACCCCGAGCCCGAGCGCCGCCATGGTGGCACCGCCCCCCTGGCTGCTGCCGATGGCGGCATCGGCCACCGCCAGCCCTATGCCGGTCAGCTGATCCCGGGAGAGGCGTTCGTTGGAGTGTTGTGCCAGCACGTGGGTCAGCTCGTGGCCGATCACGGTGGCGAGCTGATCCTGATTCTTGGCGACTTTGAGCAGGCCGCTGTAGACGCCGATCTTGCCCCCGGGCAGGGCGAAGGCGTTGACCTCCTTGGAGTCAAACACCACCACCTCCCAGCTGGTGATGCCATAGCTGGCAGGCACCTGGGCGGTGACCGCCTTGGCCACGCAGGAGACATAGGCATTCACCTTGGCATCCTTGCTTACCTTCTCCTGCTTCTTCATCTGCTCGAAGGAGTCGGCCCCCAGCTGGTTCATCTGCTGGGGGGAGAAGAGCAGCATCTGGCTGCGACCGGTTGGCGACTGGGCACAACTGGCCAGCAGGGCGCTGCACAAGGCTGCCAGGCCGAATTTGGACAGGGAAGATGCACGCATGAGAGAGTCCTTTACCGTGAAGTTGCCCTATTCTCGGGAATGCCGCCGTCCGGTGCAAGCCAGGCGCCACCCCATGCGACCAAAAAGATCCCGCAACGCCAAAATAAAAACGAGCCCGCTTGGGCTCGTTTTGGAGGCTCGTCTGTATAGAGTGCGAAAGCAGGATTACATGATACCCAGCTTCTTCAGATCGGCCTGAACAATCTTGGCGGGGACCGGCACATAGCCATCCTTCGCCACTATGGTCTGACCGGCCTTGGAGAGCATCATCTTCACAAACTCTTGCTCCATCGGGGAGAGCGGCTTGTTCGGAGCCTTGTTCACGTAAACGTACAGGAAGCGCGACAGCGGGTACTTGCCGGTCAAGGCGTTCTCTGCGGTCGCTTCAACGAAGGTCTTGCCATCCTTGGAGAGCGGTACGGCGCGCACGCCTGAGGTAACGTAGCCGATGCCGGAGTAGCCGATGCCGTTCAGGGAAGCGGAGACGGATTGCACCACTGAGGCGGAGCCCGGCTGCTCGTTCACGCCGCTCTTGAAGTCACCGTTGCACAGGGCATGCTCCTTGAAGTAGCCATAGGTACCGGAGACCGAGTTGCGACCGAACAGTTGCAGGTCCTTGCTGGACCAGTTGCCATCCAGACCCAGATCGGACCATTTGGTGGCGGCTTTGGCTTCGCCGCACTTGAGGGTGCTGGAGAAGACGGAGTCAACCTGCTCCATGGTCAGCCCCTTGATGGGGTTGTCCTTGTTCACGAACACCGCCAGGGCATCGACCGCGACGCGGATGGCGGTCGGCTTGTAGCCGTAGCGCTTCTCGAATGCTTCCTCTTCACCGGCCTTCATGGCACGGCTCATGGGGCCAAACTGGGCGACGCCCTCGGTCAGTGCAGTCGGGGCTGTGGAAGAACCGGCGGCCTGGATCTGCACGTTGACGTTGGGGTAGACGCGCTTAAATTCTTCGGCCCACAGGGTCATCATGTTGGCCAGGGTGTCCGAGCCGACAGAGGACAGGTTGCCCGAGATGCCACTGGTCGGGGTGTAATCCGGCAGATCTTTATCCACACCGGCAGCCAGGGCGCTGACAGAAAACAGGGTTGCTGCGGTGAATCCGATTACACCAGCCAGTTTGTTGAGTTTCATCCAATCTCTCCAAAGTTACAGAAGGCAATTGCCAATACATGGCGCCGATTAACACTGTCTTGCGGTGGTCAAGCTGACTGCATCAGCCAGCTTGTTGAATTTTATCCGTCCCCTCTTTCCCAAGGTGACGCTGGGTCTGTTCTTAAGACGGCGCCAGTATCTGACCTGGCAGTGACAAATTTATGGAATTTATATGACACTTTGATGACATGGGCCCAGCACGGCACAAATGCCAAGGGGGCCGCTCTCGCCGCCCCCTTTCTTATTGCTAACCAGTTGTCAATAAAGGCTATTTTACCACCACCATCCTGGCAGGAATGAGGAAGCTGAAACGGCTGCCCTGGCCGACCCGGCTCTCTATCTCGAGCTGGGCATCGTGATGGCTCAGGGCATGCTTGACGATGGCGAGGCCAAGGCCTGAGCCGCCGGTGTGGCGGGATCTCGCCTTGTCGACCCGATAGAAGCGCTCGGTGAGCCGCGTCAGGTGCTCCGGGGCTATCCCCTCCCCCTCGTCCTGCACCACAAAGAGCGCCATGGCCCCCTGCTTGCGCCACTCCACCCTGATCTTGCGACCCGCCGGTGTGTAGTGAATGGCGTTGTAGACCAGGTTGGAGACGGCGCTGCGCAGCTGGTCCCTGTCCCCTTTCACGAACAGGTTAGGCTGCACCTGAAACTCGATCTGATGGGCACTCTCTCCCGACAGGGCACGCGCCTCCTGCTCCAGCAGCCCCAGCATGGCGGGCATGTCCACCAGATGGGAGAGATCCACGGTCGGGGCTGCCTCGATGCGCGACAGGGTGAGCAGCTGATTGACCAGGTTGTCCATGCGAATGGTCTGCTCCATCATCACCCGGTGCGCCTTGGCCCACATGGCGGGGGGCGGCGGCTCCTCTGTCATCTCCAGGTACCCCTTGAGCACGGTGAGCGGGGTGCGCAGCTCGTGGGAGACGTTGGAGACGAAATGCTTGCGGGTCTTCTCGAGGCTGCGCAGCCGGGTCACGTCACGCACCACCAGCATGGCCTGATCCTCGGCATAAGGCATGATGCGAAACTCGAGAAACTTCTCCTCGTTGATGGGGGAGCTCATCTCGAACGGCTCGTCATACTGCCCCTTGCCGAGGTAGGCGACGAAACCGGGGTGACGGATGAGGTTACCGATGTGCTGGCCGGCATCCTCGGGCCAGCGAAAACCGAGCAGCTGCTCCGCCAGCCGGTTGCACCAGAGGATGCTGCCGTCGGTGCGAAACACCACGGCGGCATCGGGCAGGGCCTCTGCACCCTCCCGGAACCGGCGGATGAGACCCGCCAGCTCGCGGCGCCGGGCACGGTGGCGCTGCTGCAACTTGTAAATGCCATTGAAGATGTATTCCCAACTGCCGCTGCCATGGGGCGGTACCAGGCTGCGATCGTGCCACAGCCAGTCCGACAGCCGCTTCTGGAAGCGGTAGTGCCAGCCCAGGTGCAGCACCGTCGCCACCAGCAGGCAGAGGGAGAGGTGTTCTATCAACCAACCTACCAAGACGAAGGGGGCGTAGAAGAACGCCATTCGCCACAACTGTCGCCGCCAGGCGTAAGGTTGCAACATGTTATCCCCTAGAGACGGGTTGAGAAGCGGTATCCGGCTCCACGCACCGTCTGGATCAATCTGTCATGCCCGGTCTCTTCGATGGCCTTGCGCAGACGACGGATGTGCACGTCCACCGTCCTGTCTTCCACATACACATTGGTGCCCCAGACGTTGTTGAGCAGTTGCTCGCGGCTGTAGACCCGCTCGGGATGGGTCATGAAGAAGTGCAGCAGCTTGAATTCGGTCGGCCCCATGTCCAGCGCCTTCTCCTCGGCGCTGACCCTGTGGGAGACGGGATCCAGCTTGAGCCCCTGCACCTCGATCACCTCGTCCACCGAGGTGGGGGAGACCCGGCGCATCACGGCGTGCAGCCGGGCGGTCAGCTCCTTGGGAGAGAACGGCTTGGTGATGTAGTCGTCGGCGCCCGCCTCGAGGCCGCGCACCTTGTCCTCTTCCTCACCGCGGGCGGTCAGCATCACCACCGGGATCTGGCGGGTCACCTCGTCCTGCTTGAGCTGCTTGATGAACTGGATACCACTGCCGCCTGGCATCATCCAGTCCAGTACGATGAGCTCGGGGTAAGGTTCACGCACCTTCGCCAGTCCATCGGCATAATCTTCTGCCTCAATCGTCTCATATCCTTTTTGCTCGAGCACGAAGCAGAGCATCTCGCGGATTGGTGCCTCGTCCTCGACCACCAGAATTCGCTTAGCCATATCCCTTCTCTCTCCTCTGTGAAGATGGGTGCGCCAATTATTAGAACTTTCTGTGACACTTTTATGACGTTATGACAGGCGGGATGATAAACGTTTTCAGATTCAGTTGGCAGCAATGCGTTGCAGCAGGTCCCAGCGGTTGCCACTGATGTCTTCGAACACCACCACTGTGCCATAGGGCTCGTGGCGGGGCTCTTCACAAAAATGCACGCCGTACTGCTGCATGCGCTGGTAGTCACCCCAGAAATCGTCGGTCTCGAGAAACAGGAAGACCCGGCCGCCCCCCTGCTGGCCGATGGCGGCCTGCTGCTGCGCATTGGCAGCCCGGGCCAGCAACAGGGCCGACCCGGAGGCACCTTTCGGGGCGACCCGCACCCAGCGCTTGCCCGGTTTGCCCGGCTCGTCGAGGGGGCTGTCTTCCAGCAGCGCAAATCCGAGACCCTTGGTAAAAAAGCGAATGGCCTGATCGTAGTCGGCCACCAGCAGGGTCAGGGCACCTAGGTGTTGGGACATGGGAAACTCCTCGGCTGATGAAGGGGGGGCCTGCGCCCCGGCTGGCGCGCATCATAGCGGCTGGGAGGCCGGGGCTCCAGCCGCAATCAGCTTCGCGAAGGCAGGGCCCTGCGTCGATTGGCAGACCCGCGCCCTAGCCCACCTCGACCCGGTTGCGCCCCCGTTCCTTGGCCTGATAGAGCGCCTCGTCCGCCCGCTTGAGGGTCAGCTCAAGGGAGTCCCCGCGCCGCTCCGCCACCCCGAAGGAGGCGGTGATCCTGAGCCCGAGGGGCCACTCCCTGTAGGCCTCCAGCGCCCCCCTCAGCCGCTCGGCCAGCCTCTCGGCCCTCGCCTGCTCATGGTGCAGGCAGACCAGCACGAACTCCTCTCCCCCCCAGCGCACCAGGCGGCACAGGCTGTCACAATGGCGCAGCAGCTCGCTCACCATGTGCTTGAGCACCTCGTCCCCCATGGGGTGACCGTGGGTGTCGTTGACCCCCTTGAAGTGATCGATGTCGATGTAGATGAAGGAGAGCGGCATCTCCCCCAGTTCGCTCAGGAGCTTCTCGCCGCCGAGCCGGTTGAGGGCCCCGGTCAGGGGATCATAGCGGGCCTCCTCCTCGGTGCGGCGGTACTGCTCGGACAGGCTCTGGCTGAGCGCCTCCGCCGCCAGCCGCGCCTCACGAGCCTTGCGCAGCTTGTCTCCCATCAGCAGGTACTGGGTCAGAAACAGCAGTATTCCGTATATCAGCCAGCCCAGCAGCAGCTGGCGGTAGAAGTCCCCCGGCTTGCCCCAGCGGCCATAGAACTCCAGATTCTCCAGGATCAACCGGTAGTCCCCGGGCTGCATGCTGTCGTCGGTGGCAAGCTCGATGGCATAGACATGGTGCAGATCCGTCCCCTGCTGCGCCAGCGGGATCCGGTACTGCTGCACCCACCAGGAGCTGGGGGCAAACACCTTGAGGGGGACGTCCTGGAGGCGGCCGTAATCGTCGGGACGAAAGAGTACCTCGTTGAACTTGTGGGAAGTCTCGTCCCCGGCTATCGAGTAGGCGGGATCATAGTTGCGCAAATAGAGGCGCCAGCTCTGCGGCTCGCGCCCCTCCACCCTCAACTTGACCCGCACGCCGCTGAAGTGGGAGAGATCCAGCCCCCGCTCGGGGGCAGACAGGGTCAGGATCAGTTCACAGAAGGGGGAGCTGTGGCCCGCGCGCAGCTTGCAGTCGATGGCGGGCTTTTCGCCACCAGCGATCAGCGTGGTGATCGATTGGCCGCCATGGGTGCGATCATCCTGGGCCCTGGCGGCCAGGCTGGCCTGGCTCAGGATATCCAGCCGCCGTTCTGGCCCGAACTCGAACACCAGGATGGCCAGCAGGCTGCCGAGCAGCAGGCTCCAGAACAACATATTGGTCACGCGGGAATAGGATGGGGTCATGGCGATCACACCTGGAAAAGAGCTTTTACTCTACACCTTGAGATTCCGCACCGTGCTGATCCAGATCCAAGGTTATTACACACGCCCTCGTGGGCGCAGGGGGATTGGTCGGCTCAGCCCGCGTGCAGGGCGTCGCCTGCCATCCGCCGGGCTGAATCCTGTCGGCATTGCACCGCAAGAGGCGGACGCCAGCTCCTGGGGAAGCGGGTTCCCGATGTCATCATTCCTTTCACCACTGAGCACTCCATGCCATGGAAAAATAAAGAAAAATCATCGCTGAGCCCCAGTCTACACAAGCAAGCGGTGCGGCAACACCCCTATCCCTCTTCCCGCAGTGCCCGGTAGAGGGTGGTGCGGCTGATACCGAGCCGCCGCGCCGCCTCGCTCACGTTGCCGCCACACTCCGTCAGGGTCTGCTGCACCCGCAGCCGGCTCTGTTCGCGCAAGGTGGTGGCGCCCCGGGGAGCCGGCATGGCGGCCACCTCGGGCAGATGCAGGTGGGCGGGTTCAATCCAGCCCTGCCCTTCTGCCAGCACGCAGGCTACCTCCAGCGCCTGCTTGAGCTGGCGCACGTTGCCGGGCAAGGGATGGGTCAGCAGTTGCCGCTCCGCCTCCGGCGTCAGTTGCAGGTCCGGGTCCATCTCCGAGAGCAGGCGCCGGATCAGCCCCAGGCGATCGCACTGTGACCAGGCCCGCAGCGGCGCAAGCTGCTGGCGCCAGCCGCAGATCCGGTAATAGAGATCCTCGCGAAACGTCCCGGCTTGTACCATGACCGCCAGATCCCGATGGCTGGCGCTGACCAGCCAGAAATCCACCGCTTCGGGCTTGTGGCTGCCAACCGGGGTGACGGCGCGCTCCTGCAACACCCGCAGCAGTCGGGTCTGAGCCGGGAGCGGCAACTCGCCGATCTCGTCCAGCATCAGGATGCCGTTGTGGGCGGCGCGCAGATAACCCTGGCTGCCCTGGCTGCGGGCGCCGCTGAAGGCCCCGCCCACGTAGCCAAACAGCTCGGCCTCCACCAGCTCGGCCGGCAGGGCGCCGCAGTTGACGCATACCAGGGGCTTGTCCCGTCGGCTCGACTGACTGTGCAGGGCACGCACCAGGTGCTCCTTGCCGCTGCCGGTCTCCCCCTCGATGAGCAGGGAGATGCCCCGCTCCAGCATCTTGAGGGGCACCCCGGCGGTAACGGCTGGCTGGGGCTGGTTTTCGGTTTGAATCACCACAGGTTCGGGCTCCAGCCGCAGGCCGCGGCGATCCCGCAGCAGCTGCTTGCCGTCAAACGGGTGCTGGCCGAGCCAGAGCCGTCCGGCCCGGTTGGCCCCGAGCAGCTCGCCCCCCTCTCCCAGCAGCAGGCGGGCGGACCAGAGACTCTGGGGATCGAGATCCACCAACCAGCCCGGCTGACGCGCCAGCAGGGCGTTTTCCAGGGTCATCGCCAGCAGCCGCACAGTGCCCAGCATATCGCCGTCGTGGTGGGCCGCATCGGTGGAGATGTCGAGCACCCCCAGCAGTTGCCCGTCCGGCCCGAGCAGGGGGCAGGCACTGCAACTGAGGAAGCTGTGCTGGGCGAAGAAGTGCTGCGCCCCCAGCACCTGCACCTCGCTCTGCTCGGCCAGCGCTGTGCCGATGGCGTTGGTGCCCTTGCTCGCCTCCCCCCAGCGGGCGCCGCTGCGCAAGAAGATCCGCTCGGCGTGGCGGGCGAAGCCATCGTCACCGCTGGCGGCCAAAATGGCCCCCTCACCGTCACACAGCAGCAGGCGACAAGGCCTGCCCGCCAGCAACTGGGCAAACAGCGGCAACACGAAGCGCTGAAAGCAGGTGATAAGCGTTTTGTGCTGCTCCTGGCGGGCCGACAGCTCTCCCTGGGGAAGCAAGTCCAGCTCGGCGCTCTGCTGGCGGAGCAGGCCCTGATGCAGGCAGCGCTGCCAGGAGCGCTGGATCGGACTGGGGCTGGAACTGTACTGCGGTAACTCGCTCATCACGCCTCCTGTTCATACAGAGCATGAATGGAGCTGGATTGAAGTAACTCGCTCATCACGCCTCCTGTTCAAAAACGGCACGACTGTCGCGGCCACTGTCCAGAAACGGCACAGTTTTCTCGCCACAGCCTTGGTCATTGGTTAACCAAGATACGCCGCCGCACCCAGTTTGATAACGTTTTTGTAACCTTTCATGTGCTGGTCAGACCCTTTGGCATGGCCCTTGCGATACCCCCTGCGTACCACCCCGGCCAGCCAGCACATGCAGCCGGGCAGGACCTTCACACACATAAGGATGATGAGATGATTTATACCGCTCCCGGTCAGGCAGGCGCCCTGGTCAGCTTCAAGTCCCGTTACGACAACTTCATCGGGGGCGACTGGGTGGCCCCCCGCGCCGGTCGCTATTTCGAGAACATCTCGCCGGTGGATGGCCGGGTGTTCTGCGAGGTGGCCCGATCCGACTCCGCCGACATAGAGCTGGCGCTGGATGCCGCCCACAAGGCGTTCGCCAGCTGGAGCAAGACCAGCGTCACCGAGCGCAGCAACCTGCTGCTGCGCATCGCCGATCGCATCGAGCAGAACATCGAAGTGCTCGCCATCGCCGAGACCTGGGAGAACGGCAAGGCGGTGCGCGAAACCCTGGCCGCCGACCTGCCGCTAGTGGTGGATCACTTCCGCTACTTCGCCGGCTGCATCCGTGCCCAGGAGGGCTCGGCCGCCGAGCTGGATCAGCACACCGTCAGCTACCACTTCAAGGAGCCCATCGGCGTGGTCGGCCAGATCATTCCCTGGAACTTCCCCCTGCTGATGGCGGCCTGGAAGCTGGCTCCTGTGTTGGCGGCCGGCTGCTGCAGCGTGCTCAAGCCCGCCGAGCAGACCCCGGTCACCATCATGCTGATGATGGATCTCATCAAGGACATACTGCCCCCTGGCGTGGTCAACGTGGTCAATGGCTTCGGCGCCGAGGCGGGTCAGGCGCTGGCGACCAGCGACCGGATCCAGAAGCTGGCGTTCACCGGTTCGACTGAAGTCGGCGCCCATATACTGCGCTGCGCCGCCGACAAGCTGATCCCCTCCACCGTCGAGCTCGGCGGCAAGTCCCCCAACATCTATTTTGCCGATGTGATGCAGCACGAGAGCCAGTACATCGACAAGGCGGTGGAAGGGATGCTGATGACCTTCTTCAACCAGGGCGAGGTGTGCACCTGCCCCTCCCGCGCGCTGGTACACGAGAAGATCTACGACGAGTTTATGGACAGGGTGCTGGCCCGCGCCCGCACCATAGTGCAGGGCAACCCCCTGGACACCACGACCCAGGTAGGCGCCCAGGCGTCCCGCGAGCAGTTCGACAAGATCCTGAGCTACATGGAGATTGGTCGCGGCGAAGGGGCCAAGATGCTGATAGGCGGTGGCCCGGCCAAGGTGAGCGGCCTGGAGGGGGGCTTCTACATCCAGCCCACCATCTTCTCGGGCCAGAACAAGATGCGGGTGTTCCAGGAGGAGATCTTCGGGCCGGCCCTCGGGGTCACCACCTTCAAGGACGAGGCAGATGCCCTGGCCATTGCCAACGACACCCAGTATGGGCTGGGGGCGGGGCTCTGGACCCGGGACAGCAACCTGGCCTGGCGCATGGGGCGCGGCATCCAGGCCGGCCGGGTCTGGGTCAACTGCTACCACGCCTACCCGGCCCACGCCGCCTTCGGCGGCTACAAGAAGTCAGGGATAGGCCGCGAGACCCACAAGATGATGCTGGACCACTACCAGAACACCAAGAACCTGCTGGTGAGCCACGACATCAACCCCCTCGGCTTCTTCTGAGCCTGCCATCTCTGATGACAAGGGCGCCTGCGGGCGCCCTTGTTTCATTACTGCCCCCGCCGTCCGGCTCAGGCCCCGGGTTGGCCCAGCTGCTGGCGATAACGCTGGGGGGCGCATCCCTGCTCGCGCTGGAACATGGCGATGAAAGCCGAGGTCGAGGTGTAACCCAGGCGCCAGGCTATCTCCTGCACCGGCATGTCCCCCCGCAGCCAGTCCAGCGCTTTCACCAGCCGCAGCCGGGTGCGCCACTGCCCCAGGCTCATACCCAGCTCCTTCTGGCAACGCCGCGCCAGGGTGCGCTCGGTGCTGTGCAAGACCTTGGCCCATTCGGCCAGGGTGCGGTTGTCCTCGGGAGCTGCGTGCAGGGCGGCCAGCAGCGGGGCCAGCAGGCGGTCGCGACTCTGGGGCAGGTAGCTCGGCTGGCAGCGGGTGCGGGCCAGCTTCTCGATGAAGAGCTCCCCCTGACGGGCGTCCCACTCGTCTTCCAGATGGCCTACCCGGCGCTGGGTAAAGTCCTCCAGCAGGGCGCGCAGCAAGGGGGTCAGTTCCAGCAACTGGGGTTCCCTTGGCAGGCGCGGCGCCAGCGCGTGGCTCACGTAGATGGAGGTGTAGTCCAGGGTCTGCTCGTTGAAGGCGCTGTGGGGCAGGTTGGCCGGCACCCAGATGAGGTAGTCGGCCGGCGCCACCAGTCGCTCTCCCTCGACCTCCACCACCATGACTCCCAGGCTGATGAGGCTGAGCTGGCCCCAGGGGTGGGCGTGCTCGGCACAGGCGTTGCCCCCCTGGATCTGGCTATAGCGAAAATAGAGGGGGTTGGGGTCGGCCAGCAGGCGATCCTGCTCGGCCAGGGTGAGGCTGCCCATGCAGATTGTCCCAAAGCGGTTATGACATGTCTTATTTACGCTACTTGCATCGTTCAAGACAAGGCTAGACTCTCGTCATCGTATCAAGGAGTGCCTATGCCCTTTCTCTTCCCCCTGTTCGCCATCCTGATCTGGGCCGCCAATACTGTGGTCTCCAAGGCCGCCGCCGGCGTGCTGGATCCCGCCGCCATCTCCTTCTACCGCTGGGTCATCGCCGCCCTGGCACTCTCCCCCTTCTGCCTGCCGCAACTGTGGCGCCGCCGTGCCGAGATCCGCCCCTGGCTCGGCAAGCTGCTGGTGCTGGCGGCCCTTGGCATGGTGCTCTACCAGTGCCTGGCCTACTACGCCGCCCACAGTACCTCGGCCACCAACATGGGGGTCATCGGCTCCCTCATACCGCTGCTGACCCTGCTGCAGAGCGCCCTCTTCTTCGGCCAGCGCCCGGGCAAGCAGGCGCTGCTCGGCATGAGCCTCTCCCTGTTCGGGGTGCTCTGGCTGCTGGGTCAGGGCAACCCCCTGGCCCTGCTGCACGACGGCATCAATCCGGGGGATGGCCTCATGCTGCTCGGCTCCGCCAGCTATGCGCTCTATGGCCTGCTGATCCGCCGCTGGCAACTGCCGTTCGGCCCCTGGCTCAACCTCTATCTGCAGATCCTGCTGGCGGTGCTGCTGCTGATCCCGGTCGCCCTGAGTGCTGACTCCCTGGCGGTACCCGCCGAAGGCTGGAGTCTGGTGCTGTTCGCCGGGCTCGCCTCCTCCCTGCTGGCGGCCTACTGCTGGATGCGCGGCCTCGCCACCCTGGGGGCGGAGCGCACCTCTGTGTTCATGAACCTGATGCCCCTGTGCACGGCGCTGATCGCCGTCATCACCCTGGGAGAGCCCATCCACGGCTTTCACCTGATAGGCGGTGGCCTGATCCTGACCGGCGTCATGATCTCCCAGTTCAAGCCGAGGGTGCGCCCCGCCCTGGTAGAAGGGGCATAAGCCGGCGAACGCCGTTGCTGCGCAATGAAAAAAGGGAGCCTCGGGCTCCCTTTTTTGCATCGCCGGATTCGAGCGGCCTTAGCTGCTCCGGCGCCAGTGGTAGCGCCGCTCGGGGCGACCGCGCTGACCGTAGTTGAGATCCACGTCCAGCTTGTCTTCGGACTCCAGAAACTCCAGGTAGCGGCGCGCCGTGGTGCGGCTGAGGGACAGGCGCAGCGCCACCGTATCGGTGGAGAAGGCGGTGTCCGGCTCCCCGGCCAGCAGCTCCAGCACCTGGCGCAAGGTGATGGCGTCTATGCCCTTGGGGGTGTCGCGCACCTCCCTCGGCTGAATGCGCCCCTTGCCCATCAGGCGGTCGAGATCGCTCTGCTCCAGCAGGCCGCGCTCGCACAGGCGGCGATGCAGGGTCAGGATCTCGTCCAGGCTCTGCTGGATGCGAAACAGCCGCAGCGGCTTGATGATGTAGTCCTGCACCCCCAGGTTCAGGGCCTGCTGTATGGTCTCCACGTCGCAGGAGGCGGTCACCATGACCACCAGGACCTCCCGATTGTGGCTGCGCAGCCGGTTCACCCACTCGAGACCCGAGCCGTCTGGCAGGGAGATGTCCACCACCAGCAACTGGGGTTCGGTGGCACGCATCATGAGATCGGCCTGGGCCAGGCTCTCGGCCCGCCCCAGCAGGGAGTAGCCCGGGGTCGAGGAGATCAGCTCCGCCAGGATGGCGCCGATCCGCTCGTCGTCCTCGATAACAAGAGTGAAAATTGGCTTCATGACTCACACCAATTGGTTTTTATTCAAATAGATACCGAACAAGGTTGTCTGTTCGGCGGTGCGGCGCCATTCTATCACACCGCCACGGCGGGCCACCGTCTTCTTGACCAGAAAGAGACCTACGCCATGATCCCCGGTCTGGCGGCTGACCCCATAGTCGAACAGGTGATCCGCCAGCGCCTCGTCCACCCCCTCACCGCTGTCCTCCACCTCGATCACCAGCCGGCGGCCGAAGTCATCCACCGAGATGAGCACCCGGGGGGCGCACCGCAGGCGGTTCGCCCAGGCGGCCCTGATGCCGTTGTCCAGCAGGTTGCCGATACAGGTGATGAGATCCGCCGACACCTCGGCCGGGTACTCCCCGAGGGCCGAGCCGGGATCCAGCACCAGCTCGACCCCGAGCTCCCGCGCCCGGCTGAACTTGCCGAGGATGAGACCGGCCACCGGCTTGTTCTCGATGGAGCGCAGCAGATCCTGCAACATGGTCTGGCAGGCCTCGTTCTCTTGCTGGATCAGCTCCACCGCCTGCTCCACATGACCGAGCTGCAGCAGGCCGGAGAGGCTGCTCAGCTTGTTGGCGAACTCGTGGGTCTGGATCCGCAGCATCTCGGCATACTGGCGCAGATGGGTCACCTGCATCCCCAGGCTGCCGGTGCCATCCGGTCGGCTGAAGATCAGCATGCGGCCCGGCTCGCGACCGCTGAGATCCTGCCAGTGACCGACGAACGCCTCCCCCTGCACGGTGAAGTTCACCCCCCCCTGCTGGTTCAGGGCGGGCAGCAGGCTGGGGGCCAGCTCGGCCAGGGATTGACCCAGCAGGGCGTGGCGGCCGGTGCCCGGTAGCCGCAACTGGTAGAAGGCCGCGCTGTTGAGCATCTTGATGCGATGATTGCCATCGAGGGCCACTATCCCCTCCGAGATGCCCTCCAGCACCAGATCCTGCTGGGCGAAGCGGTTGACTATGGTCTCCGGCTCCAGATCCAGCAGGGTGCGCCGCAGCCGGTGCTGCAACAAGAGCGCCAGCAGCAGGCCGCAGCCCAGCACGGCGCCGATGGCACTGATGAGCAGGGCGATCCGCTCCAGATAGATGCCCTCCACCGTCTTCATCAGGTAACCCACCGCCACCGCCCCTATGGTGCGTCCGTCCGCCCCTATCACCGGCGAGAAGCAGCGAATGGCCGGGCCGAGCGTGCCTTTGTCCCTGGAGCAATAACTGCGCCGCTCCTGGATCGCCGGCCAGATGTCCTCGCCACGGAAGGTTGCGCCGATCAGCTCGGAGGAGGGGTGGCTCAGGCGGCGGGCATGCTCGTCGGTCACCACCATGTAGGCGGCATCGGTGCGGTTGCAGATCCCCTGCACATAGTCCCGCAGGCCGGGATCATTACCCTGCTGCAGGGCCTGCACCACCCGGGTATCCGCCGCCAGCACCCGGGCCAGATCGCTCCCCTTCTCCTCCAGGTTGCTCTCCAGCAGGTGGCGGATGAAGAGGGCGAGCAGGGCTCCCAGGATCAGGATCAGCAGCAGTGACAGCCCGAGGGAGAGGGTGACCAGTTGGTGGCGCAGTTTCATCGATTAACCTTGCAAGCTCAGGAGGCGGACCAATAGTGCGGGCGCCACCAGGTCTGGTCAATGAGCGGCGCGGGATCACCGTCAAAATCCGCCAGCCCCTCTTCGCGGGCGGTCAGGGCCACGGCCCTGGCAACAGCGCGGGCTACCTCCCCCACTTCCTCTATGGGGGGCAGCAACCGCCCCTCCGCCAGCTGATAGGCCCCCACCGCCCGCACCGCCGCCTGCAACATGCCATCGCTGATGCGCCGCGCCTTGACCGCGCAGGCCCCGAGGCCAATGCCCGGGAAGACATAGACGTTGTTGCACTGGGAGACCACCCGCATCTCCCCCCCTACCTCGACCGGGGCGAAGGGGCTGCCGGTGGCGAGCAGGGCGTGCCCGCTCGTGGCCCGCCACACCTGCTCCGGGGTCGCCTCGGCGCTGCGGGTCGGGTTGGAGAGCGGCAAGATCACAGGGCGCTCGCACGCCACCCCCATGGCCGTCAGCACCGCCTCGTCGAACAGGCCGCCCTGGCCGCTCACCCCGATCAGCACCCCGGGGCGCAGCCGGGCGATGAGCTCGGGCAGGGAACCGCAGACCTCCTCTACCGGGCGGGCGAAGGGCTGCTGGGAGGGAGTCAGGTTGGCCCTGTCCAGGCAGACCAGGCCGTCCTGGTCGAACAGCTGCACCCGCTCAGTGCTGCCCGCCAGGCGGGCCAGCATGGCGGCGATGCCGCAGCCCGCCGAGCCCGCTCCGACGATGAGCACCGGGGTGTCGGCAAGCCTGCTTCCCGCCTGTTGCAATCCCGCCAGCACGCAGGCGGAGGCGACCGCCGCCGTGCCCTGGATGTCGTCGTTGAACATGCAGAGCTGGTCCCGGTAGCGGGCCAGGAGGTTGGCGGCATGCTTGCCGGCGAAGTCCTCGAACTGCAGCACCACCCGGGGCCAGCGTTTATGGATGGCCGCCACTACCTTGTCCATGAAGCTGTAGTAGGTCTCGCCGTCGATGCGCGGGGCCTGCCAGCCGAGGTAGGAGTCATCCTCCAGCAGGGCCGGGTTGTTGGTGCCCACATCCACGCACAGGGGCAGGGTGCGAGCCGGGTTGATGCCACCGGCTGCGCTGTAGAGCGCCAGCTTGCCGATGCAGATCCCCATGCCGCCGATGCCGAGATCCCCGAGTCCCAGCACCCGCTCCCCGTCGGAGATGACGATGACGTCCACCTCCTGCTCCACCGCAGCGAAGATGGCGTCCAGCTCGTCCCTGTCGTGCCAGGAAAGGTAGAGACCGTGGCTGCGCAGGTAGAGATCGCTGTGGCGCTGGCAGGCCTCACCCACCACAGGGGTGTAGATGATGGGCAGCAGCTCCGGCAGATGGTGGCGCACCAGATCGTAAAACAGCACGGGGTTGTCCTCCTGCAACTGGCGCAGCAGCAGGTGCTGATCGAAGGGGCTCTGCATGGCCGAGACCAGGCGGTAGATGCGGCGGCGCTGCTGGGAGAGGGACTCCTCCTTGTGGGGCATGCGCCCCATCAGCCCCTGACGCTTGCGTTCGGCATAGGGCAGACTGGTGCCCATCATGATGTCGTTCATGTCGTTTTCCTGTATCCGGTCGTCAGGCGAGCAGAGAGATGAGGGCGGTGGCCAGGATCAGCATCACGGCCCCGCCGAGGCGAGAAGAGATCTGGGCGAAGGGCATCAGCTTCATGCGCTGGGCTGCCGACAGCACGGCCACATCGCCGGTGCCCCCCATGTTGGCCATGCAGAGGCCGCCGGTGATGGCCGCCTCTATGGGATAAAAACCGATCATGCGCCCCACCAGGGCAGCCCCCAGGGCGCCGCCGACCACAGTGGTCAGCACCATGATGAAGTAGTTGACCGAGAAGGCGCCGATGAGCTCGGGGATGCTGGTGTAGGCCACCCCTATGCCCACCAGCAGGGAGGGGGTGAGGTTGCTCACCACGAACTGGTACCAGTCGGCGGCCGCCTGTTCATAACGGCGGGGCAACACACCACTCACCTTGATAAAGGCCACCGCCAGTATCATCAGGGCGAAGGGGTGCATGGGGATGAAGTTGCCGAGCAAGGATCCCAGCACGAACATGCTGGAGCTGATGAAGAGCCCGAGACCCAGGCTCTGCAGGGTCGGCGCCTCGGCTTGCTCGTCGGCGACGCTCTGGCTGCTTTCCTTGACCATCAGCTTGCCGTTGCCGGTCAGGGAGGGGTAACGACGACCGAGGCGCGCCAGCAGGGAGCCCACCAGTATGGCCAGGGTGTTGGCGATCACCACGGCGGGCACCATGCGCGACAACAGATCGGCGCTGGACATCTGCAAGGGGCCGGAGAGGATCTCCACCAGCGGCACGGCGCCGGCGCCCATGCCGCCACCCATGATGGGCAGACCGATGAGCAGCACCGCATTCTTGAAGCCGTACCCCATCAGGGAGCCGACCAGGCCGACGCTCAGCAGCGCCAGCGCCACGCCCCCCAGGATCACCGGCAGGTAGCGCATGGCGGCATTTTTCAGCAGGGCACCGCTCATGCCGAACACAGATCCGGTCACCAGACTGGCGATGAAGAAGTTCAGAAAGCCCCCCTCCTTCATGAAGCGGCTGATCACCTCACCCGCCTCGGCCGGCAGTATCCGGTACTCGAACAGCGCGGCGCCGCCGAAGATGGCGAGTATGGTGCCGCCCCCCAGGTATTCCCGTATGGGGGGGATCCGCTCGCCCAGCTCGCTCAGCAGGGTGCCGAGCACGAACATCAGCGCCAGGGCGCCGACCATGCCGAGCGGCAGGGAGCCGTTCCAGCCGGCGTAGAGGACGCAGGTGGCAAGCCCGAGGAAGATCATCATGGGCATGCCGGCGATCTGCTGGTCGCTCCAGGCGCCCTTCATCTGTACTGCGGGGGTAGAGAGGTTTTTCATTGTTATGCTCCAACGGGTGGTGTGGCGCCACTCTACGTATCCCCTCCTCTGCTGTCGGTTAGCGGGCCTGCAAAGCCATATAAAAACATTGAAACCTTAAGCACCATTGCCCTCCCCGCGTCCCCTGCCCCAGAAACTGAATGTGAACTGAATCACGCTTTACTTAGCCTGCGAAATAAATATAATGCTTAGCAGGCTAAGTATATGAGGTATCTGCCATGAAAAAGGATCTGGAGATGTTGCGCGAGCTCTCCCTCGCCGAACAGCTGGGGCGACTGCACCGGCTGTGGCGCACCGTGGCCGATATCGAGCTGGCCCCCCTGGGTTTGACCCATCCGCGCTGGACCGCGCTCTGGAAGCTGAGCCGCCTCGGCGGCCACCTCAGCCAGAAGACCCTGGCCGAGGCGCTGGAGATAGAGCTGCCCTCCCTGATGCGCACCCTGGGTCAGCTGGAAGAGCTGGCTCTTGTCGAGCGCCACTGCTGCAGCCAGGACAAGCGCGCCCGCATCGTCACCCTGACCCCGGCCGGCAAGGCGCTACTCGACAAGATCGAAGATCGCATCATGGAAGTCCGCCGGGATCTGCTGGCGGGCATCAGCCAGCAGGAGCTGGCCCAGTTTGAAGAGATAGTGCACCGCATCTCCGCCAATGCCCTCGGCAAGATCGGTGCCCAGCATGAAGAGAGAGAATAAGATGACCCCGGATCAACAATTCAAACGCTGGATCAAGTGGGCCATGGCCTGCTTCATCCTGGTGTTCGGCTACTTCCTGCTGGCCGACATCAAGATGCCCCTCACCCCCCAGGCCATGGCCACTCGGGTCGTCACCAAGATGGCGCCCCAGGTCAGCGGCAAGGTGATCGAGGTCGCGGTGGTGAACAATCAGCACGTCAAACAGGGAGATCTGCTGTTCGTGCTGGATCCGGCCCCCTTCGAGCTCGCGGTCGAGCAGGCCAGACTCGCCCTAGATCAAGCCGAGCAACAGAATCGCCAGCTGGATGCGACCCTGAACGCCGCCACCGCCGACTTCAGCTCGCTGCAGACCCAGACCGCCCAGAAACAGCGGGAGGCCGAGCGCATCGATACCCTCTATCGCCGTCACATGGTCTCTGAGCAGCAGAAAGATGACGCAGACAGCGCCGCCCGCACCGCCCGTGCCAACCTGCTGGCCAGCCAGGCCCGCATGGAGCAGGCTCGCGTCAACCGTGGCCTCACCGGTGATGACAACCTGCTGCTGCGCCAGGCGCGCAACCGCCTCGCCCAGGCAGAGCTCAACCTCACCTACAGCCAGGTCCATGCGAGCCAGGATGGCATCATCACCAACCTGCAGCTCAAGCCCGGCAGCGTGGCCACGGCGGGCGCTCCCCTGCTGGCCCTGGTCTCGGAGCAGGTGGATGTGATCGCCGATTTTCGCGAGAAGAGCCTGCGTAACATCACCCCGCAAAGCCGCGCACTGGTCGCCTTCGACGGCGAGCCCGGCCGCCTCTATCCGGCCCGGGTCGCCAGCCTGGATGCGGGGGTCAGCGCCGGCCAGTTCGACGCCAACGGCCTCTTGGCCAACCCCATCGAATCGGATCGCTGGGTGCGGGATGCCCAGCGACTGCGCCTGCACCTGACCCTGGATCAGTTGCCCGCCCATCTGCCGGCCGGGGCCCGCGCCACCGTCCAGCTGCTGCCGGACAACGCCCTGAGCGCGCTCTTTGCCCGCGGCCAGATCCGCCTGCTCAGCCTGCTGCACTACATCTATTGAGATGACGACCATGAACCTGTGGCACAGACCCCTCACCGCCAACGAGCTGCGCCAGTGTCTGCGCATCGCCTTCGGCTGCACCCTGGGGTTTGTACTGTGCAAGATCTTCGGCTGGAGCAACGGGGTCTTCTTCACCGTCACCCCTGTGTTGCTGCTTGGCATGATCCCGGTGATGAACGGCCACGCCGCCCGCCAGCTTATCGCCTCCGCCGCCATGTGCGGGCTGGAGGTCGGCCTGCTGGGCGGCCTGTTCGGCAGTCATCCCGGGCTGATGACCCCCCTCGTCTTCCTGCTGTTCCTCTACCGTTTCGCCGCCATGTCCAGGGGCAGCCTCTTCCTGTTTGGCGCCAACGGCGTGCTCAGCCTCAGCATCATGCTGCACTTTGCCAGCTACCCCGGAACCGATCTGAACGATCTCATTTTCAGCAACCTCTGGGCCAGCATACTGTCGGTGCTCATCGCCTACCTGATGACGGCCCTGATCCCGGATGCGGAGACGCGGCCCGCCCCCGCCCCCTCTCCCAAGGCCCCCCACCGGATGCGCCACGAGGCCCTGCTAGGTGCCAGCATCGCCACCCTGTCGTTCCTGGTATTCCAGCTGTTCGATCTGCGCGACTCCATGTCCGCCCAGGCGACCACCCTGCTGGTGCTCTTCCCCATGCACTGGAACGGGGCCCTGAGCTACGCCCGCAAGCGCGCCATGGGCACCCTGCTGGGGGTGAGTTTCGGCATCCTGGGCCAGCTGGTGCTCTACGACTGGTCCGGTTTGCTCTTGCTGGTGACCCCCCTGCTTTGGCTCGGCGCCATGCTGTTCAGCCATGCCCACGTGAAGGAGGCGAGCGGCTCCGGGGTCGGCTTCGGCGCCCTCACCACCCTCGGCATTCTGTTTGGCCAGTACCTGACCCCGGGCAACGATCTGGTGTTCAGCGCCCTCTACCGGGTCAGCAGCATCCTCTTTGCCATCGTCGCCACCCTGCTGGCCTGCTACCTGATCCACCGTCTGCTCAACCGTTTCGAGGCAACCCGCTTCGGTTATTGATCCCCTTTCCAATGGCCAAGGATGTGCTGTCTTTCGCCCCGCAACCCTGCGGGGCGTTTTTTTTGCGGCCGGGGTGCTGGCCTGGGAGACTGCGGTGAATATGGAGACCAGATCCGGACTCCATTGAGTGACGATTCTGCGGCGCAGGCGATAAATGCCGAACCTGGCCGGAACCGTGCTACTGTGGCCCCTCACTCACCGGCCGATTGCGCTCTGCACCTGATGACAGGCTTGTCATGCAAAAGAGTCGCCAGCCAGGGCAGCCCTTGCCCACCTCTCACCCTCAACCTGATGTCGCCAGACCCGCTGTATCGACCCGATGCCATTAGGCGCATCCCTCCCTGTCGCAGCCGGCTCTCACTGTTGTTATCTGCATCCATCCGTTTTTTCTGCGACAGCGGCCAGACCACGAGAACCGGCATCAAGCCTGCGGCCTGAGGCCGTGTTCTGGTTGGCGCCGCCCTGCCGCCCACACAGGACACATAGACATGATTGCCTACCTCATTCTGGTTCATCGCTATCCCGATCAGTTCAAGCGCCTGTTCAGGGCGATTTACCACCACAGCAACCACTACCTGATCCACGTGGACAAGCGCTCTGGCCCCGAGCTGCAGCAGGAGATAGCCGACTTTCTGGCCGATTACCCCAACGCCGCCACGCTGCCCAGCAAGAATGCGCTCTGGGGCGGTTACAGCCTGGTGGATGCGGAGCTGCGCGGCATAGCGGCGCTGCTGGAGCAGAACCAGGAGTGGGAGTTCTTCATCAATCTGAGCGCCCAGGACTTCCCGCTGCGCTCCCAGCGCGACATTCACGACTTCCTGCGCGATCACAGGGGCAAGGATTTCCTCAAGGTCGCGGATCAGCGCCAGCACAGGCCGGACACCCTGCACCGCATCGATCACTATGTGACCGAAACCGCCCAGGAGCTGCTATGCGAGCCGGTGAAGACCCGTCCCTATCTGGCGGGTGTGACCCCCTACATTGGCAACCAGTGGATGATACTGAGCCGGGCCTTCTGCGAGTTCGTCAGCCACAGCCCCGAGGTCGATCGCTTCAAGGCTTTCTACCGCCACACCCTGATCGCCGACGAGGGCTTCTTCCAGACGGTGATCATGAACACCAGCTATCAGGGCCAGATAGTCAACGATGACAAGCGCGCCATCGACTGGATCCCCATGGGCGACATCAAGCTGCGCCCGCGCGACTACACGGTGGATGACGCAGACGCCCTGCAGCAAAGCGATCACCTGTTCGCCCGCAAGTTTGACGAGACCCTAGACAGCGACATCCTGGATATACTGGAGCGCGCCATGATGTGCCCCCTCGCCACACCGGACATCCGCCAGCCCGTGCCGGCCTGACTCATAGATGCATCCGGACACTTACCGACGCGGCCAGCACTCATCAAGATTGCGACGCAGGCCCAAACTGTTAGGCTCAATGCCATATGACGCCGATTAAGGAGACAACATGAAAGAGGCCAATTTGGCACTACTGGGTCTGGGTACCCTGACCCTGCTGAGCGGCTGCGATCTGGGCGCTGGCAAACTGGGAGTCACGGGGGGCGATCCTGTCACCTATCTGTGCGAGCAGAACCAGAAGGTGCAGGTGCGCTACTTCTCCCTCTCGGACGAGAGCCTGAACTTCGTCAAGCTCTCCCTGCCCGATGGCAAGGACTACACCCTGCCCCAGGCGGTCTCAGCCTCCGGGGCCCGCTACACCGACGATCACGAGGTGGTCTGGTGGAACAAGGGGAAGGAAGGATTTGTGGAGATGCGCGATGAAGCCGGGGAGTGGCAGAGCCGCTACAACGACTGCAAGGAGCAGTAAGCCCCGACAGCAACAGCTCCCCCGCACAATGACAAAGACCCCGGCCTTGGCCGGGGTCTTTGTCATTGGGGCCTCCCCTTGAGCCGGAAGCTCTGCACCATCTGGACGGGGATGGCCTCCGGATTCTGCTTGGCGACCCGATAGCGCATCTTTGACAGTGCCGTCAGGGCGGCCCCCAGCAGCACTATCTTCAAGTTCATTCAACACTCCTTGTCCTGTGACCGCTCGACTCCCTGAACGGTCGGCTTGACCAGGGGCAGTGTCAACCAATCGACCTCATTCAGAACCCTCCCATCTGGCAGGCGAGTCTCGCAGGCAATAAAAAGGCCAACCCTGGGGTTGGCCTTGTTCGCATAGGAATGACTCAGGCGCGCTTGTCGCTGACCACCAGCCAGAGCGCGTGAACCATGCCGGGCAGGCCGCCGAGCAGGGTCAGCACTATGTTGATGAAGAAATGCAGGCTGAGCCCCACCTGGATAAAGGCACAGACCGGCGGCAGAAAGATGGCCAGCAGGATCTTGAGCAGATTGTTCATCTCATGGTTCCTCATGAAAGATGTCATGTGATTCGGATGGGCTAACCATAAACAGCATTGCCCACAACTGCAAACCACAGCGGACACCTTTCGCGCCTTTCTCACCCGGGATTGAGCCAGGGTTCAGCCGACGGAGGTCGGCGCACCCAGGAAGCGCAATGTTCAGGCCAGCAGCTGGCAGGGGATCCGGCTTTTGTACTCCTGCTCACGCCAGACGTCGAGGTCGTGGATGATCTGGTTGCTGCTGCCGCGCCAGAGCAGGCCGGGGTCGGCCAGCTCCTTCTCGAACTTGCCATCCACCAGCACATCCAGTAAGCAAACCAGCTCGCGCTGGGCCGGGCTGAGCTCACCAAGCAGGTAGCCGGTCCAGCACCAGATGTCCTTGCCGGGGCAGTCGGCCCGCACCCGCTGCACCAGCGCCAGCACCTGGGGGACGTTGGCGGGGTGGAGCGGATCGCCGCCGGAGAGCGACAGTCCGCGCCGCTTGATGCGGGTGTCGTTGAGATCCCTGATGACGCGATCGCTCATCGCCTCATCGAACGGCTTGCCCCCATCGAGGCGCCAGGTGCTCTGGTTGTAGCAGCCCGGGCACTGGTGTTCGCAGCCGGACACGAACAATGTAGCCCGGGTGCCGGGGCCATTGATCACATCGACCGGGTAGTATTGGTGGTAGTGCATCTTGTCTCTCGGTTCACTGTTTGACAGGCAAGTGATGATGGATTTTCAGCCCCCTCATCCCCAGCCCTTCTCCCACTCTTTTCAAGGTGAGCGGGAGAAGGGTGCAGAGCGACGTATTGCGGATAGTCCCGAGGAAACCAGCTTGCCAATCAGAACAAGAGATGGCTGTCGCTCTTCGGCCCCCACAGCTCAACTATCGGTTCCCTCTCCCTCTGGGAGAGGGCCAGGGTGAGGGCTCGGCTCACATATGCTTGACCCGGCGCTTCACCTCTTCCTGCTTGCCCGCGTTAAAGGGGCGCGCATCCGGGCTGCCGAGGTAGCCGCAGACACGGCGGGTCACCGACACCTTGGCCGGGTCGTGGTTGCCGCAGCGCGGGCAGGTAAAGCCCTTGGAGGTGCACTCGAACTCGCCGGTGAAGCCGCAGTCGTAGCACTCGTCTATGGGGGTGTTGGTGCCGTAGTAGGGCACCTTGTCATAGCTGTAGTCCCAGACGTTTTCGAGCGCTTCCAGGTTGTGCTGGATGTTGGGGTACTCGCCGTAGCAGATGAAGCCGCCGCTGGCGATGGGCGGATAGGGTGCCTCGAAGTCCAGCTTGTCGTAGGGGTTCACCTGCTTCTCCACGTCGAGGTGGAAGCTGTTGGTGTAGTAACCCTTGTCGGTCACCCCGGCTACCACGCCGAACTCCTTGGCATCGATGCGGCAGAAGCGGGTGCAGAGGTTCTCGCTCGGGGTGGAGTAGAGACTGAAGCCGTAGCCGGTCTCCTCCTTCCACTCGTCGGTGGCCGCCTTGAGTCGCGCTATGATGGCGATGGCCTTCACCCGTAGCACATCGCTATCGAACAGATGAGTCTGGGTGCCGAACAGGGCGTTGATGGTCTCGTGCACCCCTATGTAGCCGAGCGAAATGGAAGCGCGGCCATTTTTAAAGATCTCGCTGACGTTGTCGTCCGCTTTCAGCCGCACGCCGCAGGCCCCTTCCATATAGAGGATGGGGGCGACCCGCGCCTTGACGCCGTCCAGTCGCTTGATGCGGTACATCAGCGCCTGCTTGGCCACTCGCAGGGCCGCATCCAGCTTGTCCCAGAAATCCGCCTCGTCGCGGGATTTGAGGGCGATGCGCGGCAGGTTAAGGCTGACCACCCCTATGTTGTTGCGCCCTTCATGAATGAGCTCGCCATTTTCCTCATAAGCGCCGAGGAAGGAGCGGCAGCCCATGGGGGTCTTGAAGGAGCCGGTCACCTTCACCACCTGGTCATGGTTGAGGATGTCCGGGTACATCCGCTTGGAGGCGCACTCCAGCGCCAGTTGCTTGATGTCGTAGTTGGGATCCCCCGGCTTGTGGTTGAGGCCATCCTTGATGGCAAACACCAGTTTCGGGAAGACGGCGGTCTTCTTGTTCTTGCCAAGGCCCGCGATGCGGTTGCCGAGGATGGCCCCCTGGATCATCCGCGACTCCCAGCTGTCACCGAGGCCGAAGCCGAAGGTGACGAAGGGGGTCTGGCCATTGGCGGTGTGCAGGGTGTTGACCTCGTACTCCAGGGACTGGAAGGCGTCGTAGCACTCCTTCTCGGTGCGGGCCATGGCGTAGGCGTCCACGTCGCTGATGCCCCACTCCTCGGCCACTTCCCTGTGTTTCTGCCAGCTGATGGTCACATAGGGGGCCAGTACCTCGTCGATGCGGTTGATGGTGGTACCGCCATAGATGTGGCTCGCCACCTGGGCGATGATCTGGGCGGTCACGGCAGTGGCGGTGCTGATGGATTTGGGGGTGTCAATCTCTGCATTGCCCATCTTGAAGCCGTGGGTCAGCATCCCCTGCAAGTCGATCAGCATGCAGTTGAACATGGGGAAGAAGGGGGAGTAGTCGAGATCGTGGAAGTGCAGATCGCCGCTCTCGTGGGCCTGCACCACCTCCCGGGGCAGCATATGGCTGATGGCGTAGTGCTTGGCGACGATGCCCGCCAGCAGGTCGCGCTGGGTCGGGATCACCTTGGAGTCCTTGTTGGCGTTCTCGTTGAGCAGAGCCGCATTGGTCTGCTCCACCAGGCCACGGATCTCCTGGGCCAGCCGGCCGCGGGCCTCGCGAGCCTGATCCCGGTCGTGACGGTATTCGATGTAGGCACGGGCGATGGCCTTGTCGTCGGAAGCCATCAGGTGGTTCTCGACCCGGTTCTGGATCTCGTGGATATCCACCTCACCCCGCCCTTCCAGCTCCTGACTGACCGCATTGGCAATGCGCAGTGCCAGCGCCGGATTGGCCTGATTGACCGCTTCCGCCGCCCGGCTCACTGCCTCGGCGATCAGCTGGCCATTGAATGGTGCGCGACATCCATCACGTTTGATCACTACCGGTTTCATCGATTTTCCCCGCATTAAAGGCCTGGCAGCCACCCTGGGCTCACCCTTGTTGAGTCCCCTTCTCCACACCCTATCCCCGGCGCACATGCATTCAGCCGAGGCGTGAGAGGCCAGGACTGACGCTGAGAGGGAGACGACTTATGCACAGCTTGATAACACTATATATGGGTGTTTTTTTTATGCTAAACCCTATATGTGGTAGCTATTAGGCCCCAAAGCGATAGCCCGTTTCTTGATCCAGGACAGGTTTTGGAAGGAGTGGCGCAGTTCACAGCCAGCGCCAAAAGAGGCCATTCCTGCGCATCCCAGACGGGGGGCGGGCTGGCGCCCGATGAGGGAGCCAAGCAAGAAAGGCACCATCTGACAACAATTGACGAAGGCATCAAGGAGCCGGAACGCACATAATGGGTGCAGTGTCCTGCCAATGGAAGATGAACGTGACCAAGGTGTTGTTCCTGCTAGCCCTTTTCCCGCTCCAGTTGATGGCCGCCGAGATCCTGGTGATCAGCAGCTACCATCAGGCCAATCTGTGGGATCAGAGCTACAGCGCCGGCCTGAAGAAGCACCTAAAGGGCGAACACCACATCAGCCATCTCTACCTGGATACCAAGCGCCAGCCTCACCAGACCCGGGAGCAGCTCGTCAGCCAGGGGATGGCGGCCTATCAGGCGCGCAAGCCGGCCCTGGTGGTGCTCGGCGACGACAACGCCATCAATGCTCTCGCCCGCCCCATCGCCGCCCTCGGCACCCCTGTGGTGTTTCTCGGCATGAACGAAAACCCGCGCCCCAAGGGACTGGTCGGCTCCCCCCTGATCACAGGCGTGCTGGAGCGCCCCCTGCTCAAGCGCAACATCAGCGAGATGAGCCAGCTGATGGGGGGCATCAGGCAGGCGCTGGTGCTGTTTGACGAGAGCGAGGTGGCGCGCACCGCCATAGAGCACGAGTTCAAGGCCCGCAGCGAGCTCAAGGTCGGCCAGACCCGGGTAAGCAGCCGGCAATTCAACGACTACAGGCGCTGGCAGGAGACGGTGCTCGCCAGTCGGCAGAACGGCTATGAAGCTATCTTCCTCGGCCTCTATCACACACTCACTGACGAGCAGGGGCTCCATGTGAGCGAGCAGCAGGTACTGGCCTGGACCAGCGCCAACAGCCCTGTGCCCCTGTTCGGTTTCTGGGAGTTTGCGGTAGGGCCGGGCCGCACCATAGGCGGCCTGGTGCTCGATGGTCGCACTCAGGGGGAGAAGGCGGCCGAGCTTGCCAATGCCATACTGGCGGGCACGGCGCCGGGGGCCCTCTCACCCCGCGCCGCCCAGCGCGGCGAATACCTGTTCAGCAAGAGCGAGCTGGCACGCTGGCAGCTTGAGGCACCACCCAGATGGCAGGGGCGGGTGATCTATGTCGACTGAACCCGAAAACGACAGACCCGGCCAGATGGCCGGGTCTGTCTCTCTTGTGCGCCTGTCGACTCAGGGCTGGAGCGCCGCCTGCAACTCGGCTTCGGTCCAGACGGTGATGCCGAGCTCCTGCGCCTTGGCGAGCTTGGAGCCAGCGGCTTCCCCTGCCACCAGCACATCCGTCTTGGCCGACACCGAGCCCGCCACCTTGGCCCCCAGGGCCTGCAGCGCCGCCTTGGCATCGTTGCGCGACAAGGTGGTGAGGGTGCCGGTCAGCACGAAGGTCTTGCCGGCGAAGGGCTGTTGTGCAGCCTCCTTCTTCTCGATGGCCGGCCAGTGGATACCTGCCGCCAGCAGGGCCTCCAGCACTTCGATGTTGTGGGGCTGGCGCAGGAAGTAATAGACATGCTTGGCCACTATGTCGCCCACATCGGCCACCTCGAGCAACTGCTCCACCGAGGCGGCACGCAGGGCCTCCAGGGTGAGGAAGTGGTTGGCCAGGTTGAGGGCAGTCGCCTCCCCCACTTCGCGAATGCCCAAGGCAAACAGGAAGCGGGGCAAGGTGGTGCTGCGGGCCTTGTCGATGGCCGCCACCAGATTGAGGGCAGATTTTTGCCCCATCCGCTCGAGACCCGCCAGCTGGATGGCGTTGAGGCTGAACAGATCCGCCGGGGTCTTCACCAGCCCCTTGTCCACCAGCTGCTCCACTATCTTGTCACCCAGACCGTCCACGTCCATGGCGCGGCGAGCGGCGAAGTGCTTGATCGCCTCCTTGCGCTGCGCCTCGCAGAAGAGGCCGCCTGAGCAGCGGGTCACCGCCTCCCCTTCCAGTCGCTCCACCGCCGAGCCGCACACAGGGCACTGGGTGGGGAAGAGGATCTCGCGGGCATCCGCGGGGCGCTGGGCCTCCACCACGGCGACGATCTGCGGGATCACGTCCCCCGCCCGGCGCACTATCACGGTATCGCCGATCATGACGCCAAGGCGTTCAATCTCGTCGGCATTGTGCAGGGTGGCATTGGAGACGGTGACGCCACCGACGAACACGGGTTTGAGCTTGGCCACCGGGGTCACGGCGCCGGTGCGGCCGACCTGGAACTCGACATTCTCCAGCAGGGTCATCTCCTCTTCTGCCGGGAACTTGTGGGCCGTGGCCCAGCGCGGGGCCCGGGCCACGAAGCCGAGCTCCTGTTGCAGTGCTATGTCGTCCACCTTGTAGACCACGCCGTCGATCTCGTAGGGCAGCTCGCCACGGCGGGCCAGGATGTCGTCGTGGAAAGCCTGGCAGCCGGCCGCCCCCTCCTTGAGCTTCACCTCGGGACTGAGCGGCAGCCCCCAGGCGTTGAGCTGAGTGAGGCGACGATAGTGGGAGTTCCCCAGCTCGTCGCCGCCTACCCCCACGCCATAGGCGTAAAAGCTCAGGGGACGGCTGGCGGTGATGCGGGAATCGAGCTGGCGCAGGCTGCCGGCGGCGGCGTTGCGCGGGTTGACGAACACCTTCTCGCCAGCAGCCAGCGCCTTGGCATTCATCGCCTCGAAACCGGCCTTGGGCATGAAGACCTCCCCCCTCACCTCTAAACGGGCGGGCCAGCCCGAGCCCCGCAGGATGAGCGGAATGGCCTTGATGGTGCGCACGTTCTCGGTGATCTCCTCCCCCGTGGCGCCATCCCCCCGGGTGGCCGCCTGCATCAGCTGGCCGTCCACATAGAGCAGGCTGACCGCCAGACCATCCAGCTTGGGCTCGCAGCAGAAGGTGAAGCTTATCTCGCGCTTGAGGCGGTCGCGCATACGCTGCTCGAAGGCCTGCAGCTCCTCGGCGCTGAAGACGTTGTCCAGGCTCAGCATGGGGATCTCGTGGCGCACCTGGCTGAAGGCCGAGAGCGGCTGGCCGCCGACCCGCACGCTGGGAGAGGCCGGGGTTTTCAGCTCGGGGTGCTCGGCCTCGAGCGCAATCAGCTCGCGCATCAGGCGATCGTATTCGGCGTCCGGCACAGTCGGCTCGTCCAGCACATAGTACTGATGGCCGTATTCGGTCAGCAGCTCACACAGTTGACGGTGGCGGGAGAGGATGTCGCTCATGAAGAAGTCTCGAAGTGTGATGGAACAATCAGTCTGGGGCAGAAATGAAAATGCGGCACCGGGGTACCGCACTTTTCATTGCTGAGGCCCACGGCGCATCAGTCGCGGCTGGCCTCGTAGGCCGCCAGCTCATGGCGATAACGGGCAATATCGTCATCGCTGAGCGGGCTGCGCGAGGCATCGGTCAGCATGGCATCGAGATCGCTCGCCAGCTGATCCGCCGCCTGCAGCATGTGCTCGAACGCAAAAGCCGCGTTGCTGCGCAGGGGCAGTTGCATGAAGAGGGAGACACCCGGGGTGCTGAACTGCTCCATGCGGTAGGGGTTGAAGGTGCCCGGCTTGACCATGTTGATCATGGAGAAGAGCACTTCACCCTTGCCGTTGAGATCCTCGTGACGGTGGAAGATATCCATCTCGCCAAACTTGAAACCCAGCGCCAGCAGGGAGGAGAGCAGGGTAGCCCCTTGCAGATCGTGACCAGGACGCGCCATCAGGTTGATGACATAGACGTCCTGCCAGATCTTCTCGACCGGCGGCAGCTCCTGGACGGGCTCGGCCACCTGGACCGGCTCTTCGTAGGCGGGCTCGTCATCATAATCGGGCTCTTCATACGCAGGCGCGGGCTGGGCATAGCGGACTTGCTGCTGCGGCGCGGGCTCGCGGGCACCGAAGGTCGGCGCCTGGGCGTAGGCCGGCTCCACCAGCGGCTCGTCGTCCAGTGGCTGCATCATGGGTTCGCGCTGGGGGCGGGAGCGGTGCACCGGGGTGCGGCGGATCACCTGGGCAGGCTTGCGTACCGGCGCGGCAGGCACCTCTTCGACAGGCTCGGCGCTCGGCTCGTCATAGTCGTCTTCTTCTTCATAGACGGGCGGCGGCGTCACCGGACGAGGGGCTGGCTTGCGAACCACGGGCGGCGGCAGCTCGTCATCCTCGTCGTCATCGAAGGCGGGCACTGTGGCGGCACGGCGGGGTTCCGGCTGATGGGCCTCGTCGCTGCGCAGCTTGGGCTCGGCACGACGGCCACCGCTGACCACACGCACCTGGCCAATGCCATCGCTGTCAAACGCATCGCTGTCACGATCCCGTGACTTGGACTCCATCCGACCCAGGGGTTTTTCCTTGATCGGTGCCTGACGGTTCTTTCTGTTGCTCCACAACCCGTGAATGAGCAATGCCGCGATGGCAATACCGCCCAGGGCAACCAAGATGTAACGCAATTCCTGCATTAGCTGCTTCTCTTTCTAGTTTTGCTCAGCCAAAGCGACGGCTTCACCGATGTCAACCGACACGATGCGAGAAACCCCGGGCTCTTGCATCGTGACGCCTATCAGCTGCTCGGCCATCTCCATGGAGACCTTATTATGACTGATGTAAACGAACTGTACTGTGCTCGACATCTCTTTGACAAGAGAACAGAAGCGACCCACGTTCACTTCATCGAGCGGTGCATCCACCTCATCCAGCAGACAGAAGGGTGCTGGATTGAGTCTGAAGATGGCAAAAACCAGCGCAAGGGCGGTTAGCGCCTTCTCCCCCCCGGAAAGCAGGGCAATGGTAGCATTCTTCTTGCCCGGAGGTCTTGCCATGATGCTCACTCCGGCTTCCAAAAGATCGTCCGAGGTCAGCTCAAGCCAGGCACTGCCCCCCCCGAACACTTTCGGGAACAGGGATTTTAAATCTTCGTTGACCTTATCGAAAGTGTCGCGGAAGCGTATTTGTGTTTCTTTATCAATTCTTTTAATGGCTTGGCTCAAGGTTTCCAGCGCCTGCTCCAGATCCTGGCACTGGTTTTCCAGGTAGCTTGCGCGGGTTTTCGCCTCTTCATACTCCTCCAGCGCCGCCAGGTTGATGGCGCCAAGTGCCTCCACTTGTGTCTCCAGCATGTGGATCTCCTGGCGCAACTTGCCGCGATCGGCGGCGATCAGCACGGCCTGATCGAGATCCACCAGGCGCACTCCCAGCTCTTCGAACTGCTCGTGCAGCCCCTGTCGCCGGGTCAGGTTGCGCTCCCGCTCCAGTCTGAGCTGGGCGAGTTTCTCCTGCAGGGTCACCAGCTGCTTGTGATCGGCGCTTCTGGCCTGCTCCAGCTCGGCCAGTTGGCGCTCCAGCTCGGCGAGCCGCTGATGGCAGGCGAGCTGCTGCGCCTCCAGGTTGCGTTGCTCCGCCAGCAGGGGCGAGATGTCCTGCACCGCCTGGGCGTCCGGTCCCTTTAGCTCGGCCAGCTCCAGCCCGAGCCGGGCCAGCTCCTGCTCGCGCAGGGTGATGAGCTGCGCCAGATTTTGCTGCGCCAGTTGCCAGCGCTGGCAGCTTGCCTGCTGCTGCTCCCGGCGCGCACGCGCCTCCTCCAGCGCTCGCTCGGCACCTGTGACCCCTTCCTGGGCCAGCAAGAGTGCCTCGGCAAGCGGCTCTCCCTGCTCCTGCAGCTCGGCAAGGTGCGCCTCTTCCAGCTCGAGCTGCTGCTGGGCCACGGCCAGTCGCTCGGCCTCCTCGGCCTGCTCCTTGTCCAGCCGGATCAACTCTTCCCCAAGCTGGCCGAGGCGCAGCAGCCGCTCCTGACGCTGACCCTGCTGCAGGCTCCAGGCTTCCCGCAGTTGCTGCCATTGCTGCTCCTGCTCGCGCAGGGTGCGCTGACTCGCCTCAAAGGCGCTGTGCAAATGGGCACGGTCGGCATCTGCTGCCTTCAACTGGGCATCCAGCTGAACCAGCGCCTGCTCCCCTGCGGTCAGTTCGGTGTGTAACCGCTCACGTTCACCGAGCAACGCCAGGGTGCCGAGAGCGCCGCCCTGGCCGAGATCGGCCCAGTTCGGGCCAAACCAGTCCCCCGCGGGGGTCAGCACAGACTCACCGGCCAAGAGAGATGGCTGGCGGGCCAGGGCCGTCTCCCTGTCATCGGCCAGCCAGATGACGTTGAGGAAGGCGGGGATGTGATCCCCCTCGAGCCGGGCCGCCAGGGTGCCAGGCACCGCAGGGTGAGCCGGGCCTATCCAGAGCCCCCCCTGCTCGAGGTTGCATTGGTCCCCCGGCTGGGCGGTGAGCCAGCGCCCGAGCACCTTGTCCAGCGCCTGGGTCCACTCGGGGGCGACCTGCAGCCGATCCGCCAGGGTGGCGCCCAGCATCTGCTCCCCCAGCATCTGATTAAGAGTGGTGAGGCGGGCCCCGAGCTCGCGCAGCAGACCGCCCTGCCGATCCCGCTCTCCCTTGAGAGCCTCGTGACTGGCCAGGCTGGCCTGCCATTGCGCCTCCAGCTCCCCGTGGCGGGCCCGGGAGAGCGCCAGCTCGGCCGACAGGGCATCCAGCGCGGGTTGCAGGCTCTCACCTTCCCCGCCGAGGGGGCCGGCCTGTTCATCCGCCAGCTTGAGTCGCGCCAGCCGGGTCTTGGCCTGCAGCTCCTGCAGGCCATTCAACTGGGTGCGGGTCTGGTTGAGACTGCCCTGTGCCTGGCCGAGCTGCTGCTGCCACTGCTGCTGGCGTTGGCGGGCCAGTTCCAGCCGCTCGCCGGCCGCGAGGCGAACGGCCTGCTGGTCGGCGAGTAACTGCTCACACTGCTCGAGGCGCGCCGACTCCACCTCTCCCTGGAGGACGCCCTCGGCCTGCTGCTCCTGCTGGCTGGCCAGCTGCTCCTTGATGCTGTCGATGCGCTCGCCGAGGGCCTGACGCCGCACCTGCCAGTCGCGACCGAGCTCGGTCTGGTGCAGCTGCTGTTGCTCGAGGCGGGCGATGGCCTGGCCGCCGAGGAAGATCTGCTGCTGACGACTCGCCTGCTCGGCCTGGGCCTCCTGGCGGGCCACCGACAGGGTGACGTGGCGCCCCTCGTCGGCGGTGCGCTTGGCATCGAGCGCCGCCAGCGCCTGCTCGGCCTGGGCCAGCTCGCTCTTGGCCTCGCCGAGGCGGGTCTCCAGCGCCCACAGCTCGGAGCCGATGAGCTCGGCCCTTGCGGCGCGCGAACGACCCTTGAGCTGCTTGTAGCGCTCGGCGGTTTCGGCCTGGGATTTGAGGTGCTCGAGGCGGGAGCCCAGTTCGCCACGAATGTCGCCGAGGCGCTCCAGGTTCTCCTGGGTGTGGCGGATGCGCTGCTCCGTTTCCCGGCGCCGCTCCTTGTAGCGGGAGACCCCCGCCGCCTCCTCCATGAAGAGCTTGAGATCCGCCGGGCGCGACTCCACCAGCCGGCTGACGGTGCCTTGCTCTATGATGGCGTAGCTGCGCGGACCCAGGCCGGTGCCGAGGAAGAGATCGGTCACGTCCTTGCGGCGGCACTTCTGGCCGTTGATCTGGTAGTGGTTGGATCCGTCTCGCAACACCTCGCGGCGTACCGAGATCTCGGTATAACGGCCAAATTCACCGGGCACCCGGTTGTGGGGATTGTCGAACACCAGCTCCACCGAGGCGCGGCCATGGGGGCTGCGGTTGATGGAGCCGTTGAAGATGACGTCCGTCATGTTCTCGCCGCGCAGGTGGCGGGCTGAACTCTCCCCCAGCACCCAGCGCACGGCGTCGATGACGTTGGATTTGCCACAGCCGTTGGGGCCCACCACGGCGGTCATGTCGGCCGACAGTTCGATGCGGGTCGGCTCGACGAACGACTTGAAGCCGGCGAGTTTGATCAGTTTCAGACGCATGGCGACCCGTATCAGTGGAGAAGTGAAGAGGCTGCGGGCGGGCTGTCAGCCCACGAATATCATCCGACGCCCGGCCTGACCGGGCGGGATATCAGGAATAGTTCGCGACTTTACCAAATTGGAGGCTTGTTTGTAATATGCTGGCACCCTACCCCTTCATTGATGGATCTCAGATGAGCCAATCTCCTCACATGGTCAAAGATTCGGTCAGCGGTGCAGACTACTTCCTGCGCGGCTTCTCCCTCATCCGCCAGCCGGGCATCCGCACCTTCGTGCTGATCCCCTTGCTGGTCAACTTCGTGCTGTTCGCCGGCGCCTTCTATGCCCTGCTGCTGCAACTCGACGGCCTGTTCGCCTGGCTGCACCAGCAGATCCCGGCCTGGCTCTCCTGGCTCGACTACCTGCTGTGGCCCATCGCCCTCATCACCATACTGGTGGTGTTCTCTTTCATCTTCAGCTCGGTGATCAACTGGATAGCGGCCCCCTTCAACGGCCTGCTGGCGGAGAAGGTGGAGCAGATCCTCACCGGCGAGGCGGTGAGCGACACCGGCATGCT
Source organism: Aeromonas rivipollensis (assembly GCF_037811135.1). Taxonomy (NCBI): domain Bacteria; kingdom Pseudomonadati; phylum Pseudomonadota; class Gammaproteobacteria; order Aeromonadales; family Aeromonadaceae; genus Aeromonas; species Aeromonas rivipollensis. Next base: position 1,211,258 of record NZ_CP149130.1, on the reverse strand, counting down.
GGACGTGGTCAAGGATGTGCCGCGCACCTTCAGCCGCGAATGGACCAAGCTGAAGTACTACCTGCCCAAGGCCATCGGCTGCATGATCCTGTTCTTCATTCCGGTGGTGGGCCAGACCCTGGCCCCCGTGCTCTGGTTCCTGTTCAGCGCCTGGATGATGGCGATCCAGTATGTGGACTACCCGTTCGACAACCACAAGATCGACTTCATCACCATGCGCGATGCCTTGAAGCAGCGCCGCGGCAAGTGCCTGAGCTTCGGCGCCCTGGTCACCCTCTTCTCCGCCATTCCCGTGGTCAATCTGTTCGTGATGCCGGTCGCCATCTGTGGCGCCACCGCCATGTGGGTGGATCAGTATCGCAGCGAACAGCTCCGCCGCTGAGCCGCGCAGTCATAACCAAAAACGGGGGCACAGGCCCCCTTTTCATTACTTAATCTAATGCAAACATGAGAGTGCTTGTCGTGCCAGGCCAGGCTTGTTAGGATGCGGGCCTTTCTCGCACCCTGGGATAACTCATGTTACATGCACTCTTCTTGCTCGGCCTGGTGGCCGAAGGGATGACTGGCGCGCTGGCGGCGGGTCGGCGGCGGATGGATCTGTTTGGTGTCGTCATCATCGCCTCGGCGACGGCCATAGGGGGAGGTACCATCCGGGATGTGCTGCTCGGGCACTATCCCCTGCTCTGGGTGGAACACCCCGAATATGTGCTGCTGGTGGCGGGGGCGGCCATGGCGGGGGTCATTTCGGCCCCGCTGATGCGCTATCTCGGCAAGCTGTTCCTGGCCCTCGATGCCCTGGGACTGGTGGTCTTCTCCATCTTTGGTGCGGCCCGGGCGCTCGAGATGGGGCACGGGGCCGGCATCGCCTGCATCATGGCGGTGGTGACAGGCGTCTTTGGCGGCGTGCTGCGGGATCTCTTGTGCCAGCGCATCCCGCTGGTGTTCAAGCGCGAGCTCTACGCCGCCGTCTCCCTGGTGACGGCCGCCCTCTACTGCTTCGCACTGGATCAAGGCCTGCCCAATGACTGGGCCGCCTTCGGGGCCATCGGCATCGGCTTCGTGCTGCGGCTGCTGGCGGTGCGCTTCAAGTGGGGACTCCCCACCTTCAATTACCAGTACGCCACCCACTGAGCGCGCCAGTTTCTGGCTGGATTGGCTGGATTGCACGCAACAAAAAAGCGCCGGATGGCGCTTTTTTGTTGCTGATGACAGTGAAAAACTGACTCAGTTGATCCCTTCCGAACTGAAGAAGGTGGCCTTGTCGGCGATGAAACGGATCTTGATGTTCTTGCCGTCCCCGCCCCAGACGCAGCTGGTGGTGCCGAGCGCATCGTCGCAACGCTCCGCCTTGCCCAAGATGGCGCTCGCCTCGGCATAGCTGATCCCCATCTTCAGCTTGTCGTAGTTTTCCCGGTTCAGCTTGCTGCACCCGGTCAGCAGCAGGGCGATCAGCCCGCCAAGCAAAATATGCTTCATCTGTCTCTCCTCTGGATAGTGTCCAGAGCCTAGCAGCTCGGGGCCACCCTGTGCCAACCCGTTACCAGCTCCGTACCGGCCCGGTATCGAGGTGGACGAAGTTGTCGGAGGGGTAGTAACCCACGCCGCCGACCTTGAGGTTCAGGGCCGCCTTGCGCAGGTGCGCCAGCTGCACGCCGGGGATCCGCACATCCACCGCCTGCCCCAGGGTGTGGTAGCTGTGTTTGGCGACCCCACGGCTGCGCTGGCGCTTCTGGCGATTGGTGGCCGGGGAGCGGTAACCCGAGATGAGCTGAATTTCCCCCTTGCGGCCCAGCTTGTGCTGCAGCAGAAACAGCTGATCGAACAGCTTTCTGTCGATGTTGAACACTTCGTTGCGGCGATAGTCGCGGAAGATATGGTTGAGTTCCGCCAGGCCATCGTTCAGATAGCGGCCATTCTCCCAATAGCTGGCGTTGACCCGCTCGCCGGTATTGAGGTTGAAGAAGCTGAGTTCACGCCCTGTCGTGCTGCGGCTCGCCGCGGCCGGGAACGACAGCAGGCTGGCCCCCATCAGGCAACCGGCCCCCAGCAGCAGACGGCGTCGGCTTATCTCTTGTTCCAGCATCCGTTGTCCGTCCATTCCAGAGTGAAGTAACAGTGGTGAATGAATTTGATACAGAGGCCGAAACTACCCGCCCATGAAAGTCATGTCAAACCGCAAGCGCCCATGAAAAAGCCCGGCATGAGCCGGGCGCTTCACTCTGTGGCGGGGATCACAGCAAGCGGCTCTGGAAGCTCACTCGATCGAATCCGTAGATGTCATTGCGCAGTTGCTGACGTCCCTCTTCATCGATCCAGCTGCTCCAGTAGACGGTGAAGACAGGGATAGGAGTGGTCAACGGCAGCCACTTGGTCTGGGTCTCTTTCAGTATGCTGGCGACCTTGTCCGGCTGATAACGGGAGTCGGCGAGCAGCAGCTCGGCCAGATCGTCCGCGTGCTCGACCCGGATGCAGCCGGAGCTGAAGGCACGCGCCCCCTGCTCGAACAGGGCCTTGCGCGGCGTCGAATGCAGGTAGATGGCGTCGTTGTTGGGCAGGTAGAACTTGTAGCGCCCCAGGGCATTGTGATCCCCCGGCTTTTGCCGCAACCGGTAAGGGAAGCCGGACGCCAGCGCATGGTGCCAGCCATCTTCGCTGAACTGCACCGGGTTGCCCTCGCCGTCGATCACCTCGAACTGCTCGCGATCCAGATAGGCGGGATCCCGACCCAGCTTGGGCAGAATGTCCTTGCTCAGGATGGAGCGCGGCACATGCCAGGCGGGGTTGAGCACTATGGAGCGGATCTCGCTGGCGAGGATGGGGGTGGCCCGCTGCTCCTTGCCGACGATGACTCTGCTGGTGAAGACCTCGCTGCCGGACTCCACCACGCTCAGGCGGTAATCCGGGATATTGACCAGCACGTAGCGACCGGCGAGGTGATCCACCAGGTCCCGTCGCCACAGGTTGCGCAGCAGCAGGCTGGCACGCACCTGCGGCCCGGTATTGAGCCAGGAGCGGGTCTGGCGGCCTATGATGCCGTCGGCGGTCAGGCCGTGGCGGCGCTGGAACTGCTTGATGGCCTGCTCGGTATACGCGTCGTAGAGGCTGTCCTGATGGGTGGGGGCACCGTCCCCCAGCTCGTTGAGGATGGAGCGGATCTGCCCCAGCTCGGTGGCGCTCTCCCCGGCTCGCAGGGTCGGCATGTCCAGAGTCGGCCAATGCTTGGCCATGGGCATGGCCAGCAGCTTGCGCACTTCGTCGCGCACGGCCTCGTATTCGGCGACCTGGGGCCTGAGCTGCTTGACCTGATCCAGCAGGTTGTCACCCAGGGGCTCGTGGGCCAGGGGCTTGGTCAGGTCCAGCTTGAGGGTCTGCATCTGCTCGCGGGCGACCAGGTCCATGGCGCGCCAGGCTTGCTGGAAACGCGCCAGCTTGCCGAAGGCTTCGTCATAGAGGGCACCACGCCTGTCGGCCGGAGTCTTCTGCAACTGCTGCCAGAGCCGGTAGAAATCCGGGTGCAGCTGGGCAAGTACCGCCTCCTGCAGCTGCAGTTCGAGCTCATGGCGCGCCTGCTCGGCGGTGCTGTTCTGATACCAGTCATGCTGGATGCTGGGACTGGCCACCACCATCTGTTCTGTGCTGGCGTGGACCATGCCCACCGGCCAGCAGCCCAGCCAGATAAGGTTTGCCAATGCCAACCAATACTTCTTACCCATGCTTCTTACCACGCTTACCTCATATCGGTTCACTTCGGCCTGTCAGGCGCCACGGTCAGGTGCCCATGATGCGTGAATGCTGGCGACTTTGCTAGCGGGCGGGCACGTAACGGCGCCAGATGAGCGCATGCTCCTCACTCTTGCCAACGGCCTCGAGCGCCTGGTTGAAACGCTGCACAAACTCCCCCGACAAGGTCTTCTTGCTCAGCATGAAGAAGGTCGGCGTCTCATAGACCCCCATGATATGGGGGACGACCTCCTCTGCCAGTCCCTCTCTCTTCAGACCCCAGGGGGTGGCCAGAATATCCCCAAGAAATCCGTCTATCCGTCCCAGCTGCAGCTTGCGATAGTTTTGCACGTCATTGACCTCGCTCACCTGGGCGCGGTAGCGCTGCAACAGACGGGCTATCTCGGGGCCATAGTTGTAGTCCCTGGTCACCCCCAGCCTGTTGCCCCTGGCCAGCCAACTCGCCAGATCCTGCTCCCCCTTGTCACCGGACTTGCGCACCCAGAGTGCCGTGCGCCCCGGGTTGTAGGCGTTGGAGAACCAGGCATAGCGCGCCCTGTCTTCAACGAAATAGGCTTCCATGGCGATGTCCAGCCGGCCCTGCTCCAGATCGTGCAGCCCCCGCTTCCAGGGACGCTCCAGATAGACGAGGCGACAGCCCAGCCTGGCCGAGACGGCGTTGAGATAGTCGACCGCGAAGCCGCGCAACTCCCGGTGGCCGTTCTCCTGCTGGTAATAGTGATAAGGGGGCCAGTCGTCGAAACCGACGCGCAGGGGAGAAGTACAGAGCGGTTGGGCCAACAGCGAGTGAAGGGGCAGGCAGCAGAGCAGGCACAGAACTAGCAGTCTCATGAGTCATCCTTGACGGCGGGACGGCCCATCTTAATTCTGCCGAAGAGAAATGGCGACAGATCCTGCCACAGCAATGCGCAATATCAGCCATTTGCCTGATGAAGCCATGGGCAGGACAGGGCCCCAGGCCATGCTGCAAGCCCACTGCAGAGGCAGGATGCACACGACCCCAAAGTCCCTTGGTCTGCAGGGGCATTGGGGGTTAATATGTGAGCAAATTTATTTTTGTGATCCACTATGCTTTTTTTGCAATTGGATTAGCATATGCGCGAATCCAGCCTACCTATCCGTCGGGCATCGAGTGAGTAATATGACCTACAAAAAGTTCGGTTTTCTGGCTGCCATACTGGCATTGAGCGGTTTTTACCTTTACACCCTCTACTTGGCCGCTCACCCCAACGTGAGCCTGGCTTACAAGCTCTATTACCTGGAAGGCAAGACCCGCTTCTGGGAGCACAACTCCAGCATGACTTACCAGCCGGGCAACGAGCTCAACCTGACCAAACCGAGCCGCTTCCTCTCTAGCGAAGGCTGGGCCAAGAAGCCCAGTGCCGAAGGCACCCAGCTCAGTGGCAAGGGCGGCCTCTATTTCGTGCTGCCCAAGCAGCAGGCCCAACCTGAGCAGCTCACCATCCAGGCCAGGATCAACAGCCCGGAAGCAGGCACCCTGCTCAAGGTGGCCCTGGGTCATGATTTCACCACCACGGTCAAGCTGGCCAAGGCGGGCATCAACGAGATCCGGCTCAACCTGCCGGGCGACTCCCTGACGGCCGATCCCAAGCATCCCAACTTCCTGGCGCTCTCCGCTCCGACACCGCTCAACGTCCAGTCGGTACGTCTGACCGTCGCTCAGTGAAGTTGAAGATCCCTGCAGTCTTATAAAATAATTCTTTCAATAAGGAAGTTCCCATGTCGCATGCCGATTTTCGACTCTCTCTGGTCGTGCCCGTTTACAACGAGGAAGAGAGCATAGACGCCTTCATCAGCGCGATAGATGCCGAACTGGCCCCCCTCAAAGACCGGCTTGAAATCGTGTTCGTCAACGACGGCAGCCGCGACCGTACCCGCGAAGTGGTCGAGCAGGCCATCGCCCGCGACCCGCGCGTGACCCTGGTCAACCTGGCCCGCAACTTCGGCAAGGAAGCGGCCATGACCGCAGGCCTGCATCAGGCCAAGGGCGATGCCATGGTCCCCATGGACGTGGATCTGCAAGATCCCCCCTCCCTCATCCTGGAGTTCGTCAAGCTGTGGCAGACAGGTGACTACGACACCGTCTACGGCATCCGGGTCGATCGCAGCGCCGACACCCCGATGAAGCGCCTCACCGCCGGCGGCTTCTACCGCTTCTTCAACGCCCTCTCCACCAGCACCAAGCTGCCGGAGAACGCCGGTGACTTCCGACTCATCGATCGCAAGGTGGTCGAGGCCCTCAAGCAACTGCCGGAGCGCAACCGCTTCATGAAGGGGCTCTTCGCCTGGGCCGGTTTCCGTGCCGTCGGTGTCCCCTACGAGCGTCCGGCACGCCACGCCGGTGAAACCAAGTTCAACTACTGGAAGCTGTGGAACTTCGCCCTCGACGGCCTGATGAGCTTCTCCAGCTGGCCGCTGCGGGTCTGGAGCTACGTGGGGGTCGGCGTCTCCTTCATCGCCTTCCTCTATATCCTCAAGATCATCACCCAGGTGCTCTTCTTCGGCATAGACGTGCCGGGCTACGCCTCCCTGATGTCGGTAATGCTGTTCCTCGGCGGCATTCAGCTGCTGTCCCTTGGCATCATAGGCGAGTACATAGGCCGCATGTTCGTGGAAGTGAAGCAGCGCCCCGTCTACCTCATCGAGGGGATCTACGGCCAGTATGCCCAGCAGGACGCGGGCAAGCAGCCGGATGCGGCGGCAACCCAAAGTGAGAAGGCGCAGGATGCGGACAAGCAGGAGCCGGCGTCCCAATGATCTCCCGCGAGGAATTCTGGCGGCTGGTTCGCTTCGGTTTTGTCGGCGGGGGGGCCACCCTCGTCGATCTGGGCACCTCCATCGCCCTGTTCCACACCTGGCCCGCCATCTCTGAGCATCTGGTCACGACCCTGGCCTTTGCCATCGCGTTCTGGTTCTCGTTTTTCGGCCATCGCTACATCACCTTCCAGAAGCAAGGTGCCGCCAGCAAGTTTCTGCTGGTGGCCCTCTTCTCCCTGGCGGTGCGTAACCTCATCCTGAGCGGCCTGCTGTTTGCGGGTCTCTCCGGACTGCTGCCGGTGGTGATTGCCACCCTGACCGTTACCGTACTCACCTACATACTCTCTCGCGTCTGGGTTTTTGCCTGATGAATGACATGACCAATACTCCTCCCCTCGCCGGGGATGCACTCCCCTATCGCCCGTCACTGCGCATCAGCAGCCGCGACTGGCTGATGATCATCGCCGCCTTCGTGCTGAGCCGGGTGGCCCTGTACGGCATGGGCTATTTCGGTGTCCAGCTCTACGGCGCCCCCGACATAGGCCCGCTGCAAGCCTATTGCCAGTTCGACTGCGTCTGGTTCCAGCGCATCATAGAGAACGGCTACGACCTCTACCCACGCTGGCTGAGCAAGGGCAACGCGGCGAACTGGGCCTTCATGCCGCTCTACCCCATGCTCGCCGGCGGGCTCTCCAGCCTGCTCAACATGGAGAGCCTGATCGGCCTGATGCTGGTGGCCAACATCGCCTTCTTCATCAGCCTGCCGCTGATGCTGCTGGTGCTGCGCCAGCTCAAGCTGGGGGATGAGACAGCCCGCTTCGGGGTCTGGCTGCTGGCCTTCTCCCCCTTCTCCGCCTACTTCGTGTCCGGCTACACCGAACCCATGTTCATGGCGCTGATGCTGGGCATGTTCCTGTTCGCCTACCGCGAGCAGTGGCTGATGGTCGCCTTCCTCGGCATCTTCATCTCCGGGACCCGCAACCTGGGGGTAATGATGGTGTTCCCCGTGCTGATCCTGGCGCTGCAGGCCTATGGCTGGCGCGAGTTCTTCCGCTTCACCGAGCGGGCCTTCAAGGTGGTGTTCACCCTCTGGCTCATCCCCCTCGGCCTCTTCTCCTACATGGTCTACCTCTATCACCTGACCGGAGATGCGCTCGCCTTCAAGCACATCCAGGTCGCCTGGGGTCGCTACATGGACAGCCCCCTGGACTGGTGGCTGAGCGGCTTCGAGCTGGGCGGTCGCAAGGCCTACCTCTCCATCATGGTGATCTTCGGCTGGTGCCTGAACGGCTACCTGTTCAGCCAGAAGCGCTGGGCCGAGGCGACCCTGATGTTCATCTGCTGCACCATACCGCTGATGACAGGGCTCAACGCCATGCCGCGTTATATGTTCGGCCTCTACCCGACCCTGCTGGCCATCATCTTGCTGGCCCATCGCTGGCCCGCCATCCGCCCTGCGGTGCTCTGCATCAGCGGCATGGTCGCCTCCTTCATCGCGGTGGCCTTCGTCAACTTCAAGTTCTTTACCGTCTGACGAGCGGTCGCCCGCAGGCGAACAACCCCAACCTGAACATGCCGGTCCATCGACCGGCATTTTTTATGGCGCCTCGCTCCGGGCAGCAGGGCAGTCATCACACTTTGCCGAGCTTGAAAACGTAACCATTTGAACTGACGTCACAAATCGGTGTTTTACCGGTCCAACCCCGACCCTGCACCCCCTAGAATGAGTGCCTCAACGGACCCCACTCAGCTCAAGGAATGGCCTATGCGCTCCTCGTCTCGTCTCGATCTCCGCCCATCAGCCCTGTGGCTCGCACTGCTGGTCACGCCACTGTTCGCCGGTCAGGCGATGGCCGCCCCCGAGGTCTATCTCCACGTGGATGGCAAACCGGTGGCAGAGGCGCTGACGCTGGACAAGGGCACCGTCACCCTGACCCACAGGCTGGACAAGGGCAGCCACCAGATCCGCATCAGCGATGCCGGCAACAGCTGCGGCACCAGCTTCGGGCCGACCGAGGTCAAGGCGCTCCCCTTCGGCACCGCCCAGCCCATGGACAAGTGCAGCAAGGGGGCAAGCTTCAACCTGAGGGTGATGCTGGCGGGGGACTACGAGTTCACCTTCAACCCTGATACCCCCAGCCTCAAGGTGCTGCGGGCGACCAAAAAGAGCGAGTTCAAACGCCAGCCCCCGACAGAGCCCTGTATCGCCTGGGATGGTGGCCCGGTGACGGTGTTGCTGAAAGGAGTCTGGCCCGACGGCACCCGGCTGCGGGATGCCTACTCCAGACAGGAGGCCGTGGTCACCCAGGGCAAGCTGACCCTGACCCCGAGCAAGGAGAGCGGCGGCCTGCTGCTGCTCGAACCGGTCAAGGCGGCCAAGGCGGCCCCCTTCAGCTGGGATCAGGCGAGCGTCTATTTCCTCCTGACCGACCGCTTCCACAACGGCGATCCCGCCAACGATCACAGCTTCGGCCGCCAGAAGGATGGTCAGGATGAGGTCGCCACCTGGCATGGCGGCGACTTCAAGGGGCTGACCGAGAAGCTCGACTACATCAAGAGCCTCGGCATGAATGCCATCTGGATCACTCCTATGGTGGAACAGGTGCACGGCTTCATCGGCGGCGGCGAGCAGGGCAACTTCCCCTTCTATGCCTACCACGGCTACTGGGCGCTGGACTTCACCAAGATAGATCCCAACTACGGCGACGAGGAGAGCCTGAAGACGCTAGTGGACGAGGCCCACAAGCGCGGCATGCGGATCATCCTGGACGTGGTGATGAACCACGCCGGTTACGCCACCCTGGCGGATCTGCAGGATCTGGGGCTCACCGACCTCACCCAGAACAGCGGCAAGTTGCCGGCCACCTGGAACCAGTGGAGCCCGAGTGGTGGCCTCAACTGGCATGGCTACAACCAGTTTATCGACTACCAATCGAGCGAGTGGAGCAAATGGTGGGGCCCTGACTGGGTGCGTGCAGGCCTGCCCGGTTACCCGCAGCCCGGCACTGACGACGTCACCGGCTCGGTGGCGGGGCTGCCGGACTTCCTGACCGAGTCCAGCAAGCCGGTGGGCCTGCCCCCTCTGCTCGCCGCCAAGCAGGATACCCGGGCCAAGGCGCTCCCCAACGCAAGCGTCAGCGATTATCTCATTGCCTGGCACACCGACTGGGTACGCCGCTTCGGCATCGACGGCTTCCGGGCCGACACCGTCAAGCACCTGGAGCCGGCGGTCTGGGCCAGGCTCAAGCAGGCGGGCACGGCGGCGCTCAAGGAGTGGAAGACCGCCAACCCGGGCAAGGCCCTCGACGATCTACCCTTCTACATGGTGGGCGAGGTGTGGGATCACGGGGTCGCCAAGGATTTCTGGTACCAGAACGGCTTCGATTCCCTGATCAACTTCGACTATCAGCGGGAGTTCGCCCTGCCCCAGGCCCAGTGCATGGCAGGCGCCGATCCCACCTATGCCAGCTACGCCAGCCGCATCAACCAGGATCCCGAGTTCAACGTGCTGAGCTACATCAGCTCCCACGACACCAAGCTGTTCTTTGGTGACTATCAGGACGTGCCGCTGCAACGCAGAGTCGCCAACAGCTTTATGCTGTTGCCGGGGGGCATCCAGCTCTACTACGGGGACGAGTCTGGCCGGGGTCTGGCCAAGGATGGCGGCGTGTTCGATCAGAGCGTGCGATCCGACATGAACTGGCAGGAGATCGGGAGCGGCGAGAAGGCTGAGCTGGTCAAGCACTGGCAAAGGCTCGGCCAGTTCCGCGCCGCCCACCCGGCGGTGGCGGCAGGCAGCCACAAGAAGCTGTCCGATGCCCCCTACAGCTTCGTGCGGGAGAAGGGGGAGGACAAGGTGGTGGTGGTGTTCGCCGGCCGGCAGCCGTAACCCGGCCAGCACCAGACAAACGAGAGGGGAGCCAATGGCTCCCCTCTCTTATTGCGCAGGCCCCTTCACCTCATGCCGGCTGCCGGGCGATGGCCGGCCACTGCAGCCGCGCCTTGACCAGGGTCTCCTGCCACAGGGGCCAGGCCAGCAAGGCTTGCTGATAGGCCCCCGCCTGACCGGGCAAGTCTATGCCGTAGCTCGCCAGCCGATAGGCCATCACGGCATAGAAGGCATCGAGGATCCCCGCCTCCTCAAAGTAGAAGGGCCCCCGAGCCTGGGACCAGAGCGTCTGCAGCCGGGCCAGCTCCCCCAGGGTCTCTACCGGGGGTTCGCTCTGGGTCGGTGCACCGAGGAAGAAGGGCAAGCGACTGCGGATCTGGCCAAAGCCCGAGTGCAGCTCGGCGCAGAGGCTGCGGGCCAATGCCCGCTCGGCCCTATCCACCGGATAGAGGTGGCGCGCCGGGCACAGCTCGTGGAGATACTCGGCGATGGCGAGGGAGTCGTGGATCCGCAGCTCACCGTCATCCAGCCAGGGCACCAGCCCGGCTGGCGCCGTGCGCTTGAGCCGCGCCAACGCCTTGGCATCCTCCAGATCGAACACCTGCTCCTGCCACTCCAGTCCGCTCATGGCGAGCACCAGCGACGCCCGCATCGCCCAGGTGGAACCTGTGCCTACCGTCAATACCAAGGATCCCATTTATTGCCTCCTGCGTTGGGGTTGTTCATGACCCGGCATCGGCCCCGCGGGCACGACATCTCATGGTCGCCTCACATTTGCACACCTGCGAGTTTGACCCCCTTGGGGAGCAGTGCTAGTTTGATTTTTCAAAACAATCAGTTAGCAAAAATGTGAGCAATGGACAGCCAATTTACCATCGTCATCGCAGATGACCACCCCCTGTTTCGGGGCGCCCTCTATCAAGCGGTGCACATGGCCATCGACGAGGCCAGGCTGCTGGAGGCCGACTCCATCGACAGCCTGACCCACCTGCTCGCGGAGCACCCCGAAGTCGATCTGCTGCTGCTCGATCTCAAGATGCCGGGGGCCAACGGCTTCGAGGGACTGGCCTATCTGCGCGGCCAGTACCCGGACCTCCCCATCGTCGTGGTCTCCGCCTCGGAAGATGCCGCCATCATCCAGCAGGTGCTGCGCCTCGGGGCCCTGGGCTTCATTCCCAAGTCGGTTCCCATGAAGGAGCTGGTCAGCGCCCTCAATACGGTGATCGGGGGAGATAACTGGGTGCCGGAAGGGATCTCCCTTCACCCCGAGTCCGAGGATGGTCCCGACTTCGCCAGCAAGCTGGCCAGCCTCACCCCCCAGCAATACAAGGTGCTGATCATGCTGCGGGACGGCAGCCTCAACAAGCAGATCGCCTGGGAGCTCAACGTCTCCGAGGCCACCATCAAGGCACACATCACCGCCATCTTCCGCAAACTCGGCGTCAAGAATCGCACCCAGGCGGTCATCGCCCTGCAGCAGATGGACATCAAGGACAACTGAGATTCTTGTTACCCTCAGGGCCCATATCACTTCCACCTTCCGCAAGCTCGGCGTCAAGCACCGCACCCAGGCGGTCATCGCTCTGCAGCAGATGGACATCAAGGACAACTGAGACTCTTGTCACCCTCAGGGCCCATATCACTTCCACCTTCCGCAAACTCGGCGTCAAGAACCGCACCCAGGCGGTCATCGCCCTGCAGCAGATGGACATCAAGGACAACTGAGCCGTAGCCACAAACCCATCGCACGTTCGACACCGAGGACAACTGAGTCAGCGCCTTCTCTCCAGCACAATAGCGGTTTGCGGCTCGACAATTAGCACGATCGTACTTTATGCTGCAGGACCCAGAGAGGAGAGTGCGATGAGCAAGGGCCGCCTGACCCGCGACAACATTTTGCAGACTGCGTTCGAGCAGGCGAGCCAGCAGGGGCTCGAGAGCCTGACCATAGGCTCGCTGGCCAGTGCGTGCGAGATGTCCAAGAGCGGTCTGTTCGCCCATTTCCAGTCTCGCGACAACCTGCAGATCGCCGTGCTCACCCATTCCGCCGAGGTGTTCCGGGAGCGGGTGATCCAGCCGGTGCGCCAGCAGCAGCACGGCACCCAGCAGGAAAAACTGCTGGCCCTGCTGCAGGCCTGGCTGGCCTGGAACCAGAGCTTTGCCGGACGCTGCATGTTCCTCGACGCCTGGACCTCGGCCCAGGAGGGGGAGGTGCAGCAGGCGGCCCGCCAGCTGGTGCGCTTCTGGCTCGACTACCTGGCTCGCCAGGTGGTGCAGGGCCAGGAGAAGGGAGAGTGGCGCGGGGACCTGGATCCCTGGCGCGCCGTCTACCGGCTCTATGGCCTCTATCTGGGAGATCAGGTGTTCAACGCGCTGGACTTGTGTCAGGATCCGGGCCGTCACTTCTGGCCCGAGGTGGAAGATCTGCTGACCAGCTGGCGCTGAGGTTTTGGCTCTTCTTTTTAAAAACAGACAAAAAAGCACGAGCGTTCGCACATAAAAACCACAGGATGACCATGAGCAGCAAGATCTATTTCAACACCCGCCGCGTCAGCCCGAGCAAGTTGCTGCTGGGCCTTGGCACCCGACTGCACCACGCACTGGCCCCGGCCCACGCCAAACGCACCGCCAGCAAGTTGCTGCTCACCCCGCAGCGCCCCACCCGTGAGGTCGCCGCCCCCGCCGGCCTGGTGCAGCAGGCCATCCACACCGGAGAGGGCACCCTGATGAGCTATCGCCTCGGCCAGGGACCGGTCTGGCTGCTGATGCACGGGTGGTCCGGCAGTGCCAGCCAGTTCTACCCGCTGATGAGCCATATCGCCGCCCAGGGCTTCACGGCGCTGGCCTATGATCACCCCGCCCACGGCCAGAGCGAGGGCAGCACGGGTCACCTGCCCCGCTTCGTGCGTGCCTTCGACGAGATCCTCGCCCGCGTCGGCCCAGTTCAGGGGGTCATCACCCACAGCATGGGAGGCGCCGTCACCCTCAGCAGCCGCCACCCCGACCTCGACGCGCTGCCGCTGCTGCTCATCTCCCCCGTGCTCGACTACGTGCCCCAGCTCTATGGCATGGTGGCCCGTTCCGGCTACTCCATCCGGCTGTTCGATGCCGTGGTCAAGGAGATCGAGCACGAATACCAGCATCCCTTGAGCACTGTGGACCCCCTCGGCCGGCTCGCCAATCGCGAAGGGGTGGCCCTGATCGTCCATGACGAGGAGGACAGGTTTGCCCCCCATAAAGACTCGTTGCGGGCGGCAGAGGACGGCCGTACCCGGCTGGTGAGTACCCGTGGGCTCGGCCATGGCCGCATCCTGGCAAGCCCCCCCGTTTTCGCCGCTTTCGATCAGCTGACCCAGCCCAGGGGCACGGCCTGATCCCGCCGCACCGGTCGCCTCAAAAAATGATGAGGCGGCCCATTTTTATCCGGGATACAACGTCTTATAGTTAAATTGCGCGGTGGCAACCCGCCCTTGCAATCACAATAAGGCGCAGCAGCATGGCCAGACCCAATACAGCTCTTCTGCTCACCGGTGGTGGTGCTCGCGCCGCCTATCAGGTCGGCGTACTCAAGGCGGTGGCCGAGCTCTATCCCCGCAACCTCGGCATCCCCTTCCCCATACTGTGCGGCACCTCGGCGGGGGCCCTCAACATCACGGCACTGGCGTGCTACGCCTCCTGTTTTCACCTGGGGGTGCGCAAGCTGGAGTGGGTCTGGCGCCGTTTCGAGACCCATCACATCTTCGACTTCCGCCCCTGCCAGCTGCTGTGGCGCACCCTGTATCAGGGCTCGGCCGGTCTCATCAGCCCCCAGAGCAACCGCGCCTTCCACCTGTTCGACAACGCCCCCCTGCGCCGCCTGCTGGATCAGCTCATCGACTATCACCGCATCGACGACAACATCCTCTATGGCAGTCTGGAGGCCATCGCCATCACCGCCTCCGACTATGACGACGGCCTCTCCACCACCTTCTTCCAGGGGCGGGCCGAGCATCTGCCCTGGGAGCGGGCCAGGCGGCGCGGCCTGCGCACCCTGCTCACCTCGGATCACCTGATGGCCTCGGCGGCCCTGCCCTTCGTCTTTCCGGCCACCCGCATCGGCGAACGCTTCTACGGTGACGGCTCCATCCACCAGCTGAGCCCCTTGAGCCCCGCCATTCACCTGGGGGCGGAGCGGATCCTGCTGGTGACCCTGGACTCCCCCCATCAGGGGAGCGCTGCCCCCCGCCAGGATCACCTGACCAGCTCCAACATCGCCAGCCACCTGCTCAACACCGTCTTCTCCGACACCCTCAATTCGGATCTGGAGCGGCTGGGGCGCATCAACCAGACCCTGTCGCTGATCCCGGCGCGGGAACGCAACCGTCTGAAGCTGCGTCAGGTGGAGACCTGCGTGGTCAGGCCGAGCCAGGATCTGGATCTTATTGCCCTGGACTACCTGCCCAAGCTGCCGACCCAGTTACGCCGCCTGCTGCGGGTGCTGGGGGTGAACGGCCAGGAGAGCAGCAGCCTGGCCAGCTTCCTGATGTTTCACCCGGGTTACTGTCAGCAGCTGATAAGGCTGGGGTATCAGGATGCGCTGGATCAGCGCCAGCGCATCGAGTCCTTCCTCGACATCGAAGAGCGGATCCGCGAGGAGGCCTGAACAGGCCTGCTTCCACCAGGGGGGAGCCGCCACCCGGGCAAGGGCCCCTGAGCATGTTGAGAGCACAGCCTAGTGACCCTCCAGCAGGCGCTGCTCCGCCTGCTCCATGGCCACGGCCGTCCCAAAGAGTACCAGCCGATCACCCGCCACCAGCCTCAGATCGGCCTTAGGCTCCAGGCTGCGCTCCCCGCGATGCACCGCCTTGATGCGCACCTCCCCCAGGGGCAGTTCCCGCACCCGGCGCCCCACAGCCCAGGCCTGATCGTGCAGCAGCACGGGATGCAGCCGCTCCAGCAACTGATCCGTCTCCAGGTTGCCCGCGCTCTGATCCCCCCAGTAGAAGCCGTGGAGAAAGCGGTACTGACTGCTGCGCTCGTGCTCCATGCGCCGGATCACCCGACCTATGGGGATGTCGCAGTTGACCAGCAGGTGGGAGACCAGCATCAGGGCCCCCTCCTGGGATTCGGGGATCACCTCGAAGGCCCCGGCCTGCTTGTAGTGCTCGAGGAAGCTGTCGTCCCGGGTTCGCACCAGCACCTTGAGATCCCCCGCCAGCGCCCGGATCTGCATCAGCATGGCATCGACCCGCTTGCGATCGTCGAAGGTGATGATCACCAGGCGGGCCCGCATCAGACCGGCCGCCAGCAGGATGTCGCGCCGGCTGGCATCGCCGAACGCCACCTGCTCCCCCGCCAGCTTGGCCTCGCTCACCCGCTCGGGATCGAGATCCAGCGCGAGAAAGGGGATCTCCTCTAACTTGAGAAAGCGGGCGCAGGTCTGCCCGGTGCGCCCGAAGCCGGCGATGATGACATGCTGGTGCTTGCTGAGCCCCGACTGGGCGACCCCGGCGCGTGAAAGCAGGGTAGCGTCGGTGAGGGAGTGGGCCAGCCCCAGGGCCCGCTGCACCAGCCAGGGGGTGAGAGAAATGGTGATGACGCCGACGCCGATGAGCAGGGAGACCAGCTCGTGGCCGAGCAGGCCATGGTGGCTCGCCAGCGCCAGCAGCACGAAGCCGAACTCGCCGACCTGGCTCAGCATGATGCCGGCGGCCATGGCATCACGCTTGCGTTCCCCCATCAGCCGGCCCGCCAGCAGCACCAGCAGCGACTTGCACAGGATGAGCCCGAGCACGCAGAGCAGCACCTGCCACCAGGCGTTCGCCACCAGCGTCCACTCCATGGTCATGCCGATGGTGATGAAGAAGAGCCCCAGCAGCACGTCCCGAAACGGCTTGATGTCCACCTCCAGCTGATGGCGGTAGTGGGACTCCCCCAGCATCATGCCGGCCAGGAAGGCCCCGAGTGCCATGGAGAGCCCCATCCACTGGGTGAGGGAGGCCGCCAGCAGGGCCACCAGCAGGGTACTGAGCACGAACAGCTCGTCGGAGCGTGCCCGCGCCACCTCGTGAAACACCATGGGCAGCAGCCACTTTCCCACCGCCAGCAGCACCGAGAGGGCGAACAGCCCCTTGAGGGAGGCCCAGGCCACCTCCGCCAGCAGGGCGCTGCCCTGCACCTCGGGCCTGGCCAGTATGGGGATCATCACCAGCAGCGGTACCACCGCCAGATCCTGAAACAGCAAGACGCTCACCCCGAGCTGGGCACGCCGGGTATGGAGTTGCTGCAACTCCCCGAGCTGCTTGATCACCACGGCGGTGGAGGAGAGGGCCAGGGTGCCGGACACCACCAGCGCCTGGGAGAGACTCAGACCCCACCACCAGCCGAGCCAGAAGAACAGCAATGAGGTGAGCAGCACCTGCAGACCGCCGACCCCCAGCACCAGCTTGCGCATGGCGAGCAGGCGCGGCAGCGAGAATTCTAGGCCGAGGGAGAACATCAGGAAGACGATGCCGAGCTCCCCTATGGTCTGCATCATGGCCTGCCCGGTGACGATGGCCGCGCCATGGGGGCCGAGCAGCATGCCGACGAACAGATAGGCGAGGATCACCGGCTGGCCCAGGCGTCGGAAGATGGCCACCAGCAGAACGGCGGAGAGCAGCAGGATCAACACATCGGCGTACACACATCCCTCCCTCTTATCTGTCCCCATGGCCCTGAGACGCGCCGCCTCAGGCCCCTGGCACTCTCCGGCCCTCGTCGCTGCGGGGCAGGATCCCGCCCTTGACGCTGGCGCGCGGCCAGCGGCGCACGGGGTTGTTTGCCCTCCCATTTCATGTTGCTAAGCCTAGCCAGCCCCTTTGTTTTCCATCGAACATATTTTGGGCACGGGGATTGCAAGAAACCTAACAATGAGTGGAGAGGTGTAAGGCTGCAACGTGGAAAACACATCGTCTTTGAACGGCTTCGGACATGGCATAGAGCAGTGGGTACAGCAGATGGAGCGGCTCACGCCGCTGACCGGGCAGGATACTTATCAGCAGCTTCAGGAGCTGCTGAGGCAACGGGATCTTGACGCCCTGCTGGCAATCTTTGCCGAGCGGGTGGCAAAGATTGTCCGGATCCACACGCTCCACCTCGACTGCGGTCAGCCCCATAGCCTCATCGCCCACGCCCCCCAGGCCCGGCAGGTGCTGCATAGCTACCGCTTCGAGCTGCGCGGCCAGCACGAGCAGTTGCTCGGACAGCTGCACTACGAGCTGGAGCAGCCCCTGAGCGACGGCCAGCGGCGGCAGCTGGGGCAATATCACCAGCTGTTCTGCCTGCCTCTGCCGCTCTATCTGCGGCTGAGCCGGCTGGAGCAGCAGGTGCGGCTCGATCACCTGACCGGGCTTGGCAACCGCTCCTATTTCGACGAGGCCATTGGCCGGGCGGTGGAGCAACACTGCCGGGAGCCCCACGGTCTGGTGCTGGTGCTGCTGGATCTCGATCGCTTCAAGCAGGTCAATGACACCTGGGGTCATCCGGTGGGGGATCTGGTGCTGAGCCGCTTCGCCCAGCTGCTGCAGGGCTGCATTCGCGGCACGGATCAGGCGTTTCGCCTCGGCGGCGACGAGTTCGCCCTGCTGCTGCAACCCGCCGATCCCGAGGCCTGGCGCCCGGTCTGGCTGCGGCTGCAACATGTGCTGCACAGCCACAAGGAGCTCAGCGCCTTCTCGGTGGGCTGCAGCCTGGGGGCCGCCAGCTGGCACTCGGGCATGGACGTGCAGCGCCTCTATGCCACGGCAGATGCCCACCTCTACGCCCGCAAGAAGGCCGGCGTGACAGGGTCGTCCGAATAGGGCGGCCTGGCACTCCCTCGGCGGCCTTCAGTCAAGTTCCGGGGTGACGGCTCGTAGCCAGTCTCCCTTGATGCCCCCCTCGGGCGCCAGAAATCCGTCGCAGACGAAGAGTCCGGCCACCAGCGCCACCTGCTCCCCGTAATAGAGGATGGGAATACGCCCCCGTTGCCAGGAGGGCACCCCGTGCTCTTGCAGCAACTTCTTCAGGCGCCGGCTGCCAACCCGCCCCACCGGCTTGAGCATGACGCCGGACGCCACCTGAAAACGCACCGACAGGGGCTCGTCCTCCCGTGGCGGGCGCAGCCCTTCCCCCCCATCCGATGACAGCAGCCTGAAGGCCCCCAGTCCGTCCGGCAGGCAGAGCGTCTCCCCCACCCGGATGGGCAACACCTCCTCACGAGGGGCAAGGCCGGGCGGCACCAGGTGGAGTCGTCCCTGAAAGCGGCGACACTCCAGCCCCTGCAGGCTCAGCCTGGGGTTGGCGTCTTCGCGCGCCAGCGCCACCTCCTGCCACAGCAGCCCCAGCAGCTCCCGGGACGGCATCTCCCCCCCCTGACGACGGATCCAGTGGCGCAGCAGGTTGTTGCGCCGCACCGGGGAGAGCGGCAGCAGCGCCTCGATGCGCAGCGCCTCCCCCTCCCCTGCCCGTTGCCAGTCCGCCTCCGCCAGCTCGCTGATCAGCGCCTCCTGCTCGGCGCACAGGGCCATGCTGCGCGCCGCCGTCTGGGCCATGGCGGGCCAGCGCGCCTTGAGCTGGGGAATGAGCTGCTGGCGCAGGAAGTTGCGATCGTAGCTCACATCCTGATTGCTCTCATCCTCCACCCAGCCATAGGGCAGGGTCTCGGCCAGTTCCGCCAGCTCGGCCCGGCTGACCTCGAGCAGCGGGCGCAGCAAGCGGCCGCCGGCAAAGGGCTGGTTCGGCACCATGCCCGCCAGCCCCCGCAATCCGGCGCCCCGCTTGAGCGCCAGCAGCAGGGTCTCCAGCTGATCGTCCTGATGATGGGCGGTGAGCAGCCACTCCCCCTCCCCCAGGCTGGCGGCGAGGCGCTGGTAGCGGGCCTCCCGCGCCTGGGCCTCCAGGCTGTCGCCGTTGCCCCGTTGCAGTTGCACCCGCTCGACCATGAGCGGCACCGCCAGTTGCTGGCACACCCCTTCACAATGGGCCACCCAGTCGTCGGCATGAGGGCTCAGGCCGTGATGGACATGCAGGGCACGCAGGGCAAGGCCCTGCTCCCGGGCAAAACGCGCCGCCAGCACCAGCAGCACAGTGGAGTCGAGCCCGCCACTGAAGGCCACCAGCAGGCCCCGGGAACCTTCCGGCGCGGGCAGAGTCTGACAAAAACGAGAATAAACACGAGAAATCATAGGCTTCCCCAATACGACCAGGCCGATCTTAGCAGAGTCGGGCTTATCAAGCGCTAACCCGACTGCTAGAGTGAGTCTCCTCCCGACCTGGGCCGGGACGCTGAGTAACCCGAATTGGAATCAGACAATGAACAATAAGAAAAGCATACTGGCCGCCCTCATCGGGCTGGCCTTGCTGGCCGGTTGCAGTCAGGGACCGGACCAGGCAGACAAGCACTCCGGCCTCGCGCTGGCCAACATGGACACCAGGGTCAAACCCGGTGACGACTTCTTCCGCTACGTGAACGGCCACTGGCTGGCCACCGCCAAGATCCCGGATGACAGGCCCGCCGATGGCGCCTTCTACCTGCTGCGGGACAAGTCCCTGGCGGACGTGCGGGTGCTGGTGGAGGGGCTGGACGGCAAGGCCGCCACCGGTACCCCGGCCCAGCAGATCCACGACCTCTACCGAAGCTATCTGGATCAGCAGACCCGCAACGCCAGGGGCACCACGCCCCTGCTGCCCCTGCTCGGCGACATCGATCAGATCCATGATCAGCAGGGTCTGGCCCAGGCCTTCGCCCGCGCCGGCAAGCTGGGGGGCAGCGCCCCCTTCGGCTTCTGGATAGATGCCGATGCCAAGGCGCCGGACAGCTATGCGGTCTACCTCTATCAATCCGGGCTCGGCCTGCCGGACAGGGACTACTACCTCAAGCAGGATGCCGCCAGCCAGGCGCTGCAGCAGAAATACGAGCAACACATCGCCGGCATGCTGAGCCGCTTCGGCGAGGCGGATGCGGGGGCCAAGGCCAAGCGCATCCTGGCCCTCGAGACCCGGCTCGCCCAGATCCAGTGGGACAACGTCGCCCTGCGGGATCGGCAGAAGAACTACAACAAGGCCCCCATCGGCGAGCTCAAGCGCCTCGCCCCCAGCATCGACTGGAACAGCTACCTGGATCAGGCCGGCCTGAGCGGCCAGCAGAGCCTCATCATAGGCCAGCCGAGCTACCTGACGGCCCTGGACGAGGTGATGAAGCAGACCCCCATGGGCGACTGGCAGGCCTACCTCAAGTGGCAGCTCATCACCGATTTCGCCCCCTACCTCGACAGCCAGACCGATGCCCAGAACTTCGCCTTCTTCGGCACCACCCTGAGCGGTACGCCCAAGCAGCGCGCCCCCTGGGAGCGAGCCCTCGGCGTACTTGACAACAACCTGGGGGAAGCGGTGGGCAAGCTCTATGTGGAGCGCTACTTCCCGCCAGAGGCCAAGGCCCGCATGGAGCAGCTGGTGGAGAACCTGCGCACCGCCTACGGCCAGAGCATCCAGGAGCTGGACTGGATGTCGCCGGCCACCAAGACCCAGGCCCTGGCCAAGCTCGCCAAGTTCAGGCCCAAGATAGGCTATCCGGACAAGTGGAAGGACTACAGCGCCATCGAGATCCGCGCCGATGACCTGGTGGGCAACCTGCAGCGCGCCCGCGCCTTCGAATATGCCGACAGCCTGGCCCGCCTCGGCAAGCCGGTGGACAGGGACGAGTGGCACATGTCGCCCCAGACGGTAAACGCCTACTACAACGCGAGCAACAACGAGATCGTCTTCCCGGCCGCCATACTGCAACCCCCCTTCTTCGACATGAGCGCGGACGACGCTGTGAACTACGGCGCCATCGGCGGGGTGATAGGCCACGAGATGGGCCATGGTTTCGACGATCAGGGGGCCAGATCCGACGGTGATGGCGTGATGCGCGACTGGTGGACGCCCCAGGATCTCAAGGAGTTCCGCTTCCGTACCAGCCGGCTGGTGGCCCAGTACAACCGCTTCGAGCCCATCAAGGGGCAGTACGTCAACGGCCAGTTCACCCTGGGGGAGAACATAGGCGATCTCGGCGGCCTCACCATAGCCCACAAGGCCTACCTGCTGTCGCTGGATGGCAAGGAAGCCCCAGTGCTGGACGGCTTCACCGGCGAGCAGCGCTTCTTCCTCGGCTGGGCCCAGGTATGGAAGGGCATGTATCGTCCCGAGCTGATGCAGATGCTGCTCGCCTCGGATCCCCACTCTCCACCCGAGTACAGAGTCAACGGCGTGGTGCCGAACATCCCCGCCTTCTACGAGGCGTTCAACATACAGCCGGGTGACAAGCTCTATCTGGACCCGGCCAAACGGGTCAAGATATGGTAAACAGGGGGTCGACAGGGGCTGGTCAAGCGCCAGCCCCGGGTCGGCCACAGACAAGGCGGGGGCCAGGCCCCTGCCCACTGACACCGCAACACAAGCAGCAACAAGGGTCACATCCATGAAAGCCTTACTCATTACTCTCGGCCTGCTCAGCCTGCCCCTGACCACCCAGGCGGCGGAGGGATTCTTCCAGCAGCTGACGCTGCCCACGGGCCAGGTGCTCACCGTCGGCGAGGGGCGCGGTGAGCCCGCCTCCACCGGCAGCTACGACGTCCGCCTCTACTCAGGCGCCAACCCCGAGTTTCCCCTGGATCAGTTCATCGACGGCAAGGTGATGCCCCGCGATGGCAGCATCAAGGCGCTCAAGCTGCTGGATCTCAACGGTGACAAGCAGCCCGAGCTCATCGTCCTGGTCGAGAGCGCCGGCAGCGGCAGCTACCAGAGCGCCGACGCCTTCACCATCAATGCGCAGGAGGGGCTGGAGAGCTTCAATCACGTGGAGGGGCTGACCCCCAATGACGATGTGATCCAGGCGCTCAAGACACCGCGCGACTGATCCCTCTCATCTGATGCACCCGCATACCTGATTCAAGAGCCCCGCCCTGCGGGGCTCTTGTTTTGCCGGAGGCTGCGATGAAGGTCCCTTTTCACTGCCAGATGCCCCCATAACAGCCCGATATCCCCCCTATTCCCCGATAGACGGCTATTTTTTCTACGCCTATAATCGCCGCACCTGACCATAACGAAACACAAGGAGGTAAAAAATGGTTATCCAAGCGTGTCCGATGTTCTCGGCCCGCCTGTTCGGCACATTCGAATGCTCTTGCCTGCATACCATCGCGCTGCGATAGCGGGTTCGAGCAAAGCCGACTCCTTCCACACCGAGACCTTTCTCGACCGTTGTCGCCAGCGCTCCTGATGACAGGGATTTCCGATCCCGCCATTTAAGAGAGCAAGAGCATGACGACACTGATGAGTACCCACTCCCTGCAGATGACTGCGGGACACCTCCCCTTGTTTGACCACATCAATCTCGGTATCCAGAGCGGCGATCGCCTGGGCCTGATTGGCGCCAATGGCTGCGGCAAGAGCACACTGCTCGCCCTGCTGGCCGGTGAGCTGCAACCCCATGACGGACGGGTGGAGCAGGCTGCCCCCTGCCGCTGCGAGTTCGTGGCCCAGCACCTGCCCCCAAGGCTGCAAGGGCTCAACACCCGCGCCGTGCTGCAGGATGCCCTGGGGGGTGACCCCGCCGCCGACTGGCAGGTGGACAAGATGCTGGCCGAGCTGCAGCTCGAAGAGCAGGCCGAGCTCCCCGTCAGCGCCCTGAGCGGCGGCCAGCACAGCCGGTTGCAGATAGGCCGCGCCCTGCTGCGCCAGCCCAACCTGCTGCTGCTCGATGAACCCAGCAACCACCTGGACCTGCCCGCCCTGCTCTGGCTGGAGCAGTTCCTCCTGGGCTGGCGGGGCGCCCTGGTGCTGGTCTCCCACGATGCCCGCCTGCTCGATCGGGTGACCAGCGAGACCCTGATCCTGCGGGATGGACGACTCCATCGCTTCGCCCTGCCCTGCAGTCAGGCCAGGGTGGCGCTGGCGGAGGAGGACGAGCAGGCACGCCTGCGCCGGGCCGACGAGCAGAAGGAGATAGATCGCCTGAGTGCCAGCAGCAAGCGCCTCGCCATCTGGGGGCGGGAGCATGACAACGAGAAGCTGGTGCGCCAGGCCAAGTCCATGGAAAAACGCATCACCCGCCTGCAGGAGGAGCAGAGCCAGGTCGCAGCACCCGCCCCCTGGCGCCTCGAGCTGCACGGGCAGGCGCTGCCCGCCGATGCCCTGCTGCGACTGGAAGCCCTGGAGGTGCGCCCCGCCCCCGGCTTGCCACCCCTGCTGCGGGCCGAGGATCTCTGGTTGCGGGCCGGCGACAGGGTCGCCCTGCTCGGCGCCAACGGCACCGGCAAGTCCTCCCTGCTGCGCCAGTGCTGGCGCGAGGTCTGCGATCAAGGGCCGGGTGAGGGCTGGTATCGCCACCCCGGCGCCAGCATCGCCTACTACGATCAGTCCCTGCAGCAGCTGGACGGGGACGCCACCCTGAGCGACGCCCTCTATCCCCTGGCGCCCTTGCCGGAGGTGACACTGCGCCAGGCCCTGATCCGCGCTGGCTTCCCCTACTCCCGTCATGGCCAGCGGGTGCACGCCTTGAGCGGGGGAGAGCGGGCCAGGCTGCTGTTTCTCGCCCTCTCCCTGGCGAGCCACCATCTGCTCTGGCTCGATGAACCCACCAACCACCTGGATCTGGCGGGCAAGGAGGAGCTGGCCGAGGCCTTGAACGCCTTCCCCGGGGGCGTCTTGCTGGTCTCCCACGATCGGGATCTGATCGAACGCAGCTGTAACCGCTTCTGGCTGATCAGGGATGGACGCATCCAGGAGGCCCACAGTGCCGAGCGGGCCTATGCCGAGCTGATCGACCACCAGCAGAGGCCGGTAGCTGGCGGACCATCCGGGCACGACGCTCGCCAGGCCGCTGCCAGCACTGAGGATGACGAAGAGGCACTGCTGGCCCGCTGGTATGAGCTCGATGCCCTGCTGAGCGCCGATCTCGCCCGCAAGCCCAGGCATCAGACCCCGCGGCTACAGCAGGAGTGGCGCCATGAGCTGGCAAGGCTTGCCGGCTTGCTCGGGCTTGTCGAATCATGAGCACAGCCATGAACCGCCTTGGCCATCCCCCCCTGTTTGACTCAACACAAGCGGCCAGCCACGGCTGGCCGCAAGGAGCCACCATGACGTCAACTTCACCACCGGAGATCAGGCTGGATCCCGTCACCTATGCCGACCTGCCCCACATCTATCGTGGCCTGTCGGATCCGCGAGTCATCGCCTACTACGGCACCAGCTACGACAGCCTGACGGCGTGCCAGGCCCAGATGGAGTGGTACGCCGAGCTGACCCGCACGGGCCGAGGTGCCTGGCACCTCATTCTCAATACGCGCACCAAAGAGCCGCTGGGAGCCATCGGCTACAACGATGCCGACCCGCAGCACAAAGGGGCCGAGATCGGCTACTGGCTCTACCCCGAACACTGGGGCAAGGGGGTAATGAGCGCGGCGCTGCGGCAGTGGCTCCCGCTCACTTACCGCACCACAGCGCTGCACCGGCTGCTGGCGGTGGTGGAGGAACCAAACCGTCCCTCCACCCGCCTGCTGGAGCGAGCCGGCTTTCGCTACGAAGGCACGGCGCGGGAGTGCGAGTGGAAAGGGGATGGCTTCATCTCCCTTCACCACTACGCCCTGCTGCGCAGCGACCTGCCAGACCTTTAAGCACCACCACATCTGATAGCCAGCAAAAAGCCCCGCACTGCGGGGCTTTTTTTGGGTGGCTACTTGATGGCGCAGACTCGCTCGTCTGATGCCGAGCGGCGGCGCCTGCGCCGCCACAGGGAGAAGCAGCCATACCCCAGGCTCAGCACCACCGCATAGAGCACCTGGGAGGCGAGCGCCACCAGCACGGCCGCGCAGAGCAAGACGCTCACCCCCGCCAGCCCCTTGCCCATGCCGCCGAGCAGGCGCCAGCCCGCCGCCATACAGAGCAGATAGACCAGCACGAAGTTGCCGTTGGCATAGCGGATGAGCTCATCGAGCGGCAGCTTGAGCCAGAGGATCAGGGTGATGGAGACCAGGCAGATGGCGAGCACCCAGCACAGGGCATTGAGGGGCGCACCCCGGGCCGAGAGGCGGGAGAGGGAGGCGGGCAGCTTGCCCTCCCGCGCCATGCTCCAGATAAGGCGCGCAAACCCTTGCAGATAGATGTTGATGCTGGCAAAGCAGGAGAGGTAGCCGAGCACCGCCACCAGCCACTTGGCGGTGGGGCCGAACAGCAGGGAGAGCAGGGCCGGGATGGCGGTGGCATTGGTCGCCTCATCCCCATAGAGACCGTATTTCAGCACCACCAGGGAGTGCACCCAGTAGATGAGCCCCGCCAGCAAGACGCCGCCGAGCAGGGCCAGGGGATAGTCCCGCTCCGGTCGCTTGAACTCCTCCCCCATGTGGGCGAAGGCTTCCAGCCCGACGAAGCACCAGAACATCACCGCCAGCGCCGTGCCCATGGCGGGCCACTCGGCGGCCGTCGGCAGCGGCTGGGCCCCATCACGCCAGCCGAGATCCCCCTTGAACCAGATGAGCAGGGTCAGCCCCAATATGGCCAGGGCGATGAGCAGTTGCAGGTTGCCGGAGGAGCGCGCCCCCCTCAAGCCGAGCAGGAAGACCCCGAGCAAGGTCAGCAGCTGGATGGCCCACAGGGTCCACTCCCCCATGTCGAACAGGGCGTGCCAGAAACCGGCGGCGATGGTGAGGGCGGCAGGCAACCCCACCGGCAGCACCGCCAGAAACAGGAAGGCGGAGAAGCGCTCGGCGCCGTTGCCAAAGGCGAGCCCGATGAGGTGCGGCGCCCCGCCCGCATGGGGGTAGCGGCGACCGAGGCGGGCAAAGGTGAAGGCGATGGGCAGTACCAGTACGATGAGCAGCACCCAGGCCCACAGCGACGCCCCTCCCGCCAGCGAGGCCGCTGTCGCCGGCACCACGAAGATCCCGGTGCCGAGCAATGAGGTGGCGAGCAGCCCCATCCCCTGCCAGAGCCCGAGATCCTTTTTCAACCCAGACATATCCTTTTGTCCTGTCTAGAAAAACATCCCGCCATGTTAGGCCGCTGCCACGGCTTTGTTAAGCACTCTGCGCCGCAAATAAAAAAGCCGCCTCTTGGGAGGCGGCTTCTTCATTCAACGGCGTAACCGGAATTATCAGGCAATCAGCTTGTAGATGATGCCGGACATGGCGATCAGGCCAATCAGGGTCACGAAGCCGTTGCTGATGTTGCCAGCGTATTTGCGCATGGCCGGGATCTTGGCGATGGCGTACATCGGCATCAGGAACAGCAGCATGGCGATGATGGGGCCGCCCAGGTCTTCGATCATGCCGAGGATGCTCGGGTTGATGGTGGCGATGGCCCAGGTGGTCAGGATCATGAAGAGAGCGGTCACCTTGTTCAGCTGCTTGATCTCGACCTTCTTGCCCTTCTCGCGCAGTGCCTTGGCCATCAGGCCGTTCATGCCTTCTTGTGCACCCAGGTAGTGACCCAGGAAGGATTTGCTGATGGCGACCAGGGCGATCAGCGGCGCCACGGTGGCGATCACCGGGTTGTCGAAGTGGTTGGCCAGGTAGGACAGGATGGAGATGTTCTGTTCCTTGGCGGCAGCCAGGTCGGCCGGGGAGAGGCTCAGTACGCAGCTGAACACGAAGAACATGACGGTCATGACCATCATGACGTGGGCGCCCAGCAGTATGTTGCTGCACTTCTTCTCGGCGTTCTCGCCGTAGCGGCCTTTGTTGTCCACCGCGAAGGAGGAGATGATCGGGGAGTGGTTGAAGGAGAACACCATCACCGGGATGGCCAGCCACAGGGTCTTGATGAAGTCACCGTTGAAGGCGTCGGACAGGGCCGGGGCTTCGGTGATGATGGCACCATTCCAGTGCGGGATCAGGTAGAGCGCCAGGCCCATCAGGGTGATCACGAACGGGAACACCAGCACGCTCATCGCCTTGACGATGACCTGGCCGCCGAGGCGAACGATCGCCATCAGGCCCAGGATCAGTACCAGCGACAGTATGGCACGGGGAGGTGCGGTCATGCCCAGCTGGTGCACCATCAGGCTCTCGACGGTGTTGGTGATGGCGACCGAGTACATCAACAGGATCGGGTAGATGGCGAAGAAGTAGAGCAGGGTGATGAACTTGCCTGCGGTCTTGCCGAAGTGTTCTTCCACGACCTCGGTGATGTCGCCATCACGGGTGGAGCCGGACAGCACGAAGCGGGTCAGGCCGCGGTGTGCGAAGAAGGTCAGCGGCAGGGCCAGGACCAGCATGGCCACCAGCGGCCAGAGACCACCGACACCGGCGTTGATCGGCAGGAAGAGGACACCGGCACCGATGGCGGTACCGTACAGGCCCAGCATCCAGACCAGGTCGGCCTTGTTGATGCCACGGGAGGAGGCTTTGCTCAAGCTGCCTTCAACTGCAATATTCATGTCAGACATAGGGATGTTCCTGTCATCAAGGAAGGTGGATTCTTACTAGTCAGTGGGCATGGGCCCGGTTCCTCTCCCTGGAACACCTGCTGTTCGTCCTTTTTTATTCTCAGGCCCCGGCGATCCGGCCATCACTCCATGTGACAACCAAATTGCAACAAACGAAGGCATGAGATCGTGATGCTGAAGGTGTCGCTCGCGACCAATTAACATTTTGGCAACAGGCACCTCATCCGATGAGCTGACTCTAGTTAAAAGGCCCTATTAATCACAGCGTTTTTTTGAATTAATCAACCAAAGTTTGACTTCAGTCGCCTTTCAAACGAGCAAGATCACATTACAGGCCCCGTGTTGCGAAAATTTTTTAACAAATTAAAAATAGGTGGTGATTTTCAGCCCCCTGAAAAAAGCAACAAGACAGTTACAATCCCCGCGACAGCGTGCCGATTGTCTCCCGTCCGCCCTTGGCGTACCCTTGGTTTTCCCCCACTGCCCCTTGCTGAACATGACCATCACCCGCACCGATCTTGCCGAACTGGCGGTATTTGCCGCCGTCGCCCGCCACCGCAGTTTCAGCAGGGCCGCCCTCGAGCTCGGGGTCTCGGCCTCGGCCCTGAGCCACTCCCTCAAGGGGCTGGAGAGTCGTCTGGGAGTCAGGCTGCTCAATCGCAGTACCAGAGCCGTGGTGCCGACCGATGCGGGGGAGCGATTGCTGACGCAGCTGCTGCCGACCCTGGGTCAGCTGAAGGAGGCACTGGAGGAGTTGAGGCGTCATGGGGATGAGCCGGTCGGCAGGCTGAAGATCTGTGCGCCCAGGGCCGCCATCCAGGAGGTGCTGGCCCCGGTGCTGATCGACTACCTGGTGCGCTATCCGCGCATGCAGGTGGAGGTGGTGGAGCAGGAGCTGATGCCCCGTCTCATCGAGGATGGCTATGACGCCGCCCTCTTCTACGGCGATCTGCTGCCCCAGGAGATGATAGCCGTGCCCCTGGGTCCGCTGCAGCGCTATCTGGTGGTGGGCTCCCCCGACTACCTGGCAAGGCGTGGCATCCCCCTGCACCCCTCCGAGCTCAGCCAGCACGACTGCATCGGCTATCGCCTCACCCCCCATCACCACTATCGCTGGGCCTTTGCCGCCGACGGCGAGCTGCTGGAGATAGAGGTGAGCGGGCCGCTGACCACCAGCACTCCCGCCCTCTATCTGGGGGCGGCCGAGGCGGGCCTGGGGCTGGCCTACTGCTACGAGGAGGAGGTGAGCGAGGCCCTGGCGGCGGGTCGGCTGGTGACTGTGCTGGCCGACTGGAGCCCCACCTTTGCCGGCTTCAATCTCTTCTATCCCAGCCGCCACCAGCTGGGCCATGGCCTGCGGGCCCTGATAGACATGTTGAAGGCCCACCATAGCCCGCGAGACTGATGAGCAATACTCATCAATGCATCAAATAAACACCGGATTATCAATAGAAAGCTAAGAATCTACACTGTGGCTTCGATCCCCGACCCGGCAGAAGCACAGATATGTCAGCCTATTTCATTCGCCGTCAGCGGGCCATGACCCGCCGTTTCTGGGGCTATGCCCTCCCCTCCATCATGGCCATGCTGGTCTCCGGCGCCTATTACCTGGTGGATGGCATCTTCGTCGGCCACTATGTGGGGGCCGCCGGTCTCGCCGGGATCAACCTGGTCTACCCGGTCATCATGGTGCTGATCGGCCTCGCCGCCATGGTCGCCATGGGGGCGGCGACCGCCATCTCCCTCCAGCAGGGGGCCAGAAACCTCGCCCTGGCCCGCCAGGCCCTGGTCAATGCATTCTGGCTGCTGGGGCTGCTGGGGGCCCTGGCTCCGCTGCTGTTGCACCACTGGCACATCGACATCCTGCTGGCCCTGGGCATAGCACCGGATACCGAGACCTGGCAACAGGCCAGCGACTACCTTGGCTGGATAGGAGGCGGCACCCTGCTGCTGGCCAGCAACCTGGCGGTGCCCTATCTGCTGCGCAACGACGGTCGCCCCCGCCTCGCCATGGTGCTGGTGAGCGGCGGCGCCCTGCTCAACATACTGCTCAACTACATCATGGTCGGCCGCCTGGGGCTGGGACTGGTGGGCACGGCCCAGGCCACCCTCATCTCGGAAGGGGTGGTCAGCCTGCTTGGCCTTGGCTATTTCTTCACCTCCCATGCCAGGCTGCGCCTTGACTGGCGCCAGCTGGTGCCCAGCTTACCGGCCATGCCCAAGCTGCTGTTCACCGGGCTGCCGAGCCTGATCGCCCAGTTCAACCTGGGGCTGCTGCTGCTGCTGCACAACAGCCAGCTGATGGTGCACGGCTCGGTCAAGGATCTGGCGGGCTTCACGGTGGCGGGTTACACAGAGGCGGTGTTCATCGTGATCCTGCAGGGGCTGGCCTTCGGCATCCAGCCGCTGATCAGCCAGGCCACCGGGGCCGGGCGCCAGCGGGATCTCAGATTCCTGATGGCCATGGGGCTCAAGATCACGCTGGCCTATGGCATGGGAGTCTGGCTGCTGATCCAGCTGCTGCCGCGCCAGGTCGCCATGCTCTACACCGGGGATCAGGATGCCGAGCTGCTGGCCGCCGCCGTCAGCAGCCTGACCCTCAACCTCGCCGCCATACCCCTGGAGGGGATCATCATGTTCGGCATAGTGCTGCTGCAATCCATGGCGCGCACCCGCCAGGCCCTGGTCATCTCGGCCGCCAAGACGGCGCTGCTGCTGCCCCTCATCTTCCTGCTGCCGCTCTGGTGGGGCCGCGACGGCGTGCTGCTGGCCCAGCCCGCGACCGTGCTGCTGCTGACACCGCCGCTCTGCTGGCTGTTGTGGCGGGAGTGGCGTCGCCTCGCGCAGGGCAAGGCCCGCCACCACCAGCACAGCCCCGCCCTGGCCAGCCGGGCGCTGGCGACGGGGGAGCGGTTCGCCTCGACCGATCTCGGCTGACGACTGAGGCGAGGCGGTGAACTGCCCCTCACCTTATGTACGTTAACGAACAGACAGCCCCCTTCCCCTGCCCCATAGTCTCAGTGTTGCCAGCCCCCTTCCCCTGCGTTTGTCAGGCCGGGGGCGCGGCGACCCATCGCGGTTGCCGGCCCGGGGCCCATAGCCCCGGCACGGCGACAGCCAGCCTCCCTCCCTTGCCTCTGACCAGGGCGGCGGGGTTTTCACTTCATCCGGCATGCCGATGACAGCAGCCCCGTCACCCCTTGCCAGCGAGGATTGCCCATGTCCCAACGGCCATGCAGTGACGGCTCTGCCCCCGCCCTGAACGAGCAGGAGAGGGCCCATGAATGAGTGGTTAGCCGGATGGCTTGGCGTGCATAGCGCCATCGGCCCCTGGCAGAGCAAGGAGCCCATTCGTGAAGAGCTGTTCGGCATAGAGCGGCTGGAGCTCCATGCCTCCACCCTGGCGGAGGCGCAGCCGGTGACGGCGACCCCCATCTCTGTCCCCTCCCTGCACCTGCGGCTCAAGGCCAACGAGGCCGTCCTCTCTCGCGCCTACCGGAGCAGCGCCGCCGAGCTCGAGCTGGGTCATGATCTGACCCACGCGGCCGAGTGGTTCCTCGACAACTATCACCTGGTCGAGGCCCAGCTCTACGAGATCCGCAGCAGCCTGCCCGGCGGTTACTACCGTCAGCTGCCCAAGCTCGCCGCCGGCCCCTTCGCCGGCTACCCCAGAGTCTTTGGCATCGCCTGGGCCTTCATCGCCCACAACGACAGCCACTTCGACGCCGAGATCCTGAGCCGCTTCATCCTCGCCTATCAGCGCGTGCAGCCCCTGACCATAGGGGAGCTGTGGGCCGTGCCCATCACCCTCAGGATCGTGCTCATTGAAAACCTGCGCCGCCTGGTGGAGCAGATCACCCTGGCCCAGCAGATCAGAGCCGATGCCGATGCCCTCTGCACCCGGCTGCTCGTGGAGGGCTGCGCCGTCTCGGCGCTCAACGAAGACATCGCCTCCCGGGCGAGCGGCCCGCTCTCGGAGCTGTTTGCCGCCCAACTAGTCAAGCAGCTGCGGGATCAGGATCCCAACACCACACCGGCCCTCGGCTGGCTGGAGGAGCGCCTCACCCGGCAAGGCCTGTCGGTGGAGGAGGTGGTGCAGCATGCCCAGCAGCGCCAGGGTGCCTCCAATGTCACCATTCGCAACGTCATCACCAGCATGCGGCTCATCTCCGGCATGGACTGGAGTGAGCTCGTCGAGGGGATGAGCCTGGTGGACCATCAACTGCGCGCAGAGAGCCCCTTTGCCGAGATGGACTTCCCTACCCGCAACCTCTACCGCCAGGCCATAGAAGAGTTGGCTCGCTACTCCGACCACGACGAGCTGGCGGTCACGGCCAGGGTCCTGGCCGCGACCCGGCGCCCCCCAGAGGAGGAGCAGGACGAGATCCGGCGAAGAGCAGCGGAGCCCGGCTATCACCTGATCGCAGAGGGGCGACCCGCCCTCGAGGCCGAGCTCGGATTTCGCCCTCCCCTGCGCCTTCGCCTGCACCGCTTTTACGCCAGGCTCGGCATCCGGGGTTACATCGGCATCATCACCTTGCTGACCCTCTTTCTGCTGGCCCTGAGCCACTCTCTGCTGGTCTCTGCGGGCGAGCCCTGGTCACCCTGGATGGGGCTCTTCTTCCTGTTTGCACTCCTGCCGGCCCATGCCGTGGCCGCCGCCCTGGTCAACTACCTCATCAGCGCGCACCTGGTTCCCAGCCCCCTCCCCGCCATGGATCTCACCCACGGCATCCCGCCCTCGTTGCGCACCCTGGTGGTCATGCCGACCCTGCTGGTGTCGCCATCCGAACTGCTGGCACAGATCGAGCAGCTGGAGGTGCATCATCTCTCCGGGGTCAGCGGCGATATCAGCTTTGCCCTGCTCAGCGACGGCTTGGATGCGCAGCAAGAGCGGCTGCCGGGGGATGAGGCCCTGCTGGCGGCGGCACGCCAGGCCATTGCCCGGCTCAACGAAAAATATGGCCCTGGCCCCTCGGGGGATCGCTTCTGGCTGCTCCATCGCCACCGCAGGTTCAACCCGGGCGAGGGGTGCTGGATGGGGTGGGAGCGCAAGCGGGGCAAGCTCTACGAGCTGAACCGCTTGCTGCGCGGCGCGGCGGATACCAGCTTCATGGCGACGGACGGCCAGCCCCCCGCCATCCCCCAGGGGGTGCGCTATGTCATCACCCTGGACGCGGATACCCGCCTGCCAAGGGATGCCGCCAGCCGGCTCATTGGCAAGATGGCCCACCCCCTCAATCACCCCCACCTCGACGCCGGGCGCCAGCGTGTCACCCATGGCTACGGCATACTGCAACCCCGGGTCACCCCCTCCTTGCCGCTGGGTCAGGACGGCTCCTACTATCAGCGGCTCTACTCGGGGCCCGGGGGCATGGATCCCTATGCCGCCACCGTCTCCGACCTCTATCAGGATCTGTTCGGGGAGGGATCCTTCACCGGCAAGGGCATCTATGACGTGGATGCCTTCACCGCCGCCCTGGCGGGGCGCGTGCCGGACAACAGCCACCTGAGCCATGACCTGTTCGAGGGGATCTTCGCCCGGGCGGGGCTCGCCTCGGATATCGAGGTCGTCGAGGAGTTTCCCTCCCGCTATGACGTCAGTGCCAAGCGCCAGCACCGCTGGACCCGAGGGGACTGGCAGCTGCTCGCCTGGATCTGCCGGCGCAGCCGCGGGCAGGATGCCCTGCCGCTCATCGGGCGCTGGAAGATGTTTGACAACCTCTGCCGCTCCCTGCTGGCGCCAAGCACCTTGCTGGCGCTGCTGGCCGGCTGGCAACTGCCGCTGGGCACAGCAACAATCGCCAGCCTCCTGCTGTTCGCAGCCCTGGCCCTGCCCCTCTTCCTGCCGCTGCTCTTCACCCTGATCCCCCGCAAGCGGGACATCCTGTGGCGCCACTACCTGGGGATGGTCGGCCAGCGGCTGCAGCGGGCCTTCATGCAGGCCCTGCTCAGCCTGGTGTTTCTGGTCGATCAGGCCTGGCGCATGACGGATGCCATAGTGCGCACCCTGTTTCGCCTCTTCCTCTCCCATCGCCACCTGCTGGAATGGACCACCTCGGCCCAGAGTTCGGGTTCACCGCGCCTGGCCTGGACCGGGTTTTATCGGCTGATGACGGCCGGGGTGCTGCTGGCCATGGGGGTCAGCGGCCTCAGCCTGCTGAGCGCCCCCTCCGCCTGGCCCCTGGTGCTGCCGATCAGCCTGCTCTGGCTGCTGGCCCCGCTGGTGGCCTACTGGACCAGCCGCCCCCCCGACCTCACCAGGCAGATGAGCTGTACTCCCGCCCAGGCCGCCGAGCTGCGCCTGGTTGCCCGCCAGACGTGGCGCTATTTCGAGACCCTGGTCACCGATCTGGACAACCAGCTGCCACCGGACAACGTGCAGGAGAGTCCGCAGGAGGTCATCGCCCATCGCACCTCCCCCACCAACATGGGGCTCTACCTGCTCTCCGCCATGGCGGCCAATGATTTTGGCTGGGCCGGGCGCTGCGCCACCCTCAAGCGGCTGGAAACCACCCTGGCCGTGATGCAGCGTCTGCCCCGCTTCAAGGGTCACTTCTTCAACTGGTACGACACCCGCAGTCTGCTCACCCTGGAGCCGGCCTACGTCTCTTCGGTGGACAGCGGCAACCTCGCCGGCCACCTGCTGGTGATCGCCACCGGCTGCGAGCGCTGGCAGCAACAGGAAGGGGACGGCGCCATTTGCAGCGGCATTCTGGATACCTGCCTGCTGGCGGAGCAGGCTCTGCAGGCCTACGCCATGAAGGAGAGCGGCCAGGTGCAGGCGCTCGGCGCCAGCCTCAAGGAGATCCGTGGCCAGCTCGCCCGCCCCCTGTCGGCAACCCACCAGTTACCGGTGCTCGCCCGGCTGACGGTGCAAGCCAGCAACACGGCGCACCAGCTCGATCTGCAGGCCTGTCAACGGGAGGGGGAGGAGCTCCTCTTCTGGCTGGAGGCCCTCAAGCGGGTGGTGGCCGAACATCTGCAGGATCAGGCTGCCGCCCCCGAGATGCGCCAGCGACGGCTGCACGCCCTGGCAGCCCAGGCCCGTGCCCTCGCCATGGGGATGGACTTCGGGTTTCTGCTCAATCAGGAGCGCCGCCTGCTCTCCATCGGCTACTCCCTCTCCGACAACCGGCTCGACGGCAGCTGTTACGATCTGCTCGCCTCGGAGGCGAGGCTGGCCAGCCTGTTTGCCATCGCCAAGGGGGATGTCGTCACCAGCCACTGGTTCAGGCTGGGACGGGCGGCCACCCCCCTGGGCACAGGGGCCGCCCTCATCTCCTGGTCCGGCTCCATGTTCGAGTACCTGATGCCCGCCCTGGTGATGCGGGCCCCGGTCGGCTCGCAGCTTGAGCAGACCAGCCGGCTGATCGTCGACGCCCAGATCCGCTACGGCCACGCCCTCGGCATCCCATGGGGCATCTCGGAGTCCGCCTACAACGCCAGGGACATGGAGTTCACCTACCAGTACTCCAATTTCGGCATCCCCCAGCTCGCCCTCAAGCGCGGGCTGGCCGAGGACAGGGTGGTCGCCCCCTACGCCACCGGGCTGGCCGCCATGATCAACCCGGGGGCGGCTCTGGCAAACTTCCAGCGGCTGGCGGCCATGGGAGGCCGCGGCCGTTACGGCTTCTACGAGGCCCTCGACTTTACCCCCTCACGCCTGCCCGACAGCCAGCAGGTTGCCATAGTGCAGAGCTTCATGGCCCACCACCAGGGGATGACCATAGTGGCCCTCGCCAACGCCCTTCACGGGGGGCAGATGCGCGACCGTTTCCATGAAGACCCCATGGTGCAGGCCTGCGATCTGCTGCTGCAGGAGCGGATCCCCCAGGACATGGCCATCGTTCGGCCCCACGCCGCCGAGATCAAGGCCTCCCTCACCCAGAGCGGCTTCGAGGTGAGTTCGGTGCGCCGCCTCTCCTCGGCCAGCCTGGGGGCCCCTGTCACCCACCTGCTCTCCAATGGCCGCTACTGCGTCATGCTGACCGGGGCCGGGGCCGGTTACAGCCGCTGGCGCCACATCGCCATCACCCGCTGGCAGGAGGACGCCACCCGCGACCACTGGGGCTCCTTCCTCTTCCTCCATGATGTCCAGAGCGGTGAGACCTGGTCCCCCTGCGCTCATCCCCTTGGCAACTCGGATCCGAAGGGAGAGGTGGTTTTCGCCGAGGATCGCGCCCAGTTCGTTCATCATCACGATCGCCTGACCACCACCCTGGAGGTGCTGGTCTCCGGTGAGGCGGACGGGGAAGTGAGGCGCATCTCCCTGAGCAACCGCGGTCGCCGCCTTCGTCATATCGAGCTCACCTCCTATGCCGAGCTGGTGCTGACCACACCGGAGGCGGATCGCGCCCACCCGGCCTTCAGCAAGCTCTTTGTGGTCACCGAATACCTGGCCGAGCTGGGGGCCCTGATCGCCACCCGGCGGCCCAGATCCCCCGAGGAGGAGGAGGTGTGGGCCGCCCATTTCATCATCGTCGAGGACCATCTGGCCGGGACCCTGCAATATGAATCCGATCGTGCCCGCTTCATCGGCCAGGGGCGCACCCTGGCCACCGCCCACGCCTTGCAGCGACATGTCCCCCTCTCCAACACCACGGGCACAGTGCTCGACCCCATCTTCGCCCTGCGCCAGCGGGTCCACGTACTGCCTGGCAGCAGTACCCATGTCGCCTTCTGGACCCTGGTGGCCCCCTCTCGGCCGGCGCTGCTCGATCTCATCGACCAGCACCACAACCGCCACGCCTTCCAGCGGGCCAAGACGCTGGCCTGGACCCAGGCCCAGGTGCAGTTGCACCATCTCAACATCCAGCCCTCCGACGGGGCCAATTTCCAGCGGCTGGCCGCCCCCCTGCTCTATGGGGATACCCGGTTCCGCGCCGCCTCGGCCACCATAGCCCGTGGCCTGACGCGGCAATCGGCCCTCTGGCAACAGTCCATCTCGGGAGATCTGCCCATCATGCTGCTGCGCATCGACGATGTGGAGGATCTGGCCCAGGTGTATGAGCTGCTGCTGGCCCACGAATACTTGCGGATGAAGCGGCTGGCCGTGGATCTGGTGATCATGAACGAGCACGTCTCCACCTATGTGCAGGATCTGCAAAACGGCATAGACACCGCAGTGCGCAGCAGCCAGTCCCGGCCGCGCTTCCATGCCGAGCTGGCCCAGGGCTCCGTCTACACGGTGCGTCGCGACCTGATGAGCGGCGAGCTGTGCGAGCTGCTGTACGCCGCGGCGCGGGTCGTGCTGATAGCACGCCGCGGCACCCTGCAAGAGCAGCTCGCCCGCCTCAAGGAGCCGCCACAGCGGCCCTCCCTGGTCGCCCCCGCCAAGGGCCATGGCCAGGCGCCCATCAAGCCCCCCCATTACCGCGAGCTGGCGTTTTTCAATGGCCTGGGGGGCTTTGCCAGGGAGGGGCGCGAATACGTCACCCTGCTCAGCGGCGAGCAGACCACGCCTGCCCCCTGGATCAATGTGATCGCCAATCCCGGCTTTGGCTTCCAGGCCTCCGCCCTCGGCAGTGGCTACACCTGGGCCGGCAACAGCAAGGAGAACCAGCTGACCCCCTGGTCCAATGACCCTGTGACGGACCCCACCGGCGAGGCCATCTACATTCGCGACGAGGACAGCCTGGCGCTCTGGAGCCCCACAGCCCAGCCCATCCGCGACGGGGGCCAGTATGTCGCCCGCCATGGCTTTGGTTACAGCCGCTTCGAGCACCAGGCCCACGGCATCCACAGCGAGCTGCTGCAATACGTGCCGGTGGCGGATGCCGTCAAGATCTCTCGCCTGACGCTGCACAACCTGACCGGCAACGCCCGCCGGCTCTGCATCACCTGCTATGCGGAGTGGGTGCTGGGGGCCTCCCGCTCTGCCAGCGCCCCCTTCATCACCACCAGGATGGACGAGCAGACCGGGGCCATGCTGGCCCGCAATCCCTGGAACGCCGCCTTCCCCGAGCGGGTGGCCTTCCTCGACCTCGGTGGCAGCCAGACCAGCTGGACCGGCGATCGCAGCGAGTTCTTGGGATACCAGGGCCAGCTCGCCGCCCCGGCGGCGCTGCAGGGCGGCCGGCCCCTGTCCGGCAGAACCGGGGCCGGCATAGACCCTTGCTCGGCGCTGCAGACTCACGTTGATCTGGCGCCGGGCCAGCGGCTGGAGATCCTGGTGCTGCTCGGTCAGGGGGAGTCGGACGAGCAGGCCTCTGCCCTCATACTGCGCTATCGCCAGGATCTCGATGAGGTACTGGCGAAGGTCGAAGCCCAATGGCAGGGGCTGCTTGGCGCCGTACAGGTCAAGACCCCCGATCTGGCCATGGACATCATGCTCAACGGCTGGCTGCTCTACCAGACCCTGGCCTGCCGGCTCTGGGCCCGCTCCGCCTTCTATCAGGCGGGAGGGGCCTATGGTTTTCGCGATCAGCTGCAAGACGGCATGGCCCTGGGGTTCGCCGCGCCCCGGGATACCCGGCAACACCTGCTGCGGGCGGCGGCTCGCCAGTTCGTGGAAGGGGACATGCAGCACTGGTGGTTGCCCCACTCCGGTCAAGGGGTGCGCACCCGGATCTCGGATGACAGGGTCTGGCTGGCACTCGCCACGGCCACCTATGTGCGCAGCAGCGCCAATGACGCTGTTCTCGAGGAGCAGATCCCCTTCCTGGAGGGCCCCTCCCTTGGACCGGATCAGCAGGATGCCTTCTTCCTGCCCCAGGTCAGCGAGGAGGTCGCCTCCCTCTATGAGCACTGTGCCCGCGGCCTGGATCAGGCCATGGCGCTCACCGGCAGCCTGGGGCTGCCGCTCATGGGGTCGGGGGACTGGAACGATGGCATGAACCGGGTCGGCAGTGGCGGCAAGGGAGAGAGTGTCTGGCTGGGCTGGTTGCTGCTGCGCACCATCAGCCTGTTCGCCCCCCTGGCCCGGGCCCGTCACGACAGCCGCGCCGAACGCTGGCTGGCTCACGCCGAGCGGGTCGAGGCAGCCCTGGAGCAGCATGCCTGGGATGGCGCCTGGTATCGCCGGGCCACCTTCGACGACGGTACCTGGCTGGGAGCGAGAGAGAGCCCGGAATGCCAGATAGACGCCATCGCCCAATCCTGGGCCGTCCTCTCCGGCGCCGCCGACCCGGCCCGGGCCAGGATGGCCATGCACTCCCTGGAGCACCATCTGGTGCGCTACGAGGAGAGCCTCTCCCTGCTGTTCAGCCCCCCATTCGACACCCTGACCCAGGACCCCGGCTACATTCGCGGCTATCCCCCGGGGCTTCGCGAGAACGGGGGGCAATATACCCATGCCGCCGTCTGGGCCGTCCTGGCCTTTGCCCGCCTGGGGGAGACGGACAAGGCCTGCCGGCAATTTGCCCTGCTCAACCCCATCAACCACGCCCTGAATGGCTCGGCCATGGCGCGCTACAAGGTGGAGCCCTATGTGATGGCGGCGGATATCTACTCGGTCGCCCCCCATCAGGGCCGGGGTGGCTGGACCTGGTACACGGGGGCGGCGGGCTGGATGTATCAGGCAGGGCTCGACGGCATACTGGGCATAACACGTGAGGGGCAGGCTCTGCTCATCACCCCCAGACTGCCCAGCCACTGGCCCGGGTTCAGCGTGGCTATCACCCTGGAGAACTGTCACTACAGGATAGAGGTGAATGCCGAGCCCCCATCAGGGCAGCAAGGGGGAAGCGTTCGACTCGATGGCGTGCTCCTGGCGCCCGCCCCCCTGCCACTGCGCATCCCTCTTCAGGAGGGGCAGCACAGGCTCGAGATCACGCTGGCGCGCTGACGGCCACCCCATGGCCGTCAGGGGAGGCTATCGGAGTCCGGGTATGGGGTGTGTTCAGGGTTTGGGGACTATGGGCAGATAGGGCAACAGCCGGTCCGTCTCGGCCTTGACCACCGCATAGCATTCGCAGCTGAGCTGCTCCAGCTTGGGCCTGTCCAGCACCGTGATGTGGCCACGGCGGTACTCTATCACCCCCAGCTTTTGCAGCTTGCTCGCCGCATCCGTGACCCCCTCCCGCCTGACCCCCAGCATGTTGGCGATCAGCTCCTGGGTCATGGAGAGCTTGTCACCGGAGAGCCTGTCGAGGGAGAGCAGCAGCCAGCGGCAGAGTTGCTGATCGATGGAGTGGTGACGATTGCACACCGCCGTCTGCGCCATCTGGGTCAAGAGCGCCTGGGTGTAGCGCAGCACCAGGTGCAGCATGTCGCCGTGCAGATTGAATTCGCTTTTCAGCAACTGCCCTTTCAGGCGGTAGGCGTGGCCTGCACTCTGCACCAGGGCTCGGCTGGTGGTGCTCTCACCCCCCATGAACAGGGCCACCCCGATCAGCCCCTCGTTGCCCACCACGGAGATCTCCGCCGAAGCGCCGTCTTTCATCACATAGAGCAGGGAGACGATGCTGTCGACGGGGAAATAGACATGGCGCAGGGCATCGCCAGATTCATATAACACCTTGCCAAGGGGTAATTCTATATATTCGAGGTGCGGCAGCAGACGCGTGTAGACCTCGGGAGGCAGGGCCGCCAGCAAATGGTTCAGCCGCGGATGATGCTCGGGCATATCTTTCTCTCCAGGTGGCGACTCACACGAAAATTCCATACAGCGTTAAAGATAATAGAGCGAAAAAGCGACAGGGACGAAACAATCGCCGCCATCAGGGATAAACCTATCTCGGTCACCGAGCGACAATATGCCCGTCCATTTAAATACTCCAATCCCTGTCTATGTGTCCTAACGTACCGACACCGCAATCTGGATGACGCATATTGATGTCGTTCTGACATCGACAGACGCAGTGGGCGGCATGCTTGTTCGGGTGCCACTGCATAGACCAGGGAAGCACGGTCATTTATCGGGATTACGACTCAATGGGACTGTCACCTCAGCCACCTATCCATGCCCGAAGGTAGCCCCCCTGACACACATCGGATACGGAGAAATATCATGAGCCCAGCTGAAAAAAGCGCCTCAGTCACGAAAGATGAAGGCGTTGTTATCCCTGCGGGGGAGAAGAGAGAGGCAGACCATGCCGCTCACAGCGTTCATCCCACCGTGAAACACATGACGGAGAACACCCACGAGGCGGTCGACAAAATGGCCAAGGCGGTCAATTCAACCGCCACCGTCCTGAGCGAGAAAGGCAATGACATGAAGGAGGCCAGAGTCACCTACCTCAAGGATCTTAGGGGGAAAATCAAGGTCAATCCCATGGGCAGCATCGGCATAGCGATCGCCATCGGCTTTATCGCAAGCTGGTTGTTGATAGCCATTTTCTAGCGAAAAGCCCCGAGGCCCATCATGGACCTCGGGGCCATTTCGTCATGCATGTCAACCTGGCAAAAGAAGATCCAGCATAGACCGGCAAGGATGTCGATGGCCCTATCGGAAAGACGACAGAAGGGATTTCTCTGGGGATCTATGTGAATAAGGGGTGGCTATATCCACCCCTTATATTTCATTGTTCAAGGGTTGAGTCAGGTCATTATTTCAGACGCAGGTCATTTTTGACTGATGTGACTCCATTGACCCCGCTGGCCACCCTGCTGGCTCTGTCGATACTCGCCTTGGAGCTGACAAAACCACTCAATTGCACCACCCCTTTGAAGGTTTCCACATTGATTTCTGCCGATTTAAGTTCGGGGTCGGAAAATATCGCAGAAATCACCTTGGTGGTGACCACGGAATCATCGATATATTCTCCCGTTCCTTCCTTGCTGGCCGTTGAAGCACAACCCACTGTGACGGCTGACAACAACAGGGCGGCAACGAATGTCTTGGTAAAGCTGTTAGGTTTTTTCATAACGAGCTGACTCCATTTCGAGTGAACATGACGCTGGCAATATCTGGATGATTGCCAACCATGGCGCCCTGCCTCTCACACCACAGAGCTGTCATCGTTGATGCAGGCTGAATGAATGGAATATCGGCGGCAACCTGTATACCTGATACCCAGGCTATTCCCCTTCTCCCTCCCGGTCTGTACGCTGGCGAACAAAGCCGTCGAAAACGCACTCTCTCCCCTGCTTGTCCAACCGAACGCAACCCATTCCATGGCATGCACCATCAAGGGCGATGAGGCGCCCCGCCGGCAGGGCCCCAAGGTTCAGCCCAAAAAAGAAGGCCCCCGCATCAGCAGGGGCCTTCCGGCACTCATCAGGGCACAAGGCCGGGCATCAGCAGTAGCCGTAACCCAGCAGGCGCTGGTAGCGCTGCTCCAGCAACTGGTCGCTGTCCAGCGGGCGCAAGGCTGCCAGATCTTGCTTGATGCGATCCTTCAGGCGCTGGGCCATCAGCTCCACGTTGCGGTGGGCGCCGCCGAGGGGCTCTTCGACAATGCTGTCGATGAGTTTGAGCTCCTTCAGACGCTGGGCCGTGATGCCCATGGCATCGGCAGCCACCGGAGCCTTGTCGGCGCTCTTCCACAGTATGGAGGCGCAGCCTTCCGGCGAGATGACGGAGTAGGTGGAGTACTGCAGCATGTTGACCCGATCGCCCACGCCGATGGCGAGGGCGCCGCCGGAGCCGCCTTCACCTATCACGGTGCAGACTACCGGCACGGTCAGACCGGCCATGACTTTCAGGTTGCGGGCGATGGCCTCGGACTGGCCACGCTCCTCGGCACCCACGCCGGGGTAGGCGCCCGGGGTGTCGATGAAGGTGATGATCGGCATCTTGAAGCGTTCGGCCATCTGCATCAGGCGCAGGGCCTTGCGGTACCCTTCCGGGCGCGGCATGCCGAAGTTGCGACGGATCTTCTCCTTGGTCTCGCGACCCTTCTGCTGACCAATCACCATCACAGGCTCGCCGTCCAGGCGGGCGATGCCGCCGACGATGGCCTTGTCATCGGCGTAGGCGCGATCACCGGCCAGCTCGTCGAAGTCGGTGAAGATCTGCTCGATGTAGTCGAGGGTGTAGGGGCGCTGGGGATGACGCGCCATCTGGGACACCTGCCAGGCACCCAGATCGCCGAAGATCTTCTTGGTCAGCTCTTCGTTTTTCTTCTCCAGCCGACGGATATCTTCGCTGAGATCCACGGCACTGTTGTGCTCGCTCACATGGCGAAGTTCATCGATCTGAGCCTGCAATTCGGCGATCGGCTGTTCAAA
Source organism: Aeromonas rivipollensis (assembly GCF_037811135.1). Taxonomy (NCBI): domain Bacteria; kingdom Pseudomonadati; phylum Pseudomonadota; class Gammaproteobacteria; order Aeromonadales; family Aeromonadaceae; genus Aeromonas; species Aeromonas rivipollensis. Next base: position 1,168,314 of record NZ_CP149130.1, on the reverse strand, counting down.
ATCCAGAAAAAGACTCATAGGGACAATAGATCCTCTAATCAAAAACCAATTCAACCCGCTCTCGTCCAAGCAGGACTCGCAAGTCATCTATCAGTTGATCGGTGGGCGTCACCCGCCACTCGGTACCGAGCGTCAATCGCGCCCGGGAGCCGGGCCGACGATAGTTTACCTGAACCGGACAGACTCCGGCACGGGCGGGCTCCAAAATCTCGCACAAACGCGGGAAAAAGCGTTCGTCAATGCGTTGTTCATCGAGGGAAAGGCGGATCGCCCTGGCGAAACGCTCCCTCGCATCGTTGATATCCAGCAATTCGCGGGCCGACATTTTAAGGCCACCGGAGAAGTCATCAAAGCTGACCTGTCCAGAAACCACTAAAATACGGTCTTTTTGCATCAATTCTTCGTATTTTTCCAGCGCTTCACTGAAGAGGGTCACATCCAGACGGCCGGATCTGTCGTCCAGGGTGAAGATCCCCATCTTGTTGCCGCGCTTGGTCACCATGCTGCGGGCCGCGATCACCAGCCCGGCTGCCGTGGTCACCGTATCCCGGGAGGTGGGATGCAGATCGCACAGACGGCCCGAGGTGTAGCGACGCAGCTCGCCGCTGTACTGGTTGATGGGGTGGCCGGTGAGGTAGAGCCCGAGGGTCTCGCGCTCCCCCTCCAGCCACACCTTGTCGGGCCAGTGCGGCACATTGGCGAACGCCTTCTTGACGTCGTCTATCTCCTCGGTGAGCACCCCGAACATGTCGACCTGCCCCACCGCCTGCGCCTTGGCGTGCTGCTCGGCGGCGCGCATGGCCTCTTCCAGCGTCGCCATCAGGGCGGCGCGGTGCGGGCCCAGTCGGTCCATGGCGCCGGAGAGGATGAGCTTTTCCATCACCCTCTTGTTGAGCTTCTTGATGTCGACTCTGTTGCAGAAGTCGAACAGATCCCGGAAGGGCCCGTCCTGATCCCGCGCGCTGAGAATCGCATCTATGGGGCCTTCGCCGACCCCTTTCACCGCGCCTATGCCATAGACGATATGACCGTCCTCGTTGACCGAGAAGCGATAGCGGCCGGTATTCACGTCGGGGGGTATGACGGTGAGCCCCATGCGCTGGCACTCGTCCACCAGGGTCACTATCTTGTCGGTGTTGTCCATGTCGGCGGTCATTACCGCCGCCATGAACTCCGCCGGGAAGTGGGTCTTGAGCCAGAGGGTCTGGTAGGAGACCAGCGCATAGGCGGCGGAGTGGGACTTGTTGAAGCCGTAGCCCGCAAACTTCTCCACCAGATCGAAGATCTTGATCGCCAGCTCGCCGTCGACGCCGTTCTTGACCGCCCCCTCCTCGAAGCCGGCCCGCTGCTTGGCCATCTCCTCGGGTTTCTTCTTGCCCATGGCCCGGCGCAGCATGTCCGCCCCACCCAGGGTATAACCCGCCAGGGTCTGGGCGATCTGCATCACCTGCTCCTGATAGAGGATGATGCCGTAGGTGGGCTCCAGTATGGGTTTGAGGCTCTCGTGCTGCCACTTCTCGTCCGGGTAGGAGATGGCCTCCTTGCCGTGCTTGCGCTCGATGAAGTTGTCCACCATGCCGGACTGCAGCGGCCCCGGACGGAACAGGGCCACCAGGGCGATCATGTCTTCGAAGCAGTCGGGCTGCAGCCGCTTGATCAGATCCTTCATGCCGCGGGATTCGAGCTGGAACACCGCCGTGGTCTCGAAGCGCTGCAACAGCGCGAACGACTTCTTGTCGTCGATGGGGATGGCGGCGATGTCGACCGGCGGTTTGCCCTCCTTGGCCAGGCGCGGGTTGATCATGCCGAGCGCCCAGTCGATGATGGTGAGGGTCCGCAGCCCCAGGAAGTCGAACTTCACCAGCCCCGCGTATTCCACGTCGTTCTTGTCGAACTGGGTAACAGGGTGATGGCCGGAATCGTCGCAGTAGAGCGGCGCGAAGTCGGTGATCTTGGTGGGGGCTATCACCACGCCGCCGGCGTGTTTGCCGGCGTTGCGCACCACACCTTCCAGCCGGCGCGCCATGTCGATGAGGTCCTTGACCTCCTCGTCCTGCTCGTAGAGCTCCGGCAGCTTGGGCTCGACCTCGAACGCCTTGGCGAGCGTCATGCCCGGATCCGGCGGAATGAGCTTGGAGATGCGATCCACGAACCCGTAGGCGTGGCCCAGCACCCGGCCCACGTCCCGCACCACCGCCTTGGCCGCCATGCTGCCGAAGGTGATGATCTGGGACACCGCCTCCCGGCCATACATCTCGGAGACGTGCTCTATCACCTCGTCCCGTCTGTCCATGCAGAAGTCGACGTCGAAGTCGGGCATGGAGACCCGCTCGGGGTTGAGGAAACGTTCGAACAGCAGATCAAACTCGAGGGGATCCAGATCGGTGATCTTGAGGGCGTAAGCCACCAGGGATCCCGCCCCCGAGCCCCGGCCCGGGCCAACCGGAATGCCGTTGTCCTTGGACCACTGGATAAACTCCATCACTATGAGGAAGTAACCCGGGAAGCCCATCTGGTTGATCACCTTGAGCTCGATGTCGAGGCGCTCGTCGTACTCGCCACGCTTGGCGGCGCGCACTTGCGGATCCGGGAACAGGAAGGCCAGGCGGTCTTCCAGCCCCTCCTTGGACTTCATCACCAGGAAGTCTTCGGTGGTCATGTCACCGGTCGGGAAGTTCGGCAGGAAGTATTCGCCGAGACGCACCGTCACGTTGCAGCGCTTGGCGATCTCCACCGTGTTCTCCAGCGCCTCGGGAATGTCGGCGAACAGCTCGGCCATCTCCTCCTGGCTGCGCAGGTACTGCTGCGGGCTGTAGCGGCGCGGACGGCGCTTGTCCATCAGGGTGTAACCGTCGTGGATGGCGACCCGGATCTCGTGGGCATCGAAGTCATCGGCCCCGAGGAAGACCACCTCGTTGGTGGCCACCACCGGCAGCTCGAACTCGGCGGCGATGGCCACCGCCATGTGCAGGTAGACCTCCTCGTCGGGACGGCCGGTACGCAGCAGCTCCAGGTAGTAGGCATCCGGGAAGTGGGTCCGGTAGAAGGCGAGGCTCTGCTCCACCATCTGGCGGTTGCCCTTGAGCAGGAACTTGCCCAGATCCCCCTCCCGACCGCCCGAGAGCACTATCACCCCCTTGGCATGCTCGACCAGCCAGCCCTTGTCGATGACGGGGCGCCCCTGCACGTGACCGCGCTGGTAGCCGCGGGAGATGAGCAGGGTGATGTTCTGGTAGCCGTCGTTGTCCATGGCGAGCAGGGTGAGGCGGAACTGCTCGTCGCCGAGCTCATCGCTCTGTACCCAGAAATCCGCCCCGACGATGGGCTTGATCCCCTTGCCGTGGGCCGAGCCATAGAAGCGCACCAGGCCGCACATGTTCATCTGATCTGTCAGGGCCAGGGCCGGCATGTTGTTGGCCGCGGCCGCCGAGACGATGGGGCCAATCTTTTGCAGGCCATCGACCATGGAGAAGTCGGAGTGGACCCGCAGGTGGACGAAACGAGGATCGGCCATGGTTATTCGATCCCCAGCGCCCGGCGCACCGGTTTGAAGCTCTGCCGATATTCGGGCAGGGGGCCGCGCTCGGCCAATATGGCGAGGTGTTCGGCAGTGGGATAGCCCTTGTGGCGGGCGAAGCCGTACTCGGGATGACGGCTGTCCAGCTCGGTCATCTCGGCGTCACGAGTCACCTTGGCGAGGATGGAGGCGGCGCTGATGGCGGCCACCAGGCTGTCGCCCTTGACCACGGCACGCGCCTCCATCGGCAAGCTTGGGCAGCGGTTGCCGTCGATAAAGACCAGCTCGGGTGTCATGGAGAGGCCCGCCACGGCGCGCTGCATGGCCAGCATGGTGGCGTGCAGTATGTTGAGCTGGTCGATCTCATCCGGGGTGGCGCGGCCGATGGACCAGGCCAGGGCCTTTGCCTTGATCTCGCCATAGAGGGCGAGGCGCTTCTTCTCGGAGAGCTTCTTGGAGTCGGCGAGGCCTTCAATGGGATTGGCGGGATCCAGGATCACGGCGGCGGTGACCACGTCACCCACCAGGGGGCCACGGCCCACCTCGTCAACCCCGGCAACCAGCTTGTCTTGTGGAATATCGATCGTCATATCACAGGCCTTGAATCAAAACCGGCCCCGCAGGGCCAGTATCAGCACAACATAACGCCAAAAGCGCGCCGCCAGCCACCCTAACTGTCGAGCAGCTCGGCCACCGCCTCGGCGGCCTGCACATCGGCGTTGCAACGGATCTTCTGGTGCAACTTGGTGAAGGTGGCGATGAGCTCGCTGTTGTCATGCTCCAGCAACTTGCTGACCTCTTCCACCAGATTGGCCGGGGTGCACTCGTGCTGGATGAGCTCGGGCACCAGCATCCTGTCTGCCAGCAGATTCGGCAGGGAGACGTACTCCGTCTTCACCAGCCACTGGGCCAGCCAGTAGCTGAGCGGCTTGAGCTTGTAACCCACCACCATGGGCCGCTTCACCAGCATGGCTTCCAGCGCGGCCGTGCCGGACGCCAGCATCACCACGTCGGCGGCGATCATGGCCTCACGGCCCTGACCGTCCAGCAGCACCATGTCAAGATCCGGCGCCACTTCGGCCTTGATGGCGAGGAACTGCTCGCGCCGCGTCTCGTTCACCAGCGGCACTATGAAGCCGAGATCCGGGCAGTGCACCGTCAGGTGCTTGCACGCCTCGAGGAAGACGGGAGACATGAAGCCGACTTCGGCGCTGCGGCTGCCCGGCAACACCGCCAGCCAGCGGCGGCCCGGCTCCAGGCCGAGTGCCTCGCGCATCTCCCGCTGATCCGGCACCAGGGGAATGTCGTCCGCCATGGTGTGGCCGACAAAGCGGCAAGGGGCGTCGAAACGGTCGTAGAAGGCTTTCTCGAACGGCAGGAAGGCGAGCACCATGTCGGTGGCGGCCTTGATCTTGTGAATACGGCCCTGACGCCAGGCCCAGACCGAGGGGCTGACGTAGTGGACCGTCTTGATACCGGCGCGGCGCAGTTTCAGCTCCACCCCGATATTGAAATCAGGTGCATCCACCCCGACGAAGATGTCAGGGGGATTGGCGATAAAGTGACGCAGCAGCTCGCGGCGCACCTGGAGGATCCGGGGCAGACGTCCCAGCACCTCGCTGATGCCCATGACGGAAAGCTCCTCCATCTCGAACAGGGCCTTGACGCCCAGGGCCTGCATGCGCGGCCCGGCGATCCCTTCGAACTGGGCATCGGGATAGCGAGCCAGCAGCTCGCGCACCAGACCGGCAGCCAGGATATCGCCGGAGGTCTCTCCGGCGACTATGCCGATGCGGATAGGCTTAGGCACGGATGATCCCGCGCTCGTTGTCCTTGAGGAAATCCACATAGAGCTGGACGGCCGGCTCGGTGGCCGCCATCTCGCTCAGTACCGGCAACACCTCTTCGATGGTCTTGCCGGAGCGGAAGATCTCCTTGTAGGCACGCTTGACGGCCGAGATGGCTTCGGGCGTGAAGCCACGACGACGCAGGCCTTCGGAGTTGACCCCGAACGGCTTGGCGTAGTTGCCTGCGGCCATCACGTAGGGGGGCACGTCCTTGTTCAGGGCGGCGCAGCCACCGACGAAGGCGTGGGAGCCGACGCGGCCGAACTGATGGATGGCAGACAGACCGCCGAAGATCACGAAGTCGCCGATGTGAACGTGGCCCGCCAGGGTCGCGTTGTTGGCGAAGATGCAGTTGTCACCGATCATGCAGTCGTGGGCCACGTGGACGTTGACCATGAAGAGGTTGCCGCTGCCGACCTTGGTCAGGCTCTGGTCCTGGGTGGTGCCGCGGTGCACTGTGCAGTTCTCGCGAAACACGTTGTTATCACCGATCTCGAGGAAGGTACGCTCACCGGCGTACTTCTTGTCCTGGCAATCCTCACCGATGGAGGTGTGCTGGAAGATCTTGTTGCCGCGACCGATCTTGGTCGGGCCCTTGATCACCACGTGGGAACCCACCCAGGTGTCGTCACCTATCTCCACCTCGGCACCGATAACGGTAAAGGGGCCGATTTCAACCCCTTTGCCGATCACGGCAGACTCATGGACGATGGCGGTATCGTGGATGATGGCAGTCTGGTCGATCACGGTTACACCTCGCGTTTGGCACACATCAGTTCGGCGGTACAGACCACTTCACCGTCGACGGTGGCAACGCCGGTGAACTTGGCGATGCCGCGACGCTCCTTCAGGAACTCTACGTCGAGCACCAGCTGATCGCCAGGGCCGACCGGACGCTTGAAGCGGGCATTGTCGATGGAGGCGAAGTAATAGAGCTCATTGGGGGACGGCTTGCCCACCATGGTAAAGGCCAGGATACCGGTCGCCTGGGCCATGGCCTCCAGGATCAGCACGCCGGGGAACACCGGCTTGGCCGGGAAGTGCCCCTGGAAGATCGGCTCGTTGAACGAGACGTTCTTGATGGCGCGCAGGGTCTTGCGCTCATCGCTGATCTCGTAATTTTCCACCTTGTCCACCATCAGGAACGGATAACGGTGGGGCAGCAGATCCATGATTTCCTGGATCCCCAGGCTTTTCTTTTCAGTAGTCAAAACAGTACCCTATACCAATCGTGATTATTCTTGATCCAGCTTTTTCTCAAGTCGGCTCAACCGCTTGTGCATCTCTTCGATACGCATCACCCGGGCGGCGGTCTTGCGCCACTCTTTATTGGTTTGCAGGGGGATGCCGGAAGAGTAGATGCCGGGCTCGGTAATGGGTCGCATCACCATGGCCATACCGGTGACGGTGGCCTGGTCGCAGATCTCCATGTGCCCGTTAAAGACGGAGGCGCCGCCAATGATACAGTATTTGCCGACCTTGAGACTACCGGCCATCACGGTCGAGCCCGCCACGGCGGTGCCGTAGCCAATCTCGACGTTGTGGGCGATCTGGCACTGGTTGTCGATGATGACGTTGTCCGCGATGCGGGTGTCTTCCAGGGCACCGCGGTCTATGGTGGTGCAGGCACCGATTTCCACCCGGTTGCCTATGGTCACGCCACCGAGCTGGGGGATCTTGATCCACTCGCCACGCTCGTTGGCATAACCGAAACCGTCGGCCCCGATCACTGTGCCGGCTTGCACCAGACAATCCGTGCCCAGGGTCACGTTATGATACAGGGTGACGTTGGCCCACAACCGGGAGCGTGCTCCCAGTCGGGTATTCTTGCCAACGAAACAGCCCGGACCTATGCGGACATCATCCCCCAGCACGACGCCGGATTCGATGACCGCATTGGCGCCGATGGCCACTCTCTCGCCCAGTTGCACATCCGCCGCTATGACGGCACTCGGATGTATATCCGTGGCCGGCTGCGGTGTGGTGTCCAGCAGTTGGGCTACCCGGGCAAACCCCACATAGGGGTCTTTGAGCACCAGGGCATTGGTGGGGCAAAACGGCAGGTCCGCCTCAGTGATGAGCACGGCAGTCGCCTTGCTCTGCTCCAGGAAATGCCGGTACTTCTTGTTGGACAGGAAGGCAATCTCCCCCTCCCCGGCTTTTTCCAGTGTCGCTACCTTGCGGATTTCCCGGGTCCCATCCCCATGGACCTCGGCCCCCAGTTGCTGGGCCAGCTGTGCGAGAGTGAATGCCATCAATTAGTTGCTCTTGCTTACCTGAGAGATAACCTGGCTGGAGATGTCCAGCTTGCTGGCGGCATAGGGAGCAGCATTGCGCTCCAGCACCAGATCATAGCCATTGCTCTTGGCGATGGAATCGATGGCAGCCTGCACCTTGGTCAGGATCTTGTTGCGCTCTTCAGCCTGACGACGGCCGTTGTCCTGCTCGAACGCCTGACGCTTCTGGTTGAACTCCATCTGCAGCTTGGCCAGCTTCTCCTGGTTCTGCTTCTTCTGCTCGTTGCTCATGAAGGCTTCGTCCTTCTTGAACTTCTCGACCAGAGCCTGACCGTCGGATTCCAGTTTCTGCAGCTCGCGCATGCGCGGCTCGAACTCACCCTTCAGCTTCTTGGCCACGGCTTCACGCTGGGGCAGCTTTTGGAAGACTTCGCCCATGTCGACCACGGCGATCTTGGTCTCAGCCCAGGCGGAGCCCATACCGGCAGCCATCAGTGCAAAACTCAAACCAGCTACTTTCAACGCTTTATTCACACTTACTCCTTGGTCCCTCGGTCGAGGGCTACCTGATTTACCTGATTGTGCAAGCGATCTCTGGGACCTGCTTGTTACCTGGTGAGGCACGCAAGCTGCGCGTCCCATCATTGAATACCCCCACCGAAGTGGGGGAGCGTCCGTGCCTTTAGAAGGTACGGCCGATGTTGAAGGAGAAGACTTCGGTATCGTCCCCTTCGTATTTCTTGAGCGGTTGTGCAATCACGAACACCAGGGGTCCCATGGGGGAGAGCCACTGCAGTGACAGACCCGCAGACATCCGGATATTGGTGGGGTCAGAATAGTCCATCAGATAGTTGCAACCACTGAAGCAACGGTTCTGGTACTGACCATATTCGAAGGTGGTGTCCCACACAGTACCGGCATCGATGAAGAAGCTGGTACGCAGCTGGGGCTGGTAGCTTTCAGACGCGAAGGGTGTCGGCACTATCATCTCGAGGGAGGCCACCGCCAGGGCATTGCCCCCCACAGAGCTGTCGGTGCCCTGGATCACATCGTTACCGCCCAGGTTGTAGTAGTAGAGCGCCTTAGGACCGACGGTGTTGCTCTTGAAGCCGCGCAGGGTGTCGAAGCCACCGGCGTAGTAGTTCTCGAAGAAGGGCAGCACGTGGTCGTAGTCACCGTTGCTGCCGTAGCCATTGCCGTAAGAGGCGCGGGCCTTGGCCAGCATGACCCACTGGTGGTCGGCATCAAACGGGAAGTAATGGGCGTCTTCGGCGTTGAGCTTGAAGTACTGCAGGTCCATGCCAGGCACAGTCACCTTGGCGTTCACCCGCTGACGGTCACCCGCGGTCGGGAACTGGCCCTTGTTGAGGGTGGAACGGGTCCAGCCGGCGGTGACGTCCACGGTGTTGAACACCATGCGGTTGTCGCCGTCCAGGTTGGCCTGGTACACCTTCCAGAACTCATCCACCTGCACATAGGGGTTGGGCTGGGACAGCTTGTTGTTCTCGTAGCCGAGGCTGAAGTCGAGACGGTTGTTCTCGTTGACCGGGAAACCGCTGGAGAGGCGGAAGCCTATGGTGGTGTTCTCGTAGTCGACGATGTTGGCATCGGCCGCGCTGAACTTGTTGTAGTAGAGGCGGCCGCCCAGGCTGACGCCATCGACGGTGAAGTAGGGATCGTTGTAGCTGAGATCGATGTTCTTCGAGTAGTCGTTGGTGCTGGCGTTGATGCCGATCTTCTTGCCGGTCCCCATGAAGTTGTCTTGCTGCAGGCCCGCCTGCAGACTCAGACCAGACTCGGTACCGTAGCCGATGCCGGCGTTGATGGAGCCTGCCGGCTGCTCCTTGACCTTGAAGTCCAGATCGACCTGATCGTCGCTGCCCGCCACCCGCTTGGTGTCCACTTCCGCGGTCTCGAAGAAGCCGAGGCGGTTGAGACGGGTCTTGGACTGCTCGACGTTGTCGGAGGAGAGCCAGGTGCCTTCCATCTGACGCATCTCGCGACGCAGCACTTCGTCCTTGGTGGTGACGTTGCCGCTGAAGTTGATGTTGCGCACATAGACACGGGGGCCGGGCTCTATGTTGACGATGAGCTCGACTTCCTTGGTCTGGTCATTGACCTGGGGGAAGGTGACCACCTTCGGGTAGGCATAGCCATAACGGCCGAGGAACTTGGAGAGCACCTCTTCGGTGTGGGTCACCTGGCTGGCGGAGTAGACGCTGCCTGCCTCTATGGGGATGAGCCCCTTCATCTCGCCGCCACGGTCGATGAGATCGCCCTTGAGCTGCACGCCGGAGACCTTGTACTGATCCCCTTCCTTGATGTTCAGGGTGACGTAGACGCCCTTCTTGTCCGGGGTCATGGAGACCTGGGTGGACTCCTGAGCGAAACGGATGTAGCCGCGGTCCATGTAGTAGGAGCGCAGCACTTCGATGTCACCGGCCAGCTTCTGCTTCTGATAGCGCTGATCGCCGGTGAAGTTCCACCAGGGCACGTCGTCCTTCAAGGAGAGCTGGGCCAGCAGTTTCTCTTCCGGGAACACCTGGTTGCCGACGATGTTGATCTGCTGGATCTTGGCCGCTTCCCCTTCCACGAAGGTGAACTTGAGGTCGACCCGGTTGCGGGGCAGCGGGGTGACTATGGCCTTGACCTTGGCGGAGTACTTGCCCACGCCGTAGTAGAAATCTTCGAGTCCCTTCTCGAGGGAGCTCAGCACGGTACGATCCAGGGGATCACCGACGCGGATGCCGGAGGACTCCAGGCTCTGGGTCAGTTGCTCCTCCTTGATGTCCTTGTTGCCGGAAAACTCGATGCTGGAGATGGTCGGGCGTTCCTTCACCACGACTTGCAGCACCTGGCCGTCACGATAGACCTTGACGTCCTCGAAGTTGCCGGAGGCATAGAGCTTCTTGATGGCGTTGGCCAGGGCCACCGAGTCGACGGAGTCACCGACCCGGACCGGCAGATTCAACAGGGCGGCGCCCAGGGTCACCCGCTGCAGACCCTCGACCTGAATGTCTTGCACCACAAAAGAGGCAGGGGCCGCCTGAGCCAGGAAGCTGGCTCCCAGCAGGCAACTCAACACCAATGCTTTTTTAACAGCCATTTTGTTCTTATGTGTCCTTGTTGATGCTCTAGCCTCAGAGGCGAGCGAAATCATTAAACAGCGCAATGCCCATCAGTAACATCAGAATGGCGGCGCCGATCCTGAACCCAATTTCCTGAATTTTTTCTGGTACCGGCTTGCCGGTGACTGCCTCGATGAGGAAGTAGACCAAATGGCCCCCATCCAGCACCGGCAGGGGGAACAGATTGATGATCCCCAGGTTGACGCTGATGAGCGCCAGGAAACCGAGGAAATAGACCAACCCGTAATCTGCGCTGCTGCCAGCCCCCTTGGCGATGGAGATGGGGCCGCTCAGGTTGTCCAGGGAGACGATGCCACCGATCAGCTTGCCGATCATGTCGAAGGTCAGCGTGATCAGGCTCCAGGTCTTCTGGACCCCATGCCACAGGGCTTGCAAAGGCCCATACTGTAACAGAACTCGATACTCATCCGGTAATGGAACCAGTTGCGGCGACAGGCCGACGAAACCGACCAGCTGGCCCCGTACTTTTTTCACATCCGGGGTCAGGGTCAGGGTCAGATCGCTGCCCTCGCGCTCCACCGTCACCTGCAGTGGCTGCTCCGGCGACTGCTGCACCCTCTCGACAAATTCGGTCCATTCGTTGATCGCCTGATCACCCACGCCCTTGATGCGATCCCCCACCTGCAGACCCGCCTTCTCGCTGGCGCTCGAGGGCACTATGGCCTGCACCACCGGCAGCACCTTGCCGCCGAGAGGGACTATCCCCAGGCTGCCGATGGGGGACTCTTTGTCCGGATCGAAGGTCCAGCTATCCAGCATCAGCGTCTTGTCGACGGCGTAGCTGGCGCCTGGCGCCTTCAGCTTGAGCAGTACCGATTTGTCTCCCAGATGGCTGATGAGGGCATAGGTCACGCTCTCCCAGTCTCCGGTGGCCTCGTCGCCGACGCCGACGATCTCCATGCCAGGCTCTATGCCGGCCTGGGCTACTATGGACGCAGGGCGCACCTCGCCCACCACCGGCTTGACGCTGGGCACCCCTATCATGAACATCAGCCAGAAGGCGAACAGGGCAAACACGAAGTTTGCCATGGGGCCGGCCGCCACTATGGCCATCCGTGCCCAGACGCTCTTGTGGTTGAAGGCCTGTGCCTCCTCCCCCGGCTTGAGTTCATCGACCCGGCCGTCCAGCATCTTGACATAGCCCCCCAGCGGGATCAGGGCCAGCACATATTCGGTGCCATCCTTGCCGATGCGGCGCCAGATAGCCTTGCCAAAGCCGATGGAGAAACGCTCGACCTTGACGCCGCAGCGGCGGGCTACCCAGAAGTGGCCAAATTCATGCACCGCCACCAGCAGCCCCAGGGCCACGATGAAGGCGCCAATATTCCATAACAACGCGCCCATCAGCCGATCACCTCGGGGTCATGTCCAGTTCTGCGCTCGAGGGCGTAGAGAGCGGCACCAGGCCACCACAGTCCGTTCATACGGCAAGCTCCTCTATCAGTTGCTGGGCATGGGCACGGGCCCTGCCATCCAGCGCAATCAGATCCTCCAGCGAACCTGCGGCACTGGTGCCCAGTGACGTCATGATGGATTCGTTGACTCTGGCAATATCCATAAATCCAATGCGCTCTGCAAGAAAAGCCGCGACGGCCTCTTCATTGGCGGCATTGAGAGAGGTCGTCGCCGCCTGCCCTTGCTGGCAGGCCGCCATGGCCAGTGCCAGGCAGGGATAACGGGCGTAGTCGGGGCGGATAAAGCTGAACTCTCCGACATTGAAGAAATCCAAAGGTTCCACACCGGACTCAATCCTGGCCGGGTAAGCCAGGGCGTGGGCGATGGGGGTACACATGTCCGGGTTGCCGAGCTGGGCCAGCACTGAACCGTCCTTGTACTGCACCATGGAGTGGATCACCGACTGGGGGTGGATCACCACCTGGATCTGCTCCGGGAGGGCGTTGAACAGCCAGCGCGCCTCTATGTACTCCAGCCCCTTGTTGATCATGGTGGCGGAGTCCACCGAGATCTTGGCCCCCATGGACCAGTTGGGGTGCGCCACCGCCTGGGCCGGCGTGACCCTGGCCAGCTCGTCGATGTCGGTATAGCGGAAGGGGCCGCCTGAGCCGGTCAGCAGTATCTTGCTGATGCCCGCCCCCGCCAGATCGCAGAAGCCCGGCTCGCGCTGAATGGCCTCGGGCAGGCACTGGAAAATCGCATTGTGTTCGCTGTCGATGGGCAGCAGCTCGGCACCATGGTGGCGAACCGCCTCCATGAAGAAGGCACCGGACATCACCAGGGCCTCCTTGTTGGCCAGCAGGATCCGCTTGCCGGCACGCACGGCGGCCATGGTGGGTGCCAGACCCGCCGCACCGACGATAGCCGCCATGACGCTGTGGGCGTCAGGGTGAGCGGCCACTTCGCACAGGGCGCTCTGACCGCAGAGCACCCGGGTGGCGCAGCCGTGGGTCTTGAGGCGCCCGGCCAGATCGCTGGCGGCGCTCTCATCCACCATGACGGCGAAACGGGGGGAGAATTCAAGACAGTCCCGCACCATGGCGTCCACGCTGCGAGCCGCAGTCAGCGCCAGCACCTGCCAGCGCCCCGGATTCTGCCGCAGCACCTTGAGGGTGCTCTGACCGATGGAGCCGGAGGCTCCCAGAATGACCAGATTGCGCATCAGAACTCCTGACCGAGTAACAGATAGCTGAGCAGGAAGACGGGCAGCGCCGCCGTCAGGCTGTCGATGCGATCGAGAATGCCGCCGTGGCCCGGCAGCAGGGTGCCGGAATCCTTGATGCCGGCCTCCCGCTTGAACATGCTTTCGGTCAAATCGCCGAGCACGGACGCCAGCACCGCCAGCAGGGAGCAGAGCAGTATCACCCCCATCTTGGCCGGCACGAAGCCCATGAACCAGGTCACGCCGATGGCCAGCACGCTGGCGGTAAAGAGCCCACCCAGCATGCCCTCTATGGTTTTACCCGGGCTGACGGCCGGCGCCAGCTTGTGCTTGCCGAACGCCTTGCCGAAAAAATACGCGCCAGAATCTGCCGCCCAGACCAGACCCATGACGAACAGCAGGATCCAGGCCCCCATCATGGGGTCGTGATAGAAGTTGTACCCGCGGATGGCCACCAGGGACCAGAAGAAGGGCACCAGGGTCACCAGACCGAACAGGGACTTGAGCCAGACGGACTCCTTCCACAGCCTGGCGCTGCGGGGGTAGCGCAGCACCAGCAGCAGCCCGAGCAGCCACCAGCTGATGGCAGTCCAGAGCACGCCCATCACCAGCGGATGCAGCTGGGGGATCCAGAGTTGCTCTACCGGCACCCAGAACAGGCTGGCACCGAGCAACAGGCAGAATACCAGCGGCAACCATTGTTGCGGCTGGGCAGAGACGAAGGCGCTCCACTCACGGCTGGCCAGCAGAAAGACCAGGGCAGCGAGCAGGGCAAAGAATTTCAATGGCAGGAAAAACAGTGCCCCCAACACCAGGGGTACTAACAGTAATGCGGTAATAATTCGTTGTTTTAGCAAAAGAAACCTCTCTCTTGGGAGCGGGGTTTAGCCGGTCTGTTGCGCGGCGATCAATTCCCGTATCTGTTCACCCGTACACCCGAAGCGACGTTCGCGAGCAACGAAGGAGGCAACTGCCCCGCTGAACTCGGCCTCGTCAAAGTCGGGCCACAAGACCGGGGTAAAATAGAGCTCGGCATAAGCAAGCTGCCATAACACAAAATTGCTGATGCGATGATCCCCGCCGGTGCGGATCAGCAGATCCACCGGAGGCAGGTCGGCCATGCAGACCTGACGTGCCAGCGCCTCTTCATCGACCGCCTCTGCATCCAGCTCGCCCGCTGCCACGGCGCGAGCCAGCTTGCGGGCCGCCTGGGCGATGTCCCACTGGCCGCCATAGTTGGCGGCGATGTTGAGGGTCAGTCCCTGGTTGCCGGCGGTCAGGGCCTCGGCCTTGGCGATCTTGGCCTGCAGCCGCTCACTGAAACGGGCGGTATCGCCTATCACCTTGAGCCGGATGCCATTGCTGTGCAACTTGTTCACCTCGCGGCCAAGCACCGTCATGAACAGCTCCATCAGGGCATTGACCTCCCCTTCCGGGCGGCGCCAGTTTTCACTGGAGAACGCGAACAGGGTCAGCGCCTCCATCTTGGCACGGGCGGCAAAGGCCACGGCCTCACGCACGGATTTCACGCCCGCCTTGTGGCCAGAGACCCGCATCTTGCCACGGTTCTGAGCCCAGCGACCATTGCCATCCATGATGATGGCGACGTGACGAGGCAAGGACGAGCTGGCGCTATCGCCTAGCGCTGCCAAAAGCGACATTCATTTCTCCCACAAAGACAAAAGCGCCGTGCAGGGGCACTACACGGCGCTCGTAATATACCTGTCGGAGGCTTAGATTTCCATTAGCTCCTTTTCCTTCGCGGCCAGGGCGTCATCCACCAGCTTGACGAAGGCGTCGGTCAGTTTCTGGATCTCTTCCTGGGCGCGACGGTCGTCGTCCTCGGAGATCTCCTTGTCCTTCAGCAGAGCCTTCAGATCGGCGTTGGCATCGCGACGGATGTTGCGCACGGCAACCCGGGCACCTTCGGCTTCGGCACGGACGATCTTGGTCAGATCGCGGCGACGCTCTTCGGTCAGCGGGGGCAGCGGCACACGCAGAGTCTGGCCGTTGCTGGACGGGTTCAGGCCCAGATCGGAGGTCAGGATGGCTTTTTCCACCGCCTGGATCATGGAGCGATCGAAGATGGAGATGGACAGGGTGCGGGCATCTTCTGCCACTACGTTAGCCAACTGTTTCAGAGGAGTGGCGGCACCGTAATACTCCACCTGGATACCGTCGAGCAGGCTCGGGTGAGCGCGGCCGGTACGGATCTTGGACATCTGGGTCTTGAGCGCTTCTACGCTCTTGGCCATGCGGTCCTTGGCGTCGTTTTTAATCTCGTTGATCACAGTGGTTTTCCTTTTGGCGAACGAGCCGGCATGCGGCCCGTATCTATCTTGTTTACTGGCGTAATGGACAAGCGCGCCAGGCGGCTCAGGCTTGTCTTACTTGCTGACGTGGTGGATCAGGGTACCTTCCGGCTCACCCATGATAACCCGACGCAATGCACCCGGTTTGTTCATGTTGAACACCCGGATCGGCAGATCGTGGTCGCGGGCCAGGGTAAAAGCAGCAAGATCCATCACTTTGAGTTCTTTTTCAAGAACTTCATCATAACTCAGTTCTTGATAGAGCACTGCATCCGGGTTCTTGACCGGATCATCGGTGAACACACCATCGACCTTGGTGGCCTTGAGCACCACGTCGGCTTCGATCTCGATGCCGCGCAGGCAGGCTGCGGAGTCGGTGGTGAAGAAGGGGTTGCCGGTACCGGCGGAGAAGATCACCACCTTGCCGGCACGCAGCTGGCTGATGGCCTCGGCCCAGCTGTAGGAATCGCAGACACCCTGCAGGGAGATGGCAGACATCAGACGGGCATTCACATAAGCACGATGCAGGGCATCACGCATGGCCAGGCCGTTCATGACGGTCGCCAGCATGCCCATGTGGTCACCCACCACGCGGTTCATGCCCGCCTTGGCAAGACCGGCACCACGGAACAGGTTGCCGCCGCCAATGACCAGACCGACCTGAACACCCAGCTCAACCAGCTCTTTGATCTCTTGGGCCATCCGCTCCAGCACCGCTGGATCAATGCCAAAACCCTCGGATCCTTGCAGGGCTTCACCACTCAACTTCAGAAGAACACGTCTGTATGCAGGCTTGGGATTGGTACTCATGTCACTGATTCCTGGTCATATAAAGACCGCGACATAAGTCGCGGTCTGGGGAAACGGAAAAACCGGTTCGATTAGGCCTTTTGAGCGGCCGCGATCTGGGCTGCAACTTCAGCCGCGAAATCGGTCTCTTGCTTCTCGATGCCTTCGCCCACTTCGAAACGGGTGAAGGAAACAACGTCAGCGCCTTCTTTCTTCAGCAGCTCAGCCACAGTGATGGACGGGTCCTTCACGAAGGGTTGACCAGTCAGGGAAACCTCACCGGTGAACTTCTTCATGCGGCCTTCAACCATCTTCTCGGCGATGTCTTTCGGCTTGCCGGAGTTGATGGCGATGTCGATCTGAATTTCGCGCTCTTTGGCAACGACTTCAGCAGACACGTCTTCAGGCTTGACGAACTGCGGGCTGTTGGCAGCGACGTGCATGGCCAGATCTTTGGCCAGGTCGGCAGTACCACCGATCAGCTTGGTGATAACACCGATACGGGAACCGTGTACGTAGGTGCCCAGGTTGTCACCTTCAACCAGCATCACGCGACGCAGGTTCATGTTCTCACCGATCTTGGCGATCAGGTTGGTGATGGTCAGCTCAACGGACTCACCGTTACCGAAATCGGCGGCCTTCAGGGCGTCGATGTCAGCAATTTTCTGGGTCGCGGCGATGTCGGCGATCTTCTGGCCCATGGCCATGAAGCTGGCGTCTTTGGCGACGAAGTCGGTTTCGCTGTTCAGCTCGATCATGGCGGCAATGTTGCCTTCGGTACGGGCGAAGATCACGCCTTCAGCGGCGATACGGCCCGCTTTCTTGGCGGCCTTGGCCTGACCGGATTTGCGCATGTTCTCGATGGCCAGCTCGATGTCACCAGCGGCTTCTTCCAGCGCTTTTTTGCAATCCATCATGCCAGCGGCAGTGCGCTCGCGCAGTTCTTTTACCAGGGCGGCAGTAACGTTAGCCATGTCCAGTATCCTCGGTCTTGAATTGACAAGAAACAGGGGCCACAAGGGCCCCTGCTAACCAATTACATCAGCTTGGTTAATAAGGGCTTTACAGTCCTTATCAATTACTCAGCTTCAACGAAGCCATCTTGTTCGGCTTGAACAACGATGTCCTGAGCGCGAGCTTCCAGTACGGTGTCAGCAGCAGCATTCAGGTACAGCTGTACGGCACGGATAGCGTCGTCGTTACCCGGGATGACATAGTCAACGCCGTCCGGGTTGGAGTTGGTATCAACGATGGAAACTACCGGGATACCCAGGTTATTGGCTTCTTTGATAGCGATGTGCTCGTGGTCGGCATCGACAACGAACAGAACGTCAGGCAGGCCGCCCATGTTCTTGATACCACCCAGGCTCTTCTCCAGCTTGTCCATTTCGCGAGTACGCATCAGCGCCTCTTTCTTGGTCAGCTTGTCAAAGGTACCGTCTTGGCTCTGGGTTTCCAGATCTTTCAGGCGCTTGATGGACTGACGAACGGTTTTCCAGTTGGTCAGCATGCCGCCCAGCCAGCGGTGGTTAACATAGAACTGGTCGCAACGCTCAGCGGCTTCTTTTACGGCTTCAGACGCGGCACGCTTGGTACCTACAAACAGGACCTTGCCCTTCTTGGCAGCTACGGAGCTGATGAAGTTCATGGCATCGTCAAACATCGGAACGGTTTTTTCCAAGTTGATGATGTGAACCTTGCTGCGGGCGCCGAAGATGTAGGACTTCATTTTCGGGTTCCAGTAACGAGTCTGGTGACCGAAGTGAACGCCGGCTTGCAGCATGTCGCGCATAGAAACTTTAGCCATTTTATACCTCTGTATTGGGGTTAGGCCTCCACACATCCCATGTAACCGACCCCAAAGGGGCACCCCGGTACAGGTGTCGATGTGTGTGTGTTATTGATTAAGGGTGATGGCATGAGGACACAAGTTCCCCATTCCGGCGCGCTTTATACCATAACTTTGGTCAGGACACCACCAGGTGGACCGCTAAAAATGGATCCCGACGGGGACTGCGACCGCTGGATGACGTTGCGATGACGATCACACTGGAAGTAAACGGGGGTTGGGGATAAAATTTTGCCCTGATTGCAAACGCATCTATTTTTTATTACCTGATTGTTGGGCATCGGCAGGATGCGCAGTCGGGCCCCAAGAGAGATCCCATGTCCATTAAAATCAAGACACCGGAAGAGATTGAAAAGATGCGCATTGCCGGCCAGCTGGCCGCCGATGTGCTGGTCATGATCGCCCCCCATGTCAAGGCTGGCGTCACCACAGACGAGCTGAACACCCTGTGCCACAACCATATCGTCGAGGTACAGCAGGCCATTCCCGCGCCGCTCAACTATCACGGCTTCCCCAAGTCCATCTGCACCTCGGTCAATGATGTGATCTGCCACGGCATCCCCAATCACAAGAAGCTGCGGGAAGGGGACATCATCAACCTGGACATCACCGTCATCAAGGATGGCTACCACGGCGACACCTCCGCCATGTTCATCGTGGGCCAGACCACGCCCCTGCGTCGCCAGCTGTGCAAGGTTGCGCAGGAGAGCCTGTACGCCGCCATCAAGCAGGTGCGTCCTGGCATGTGCATCACCGAGATCGGCGCCGTGATCCAGCCCATCGTCGAGCAGGCCGGTTTCTCCGTGGTACGTGACTACTGCGGCCACGGCATCGGCAGCGAGTTCCACGAAGAGCCGCAGATCCTGCACTACCGCAACGGCGGCAAGCTGGAACTGAAACCGGGCATGTGCTTCACCATAGAGCCCATGGTCAACAGCAAGAAATACCA
Organism: Aeromonas rivipollensis; assembly: GCF_037811135.1. Classification (NCBI taxonomy): domain Bacteria; kingdom Pseudomonadati; phylum Pseudomonadota; class Gammaproteobacteria; order Aeromonadales; family Aeromonadaceae; genus Aeromonas; species Aeromonas rivipollensis. The sequence goes on along the minus strand of NZ_CP149130.1, from coordinate 1,149,048 downwards.
CTGCCGCATCAATCCCAAGGATGGCTGGACCGTCACCACCAAGGACGGCGGCGACTCCGCCCAGTGGGAACACACCCTGCTGGTCACCGAGGATGGCTGCGAGGTGCTCACCTTGCGCCCCGACGACACTATCGACCGCGTCATCAAACACAGCTAACATCGAACCCCGGCCCTGACCTCAAAGCGCCGGGGTTTTTACTGCCCGTTCCAGCCGTTTGCCTGCCACTTGTGTGTGAGATGCCATGGATGCCAGTCTGCTTTCCCCCCACCTGTTACCCGACGACCAGCTCACCCGTGACAACTGCAAGGAGTATCTGAGCCGCTTCCTTGTCTGGCTGCACGAGCGCTTCGATGCCGGCGACAACATCATCGAACTGGTGGCCACCCGCTCCGAATACATGGACGCACTGCTGACCAGGCTCTGGCACAAGTTCGGCTTCGACAAGACCAGCCTGACCCTGATCGCGGTGGGCGGCTATGGTCGGGGTGAACTGCACCCCCACTCCGACATCGACCTGCTCATCCTCTATGAAGGGGACGAGCTGGACGAGGTGCTGGGGCTGCGCATCGGCGAGTTCATCACCTTGCTGTGGGATCTCAAGCTGGAAGTCGGGCAATCGGTGCGCAACGTGAGCGAGTGCATCGAGCAGGGCCGCAGCGATATCACTGTTGCCACCAACCTCATAGAAGCGCGCTACATCACCGGGCGCCTGGCGGGGTTCGAGCAGTTGCAGGCGGCCACCCAGCCTCAGCACTTCTGGCCGAGCGAGGCCTTCTTTCGCGCCAAGCGCGAGGAGCAGAGCCTGCGCCACCAGCAGTTTCTCGGCACCGCCTACAAGCTGGAACCCGATCTCAAGAACAATCCCGGCGGGCTGCGGGACATCCAGACCCTGGCCTGGGTCGCCCGCCGCCACTTCGGCGCCACCACACTGTTCGAGATGACCAGCCACGGCTTCCTCAACCGGGCCGAGTACCGCGAGCTGCTCGACTGCCAGAACTTCCTGTGGAAGGTGCGTTTCGCCCTGCACATGGCCATCAACAAGGGGGACAACCGCCTCTTGTTCGATCGCCAGCGTACCGTGGCCCAGATGCTGGGGTTCGAGGGGGAAGGCAACGGCCCGGTCGAGCAGATGATGAAGCGCTTCTATCAGACGGTACGGCGGGTGGCCGAGCTCAACGAGATGCTGCTGCAGCTGTTTGACGAGGCTATCCTCGGCAACACCGCCATGGATGTACGCCGCATCAGCGACGAGTTCCAGCTCCGTGGCCGCCTCATCGATGCGGTGGACTCCGAGCTGTTTGGCCGCGACCCCGCCGCCATACTGCGACTCTTCTACCAGATAGCCCAGCACCCGGACATCGCCGGCATCCACTCCGCCACCCTGCGCCAGCTGCGGGAGGCCAGACGCACCCTCAGCTGCTGGCTGCAGGACTTGCCCGAATGCCGTCGTCTGTTCATGGCGCTGCTGCGCCACCCCAACGGCATCGGCCAGCCCCTCACTCTTATGCATAAGTACGGGATCCTCGCGGCCTATCTGCCCCAGTGGAACCTCATCGTAGGCCAGATGCAGTTCGACATGTTCCACGCTTACACTGTGGATGAGCACACCCATCGCCTGCTCCAGAACATCCATCGCTTCCCGAACCCGGCCAGCCGCCAGACCCACCCGCTCTGCCACGAGGTGTTCACCCAGTTGCGCAAGCCGGAGCTGCTCAGCATCGCCGCCCTGTTCCACGACATCGCCAAGGGACGGCGCGGCGATCACTCGGAGCTCGGCGCCGTCGATGCGCTGGAGTTCTGCCAGTTGCACGGACTGGATCGCTACGAGAGCCGCTTGGTGGCCTGGCTGGTGCGCCATCACCTGCTGATGTCGGTCACCGCCCAGCGCCGCGACATCTACGATCCCGAGGTGGTCACCGACTTCGCCCACAAGGTGCGCGACGAACTGCACCTGGATCTGCTCTATTGCCTGACCGTGGCCGATATCTGCGCCACCAACGACACCCTGTGGAACGACTGGAAAGGCACATTGCTGCGGGAGCTCTACTTCGCCACCCAGAAGGCGCTCCGCCAGGGGCTGGAAAACCCGCCGGACATGCGCCTCAAGATCCGCGAGAACCAGCGTCAGGCCAGGCAGATCCTGGCCCAGCGCGAGGTGCCCGAGGAAGCGGTCAGCGCCCTCTGGAATGATTTCAAGGCCGACTATTTCCTGCGCCACAGCCCGGAGCAGATCGCCTGGCATTGCCGCAAGATCATCGCACACGGCGACAACCCTGCCCCCCTGGTGCTCATCGGCAAACACCCCATCCGGGGCGGCAGCGAGGTGTTCATCTATTGCCGCGACACCCCGAATCTGTTCGCCACCGTGGCCTCGGCGCTGGATCAGAAGAACCTCAACATCCACGACGCCCAGATCATGAATTCGCGCAACGACTATGTGCTGGACACCTTCATCGTGCTCGAACCCAATGGCGAGCCCATCAGCCCCAACCGCACCGCCACCATCAAGAAGGCGCTGGAGAAGGCGCTGCAGGAGCCGGGCAAGCTGGTGCTACGCAACAAGCCCCTGTCACGGCGCCACCGCCAGTTCAGCGTGCCGACCCGGGTGGTCTTCTTGCCCCGCACTTCACCCACGAAGGGGGAGAGCCGCCACACCCTGCTGGAGCTGACCGCCCTGGATACCCCGGGCCTGCTGGCCCGCATCGGTGCCGTCTTCCAGCAGTGCGGCATCGAACTGCATGCCGCCAAGATCACCACCATAGGCGAGCGGGTAGAAGACTTTTTCAGCCTCACCACCCTCGAAGGCGAGCCGCTGAACCAGGCCGAACAGCAGGCGCTGGAGGAGCGACTGGTCAATCAGCTCAACCCCCAGGAGCAGGGGGACGAGGAGGGGCGATAAGGCCCGGGAAAGGCTTCACAAGACGCCGTTTATCGTTCTGATTTATCAATCAGAACAAGTGGTTGGGCCACTCAAGTACAATAAACCGCCTTTCTTTTGAAGAAATCGGCCAGAGCCCTTAAAAACGATTGGAAAAGTGTGATACAACAAACAGAATTTTTTAAAGGAAACCTGTCATGACCCAGTTGCAACAGACCATCGAAGCGGCCTTCGAGCGCCGTGATTCCATCACCCCCGGCTCCGTCGATGCCGCCACCAAGGCCGCCATCCTGGAGGCCATCGATCTGCTGGACTCCGGCAAGGCCCGGGTCGCCGAGAAGATTGCCGGTGAGTGGGTCGTCCACCAGTGGCTGAAGAAGGCCGTGCTGCTCTACTTCCGTATCAATGACAACGGCATCATCAAGGGCGACGACGCCCAGTACTACGACAAGGTTCCCCTCAAGTTCTCCGACTACAGCGCCGAGCAGTTCAAGGCGGCGGGCGTGCGCGTGGTGCCGCCGGCCACCGCTCGCAAGGGCTCCTTCATCGCCCCCAATACAGTGCTGATGCCCTCCTATGTCAACATCGGCGCCTTCGTCGATGAAGGCACCATGGTCGATACCTGGGCCACAGTGGGCTCCTGCGCCCAGATCGGCAAGAACGTGCACCTCTCCGGCGGCGTCGGCATCGGCGGCGTACTGGAGCCGCTGCAGGCTAACCCGACCATCATCGAGGACAACTGCTTCATCGGTGCCCGCTCAGAAGTGGTTGAAGGGGTCATCGTCGAGGAAGGTTCCGTCATTTCCATGGGCGTCTTCATCGGCCAGTCCACCCGCATCTATGACCGCGAAACCGGCGAGATCCACTATGGTCGCGTGCCGGCCGGTTCAGTGGTGGTCTCCGGCTCCCTGCCCTCCAAGTGCGGCAAGTACAGCCTGTATGCCGCCGTCATCGTCAAGAAGGTGGATGCCAAGACCCGAGCCAAGGTCGGCATCAACGCCCTGTTGCGTTCCATCGACGAGTAATCCGCGTTACCGTGATTAAAAGGGCGCCTGATGGCGCCCTTTTTTATGGTGGTAACCCAGCCAGACTATTTGGCTGGCCGTCATGCACGACTCTGGCGAACAGCGGCAAAAAGGAATCTTTTGGGGCCCTGGTGATTTTGGCGCTCCTGTCACAGGCAAGCCACTGTGACTCGGTTAAGATAGATGGGTCAGGATCGTTTCAAACCGAGGAAGCCCGATGTACGAGAATCTGAAGAGCCTGGGGATCCAGGAGCCCACCTCAGTGGACAGCTATACCCTGCGCCAGGAAGCCAACCACGACATCCTCAAGATCTATTTCAAGAAGCAGAAGGGAGAGTTCTTCGCCAAGAGCGTCAAATTCAAGTATCCCCGTCAGCGCAAGACCATGCTGATAGACTCGGGCACCCATGAGTACAAGGATGTCACCGAGATCAACGCCAACCTCAAGTACGTGGTGGATGAGCTGGATAACCTGACCCAGGGCGTACAGGTCGAGATCGATCAGGACATCAAGAAGAAAATCCTGCGCGACCTGCGCCACCTGGAAAAAGTGGTGCAGAACAAGATAAGCGAAATAGAGCGGGACCTGGAAAAACTCTAGGCAGTCTCCCACCCAGCAAAAGGCGCCATCAGGCGCCTTTTTTAATGCCGATGCACAGGGAGATGCCAACGTCCTCCCCCCGGATCTGCTCGACCCCTCGCCCAGCGGGCTGACCAGCGCCCAACAAGAAGGGAGGCTTGCGCCTCCCTCTTCAAGAACTCTGATCGTCAGGCAACAGGATTAGTTGCTCTTCATCCAGATGTCCATGTCGGTTTTCAGGTTGTCGGACTTGGTACCGAAGATGGCTTGTACGCCGGAGCCAGCAACCACCACACCGGCGGCGCCCAGCTTCTTCAGACCAGCCTGGTCAACCTTGGCCACATCCTTCACGCCAACACGCAGACGGGTGATGCAGGCATCCAGGGAGGCGATGTTCTCTTTACCACCGAAGGCAGACACCAGGGCAGCAGACATCTCGTCTTTGCTTTGACCAACTGTCTCTTCAGCAGCTTCATCTTCACGACCCGGGGTTTTCAGGTTCATGGCACGAATAACCACGGTGAAGACCACGTAGTAGATGACGGCGTAGACCAGACCCAGACCGACCAGCAGCAGCATGTTATCGGCACGGGGTGATTGCACCACGAAGTCGATGAAGCCGTTGGAGAAGGTGTGACCGTGAACGACACCCAGCATGTTGGTCAGGACGTAAGCCAGACCGGCCAGCAGAGCGTGAATCGCATACAGCACAGGTGCTACGAACAGGAAGGAGAATTCGATAGGCTCGGTGATGCCGGTCAGGAAGGAGGTCAGGGCAGCGGAGGCCATGATACCAACGATCTTGGCGCGGTTTTCCGGCTTGGCTGAGTGAGCGATGGCAAACGCAGCAGCAGGCAGACCGAACATCTTGAACAGGTAACCACCAGCCAGTTGACCGAAGCCGTTACCGGCAGCACGGGAAGCGTCATCAGCAGTCAGGAAGCAGGTCATGATGCCGTGTACGGTTTCGCCAGCGGCGTTGACACAGGTACCAGCCTGATAGAAGAAAGGGACGTTCCAGATGTGGTGCAGACCGAACGGGATCAGGGAGCGCTCGACCACGCCGTAGATACCGAAGGCCAGTACCGGGTTCTGGTTGGCAGCCCAGTCGGAGAAGGCACCGATGGCACCACCGATCGGCGGCCAGATGAAGGAAAGCACAACACCCAGGCCGATGGAGACGAAGCCGGTGATGATGGGCACGGCACGCTTACCGGCGAAGAAGCCAAGGTACTCGGGCAGCTGGATCTTGTAGAAACGGTTGAACGCCCAGGCAGCGACACCACCGGCGAGGATACCCCCCAGCACACCGGTGTCTATGCTTTCGACGCCCATCACAGGTGCCATGACCTTCAGGGTCGCGACCATGATGCCGTAGCCGACGATGGCAGACAGACCGGATACACCGTCGTTATTGGTAAAGCCAAGTGCCACGCCGACGGCGAACAGCAGTGCCATCTGGCCAAACACTGAACCACCGGCCTGCTCCATCAGCTGGGAGACAATTTCCGGCAACCAGCTGAAGTGAGCAGCGCCCACCCCCAGCAGAATACCTGCAACGGGCAAGACCGATACGGGCAGCATCAGCGCCTTACCGACCTTTTGCAGATTAGAGAAAGCATTTTTTAACATGTGTGCGCTCCTGAATGGATTTTTTTCCGTCAACGACTCAGTGCAGCTATAGATGACGACCTTCTTCATCTGACGTTGTACTGGATGCGTTTCCCGGGTTGCTTATTTTGACCAACAGAATATAACCCAGCAGCTTTTAAAATGCCTGCACCGCACCCAAGGGAATAATAAATTTGGAGGAGAGATCACAAGATAATTAAATAAGGGGAAGGGAGGGAATCTTGAATATTATTTCGTATTGTTATAGTCACGCGGCAAAAAGAAAAGAATCACTTCAAAATAAATCATAGAGAAACTACATAATGCCAAAGGAAACTTATTGTAACTCAATGTAACACATTGATGTTTTATATTATCCAGTCTACCGATTAAAAAGGCCTCCAACAAGGGAGGCCTGAAATAAATATTAGTCTACATATATTCAGTCATTCAGTTTTTTTGTGAACGCTTCACCGCATCAATAAAGACGGATTTCGCCTTGGTTGAACCGGCCCGCTCGGCTTCACTCACGAGTTGCATCGCCTTGTCGATATCCCCGGCCTTGACCGCCTTCTCGATCTGGCTGTTGTAGAAGGTCTCGGTCTCGCTCAGCATGGCGGGGGCAGGTGTGCTGGGGGTAGCGGCAACAGCGGCAGTAGTCGCCGCCGTCGCAGCCACGGCCGTCGTGGCTGGCTTGGCCTGACTCATCGCCACCTTGTCCGAATACTCGGGCTTGAACACGGCTTCCAGGCCCTGCCCCTTGGCCATGTCGACGACCTCGAGTTGCAGCAGGCCCCAGGGGGAATGGGGGATGACGGGATCCTTGATATCCGGCTCGACAGTGCCATTGGCACGGGCAAACGCCTTGGCGGGATGCAATATGGTGGTGCTGCCGGACAGCTCGTCGGCCGGGGCATAGATCACCATGTAGGTTTCGGCCGCGGGATTGCCCGGCATGCTGCGGTCCACGAACACCTTGCCTTCGATCCTGTCATTGTCGAGCAGGTGGGCTGGCTGATACGTGAAGACAGATTCACCCAGCACGCGGGTTACCTTGAACTGGGCATCCAGCATGATCACCTTGGGCACGAGTACCGTCTTGCTCACCTGGGAGGCCAGAGTGATGGCCAGGTTGCCGGTATTGGCCGGCAGACGATAGGCGGCAAAATAGCTCATCCCCTCGTCAAACTGATAGCTGGGTTGCTTGCCATCCAGGGTCAGGAGCGTATCCCCCTCCGGCAGAGCCACATAATTGAATTCGTTGAACCCCTGGCAGCAACTGCTGGCCTGGGAGAGGGCCTGCTTGGCCTGATCGGCATTACTCAGAATGGAGGCGTGTTCCTGTACGGGCACCACCATGCTACCGGAACAACCGGCCAACAGCGCGGTAACCACGGCCGCGATAGACATCTTTACCAGTTTCATTCTTCTTATCTCCATAACCCGGTTGCCAAATCCTGCTAAACAAAACTGCCCCCATCAGGGGGCAGTGACTAACTTAACTGAAGATATTGCTTACCACCAGGCTTCTGCCTGGACGCCAACTTGCCAGGTGTCATCGGAGGTGCCACTTTCGAAGCTGTTCTTGCTACCGGAGCCATCGGCTTCGGTATCAGCCAGATAGGAAGCGAACACACGGATTTCCGGACGGGCCCAGAAGCTGGAACCGGCAGACCAGGCCTGCGCCAGGGTCAGCTTGTAACCGCCATCCTTGTCGCTGCCACCACTGGTGTAGCTGGTCTTGTCCTTGAAGATACCGCCTTCAAAGATGGTCTTGTTGAAGTCATCCCACTTGTACATAGGACGGACAACGGCGGAGAAGGTTTGAGTCTCGTCGTGACCACTCCACATCTCGTTGCCTACACCGTAGACCAGCTGGTGACCCATTTCCCAGGAGTTACCCATCGGGATGACGCCCCAGTTGATGATACGGTAGCCGTCGGCACCGCCCTTGGCTTCGGCACCGTACCAGGAGCCATCACCGTAGTAGGCCATGGTCTTGGAGTAGCCTTCGGTACCGTACTGCAGCACGGTCTTGTTGAAGCCGCCAAAGATGCCTTGGGTCAGTTCGGCAGTCAGCATGACGCCGTCTTTCATGTTGTCGTTTTTCAGATCTTTCTGGGCTTCGGTCTCGTTGACGATGGCATAGTCAACGCCCAGTTCCAGAGAGCCGTCTTGCCACAGCGGGATACCGGCATAACGCAGGTCCAGGGTGTTGACGTTCAGATCTTCGTTCTTCTGATAGGTCGGATCACCGTTGGCATCTACACCGGTCTGGGTGTACTGACCGAACACATCGGCCGCGCTGCGGTCGTTGCGAACCCAGGCGAAGGAGACCTTGCCAGGACCAGCCTGGATGCCTTCGATACCGGCGCCGGCACCGGAGATGTTCCAGTAGTAGAAGTCAGAGATGTGGATGTCGTGACGTTGGTAGTAACGCTTACCGGCCCAGAGGGTGGCTTCAGGTGCAAAGCCCAGCAGGCCCTTGGCTTGTACGTTGAACTGACGCAGTGCGAAGTCGGAGTCGCCGTTGCACTGTTTGGCGTCGAAGTTACAGACGGTACCGGTGCCTTCCCAGTCATTGGAACCGTTGGATGCCATGGCAAACATGGAATCTACATAGAAAGTCTTGCCATCTTTGTTGAAGACTTCCTGACCCAGTTGCACTTCGCCGTAGGTATCATTTTCGTTACCCAGACGGCCAACCTTGTTGACGTTGTATTTAACCATGTCCCCGTCACCGGAAACACCGACACCTGAACGGAAGTAGCCGTGGAAATCAACGGCGAAGGCGGCTTGAGAAGCCAGGGCAGCGGTTACTGCTGCTGCAATCGGGAGCCACTTTGCTTTCATTTTCATTTTCCTTATTCCCGCTGGGAGTGTGATCCTGATATTCAAGTTCTTATCACTGAAAAACGTTTCAGCGATAACCGGGGTCGATTATATGTAGCCAATTTCGCGACAAACATGAGCTGATTCACAAAACGGTGACAAATCGCGCGCCCCCACCCCGGACGACATACATCAAGTCTGAAAATGCAAAACAAGGCAATAAAACACCAATAAATAAATAAAGCTCGCAAAATCACACCAAAGAAAGCGCTTTCAACTATTAATTTGCGATGAAGATTAAGTGGTTAATCAGTCACTCCGTGACGAAAACATGATTGAAATCGCTTTCAGTGCGGAACTTTTAATTTTCTGATGTGTCGCCGTTCTGATGAATATGGGTCTGAGGAATCCGATCTGACGGGGGAAAATAACCCGATAAAATGCGGGATATATTTCAAGGAAGGTTAAGTGAGCCCCAAAATAACACTCCCCCGTGAGCATGCTCACGAGGGAGAAATTTAAAATACTAAGGCAATCCGGCTAGAGCCTATTTTCCCAGCTTTTCAACCAGGCCAGCGCCGCCACCTCAGGCTCATCCTCCAGTGTCGCGTCTATCTCCAGGCGCGGTACCAGGGCGTCGGCGGCCAGCTCCTGCAGCAGCTCATCGAGCCTGCGTCCGGCCCCGCAGAAGTGTTCATAGCTGCTGTCCCCCATGGCGATGAGGGCATAACGCCATCCCTTCATATAAGGAGCGCGATCGGCCAGCGCCGTGGCGAAGGGTTGCAGATTGGGAGGAATATCCCCCTGCCCCGTGGTGGCGCTGACGATCAGCAAGAAGCGGGACCCGTCTATGTCGGTCAGCTCGGCTTCGTCGAAGAGCTGGCAGACATGCCCCTGGGCTTGCAGGTGATCCCGCAGTGTCTCGGCCACCAGCATGGCCGAGCCGTAGACGGTGCCGACCAGGATATCGATGTCGGCCATCAGCGACTCCTTGAGCGAAGGAGAGGGCCCGACTCTGGCATCATGCCCGGAGTCTTGGCCCCGGACAGGGCCTGGGGGCGCGGGGTTGCTAGCGGGGTATCTCGTTGAGCCATAAGTGGTTCCTCTGACAGACGTGGCCTACAGCATGCCACAGCCCGGTCAGAGGTCACAAATGATGACGGGGGTCAGGCGCCGTAGTCGCTCTCGCTGGCGGGCCACCCCAGCCTGGCGAACAGGCCCAGCACTTCCGGGCCGAGTGGCGCCTGGATCCGCATCGGCACCTTGAGCACCGGGTGCTCGAAGCTCAAGCGGTGGGCGACCAGCAGCAGCCGCTCGCACCCATAGTGCTCGCGAAAGAAGCGATTATGCCGGCCATCGCCGTGGGTGGTGTCGCCGACGATGGGGTGGAACAGGTGATCCAGATGACGACGCAGCTGATGCTTGCGGCCCGTCTTGGGGAAGAGCCTGACCAGGCTGTAGCGGCTGGTGGGGTGCTTCTTCGAGACGGCGTGGGGCAGTTCGACCTGGTGCAGGCGACGAAACGCCGTCACCGCCTCCTGGGCCGGGCGATCGGGGGAGCTCATGGCGTCGGCTATCTTGTCCAGCTGCTCCTTGAGGGGATAGTCGATCAGCCCCTGCTCGGGGGCCCAGCCCCGCACCAGCGCCAGATACTCCTTGTGCACCTGACGGGCGGCAAAGGCTTCGGTCAGGGTACGGGCCACGGCGGGATCGAGGGCAAACAGCAACACCCCAGAGGTGGGCCTGTCGAGCCGGTGCACGGGGTAGACATGACGCCCCCCGATGAGATCCCGGGTCATCTGCATGGCGAAACGGGTCTCGGCCTTGTCGAGCCAGCTGCGATGCACCAGCAGGCCCGACGGCTTGTTGACCGCCACCAGCCAGTCATCCTGATAGAGCAGAGTCAGTTTCATGCCGCCCTCCGGGTATCGCCAATGAAGTACGCCGCGGCCAGAGCCCGTGGCTGGGCAGGCAGGGGATTGATCATTGCTCCACCACTTTTCCGGTCAGCAGCAGATCGAAACGACCGATGAGGCGCAGCAGTCCGGCCACCTCGGCCAGCTCGTCCTTGTAGGCTTCGCTCGCCATGGGATAGAGGGATACGCTGGTGGGCAGCGGCGCCTGCAGCAGCACCAGTTGCTCCATGCGCGGGATCAGCACGAACTGCAACCATTGATCGAAGCTCAGGGTATCGACGCAAAACGGCAGCTCGCTCGCCAGCGCCTCGGCCCCCGGATGCTCGGCTTGCCAGCGTTCGAGGCGTTGCAACTCGGCGGTGAGTTCACCCAGCAGACCGGCGACCAGCAAATATTGATTCATCTCGTCCTCTTCCTCGTCTCGACGGTCATCCCGCTGCCAGAGGGCAGGGATCCCGTCTTCATTCAAACACGCGTGCCAAAAAGGGGCGTTACTATACACCGCCCCCGGGGTGGCTGCCATGCTGCCATCACTTTCATGGCCCGCACCTGCACCACTGGCTATCTGATGCAGCCTCCTTATAATCGCCCGCATCACATTCAGCCGGATGCCTTCATGTCTGCCATCAATACCCTGACCGAATTTCTGACCCAGGCCGAGACCCAGTTCCAGCTGTTCGACATGGGCCGCCAGGTGCGCCCGCTGGCGAGCGATCTCTTCGTTCGCATCGAACAGCAGCAGGAGCCCTACCCCTGGCCACTGCAACAGCATGCCTGGCTCGGTGTGCACTTCTTCCAGCCAGCTGAATCCAGGCACTACCTCTGGTTCCTCAAGTTTGCCCTCGACGAGCATGGTCTGCTCATCGCCAGCGGCCCCAAGCACTTCATGGATCAGGTGATCGAGACCCTGGGTTACAAGCTCACCGGCGATCTGGACGAGGAGAAGGCGCAGCGACTGGCCGACAATCCCTACACCTTCCGACCGGCCGAGGCCAAGATGGCCAGCCTGCATGCCAAGCTGGCCCGCCAGCTGGAACAGGCGCCTTCCGCCTACTACGAGGCCCTCTGCCACTACCTGGCGGCGCCGGGGGAAGAGGGGTGGCAGGCCCTGGGGCTGCAAGGCTTCGCCGATCTGGCGGAGCGGCTGCAGGATGAACGCAATCTGGCCCTGGTGTGCAAGGCGCTGCCAAGGCTCCCTCTGGAGCCGCTCTACGCCCTGTGCCAGAGCCTGGAAAACGCCCCCCTGCCCCCGGCGCTGCAGGGTGCCCTGCTCGAGCGCATCGGCAAGGAGCAGGAGTGTGCCGACCCCAATGCCGAGACCCTGGCCTACCTGTGCCGGGCGCTGGCCTCCTGCTCAGGCAATGCCTTGCGCAGCAACAAGCTGCTCACCCTGTTGCACACCCGGCCGAGCCCGGCCCTGCTGCTCGCCATCGCAGGCCGTCTCTGGCCCGATCTGAAAAACCCCGAGCTGCTGGGGCTGTTTCTGGAGCAGCTCGCCCTGCAGCCCACCCAGTTCTTCAATCAGGTCTTTGCCGAGCTGGTGACACTGCCCGCCCTGCGCAATGATATGCTGGCAAGGCTGCGTGACCCCGAGCGCAGCGAGGCCCTCGGCCAGGCCATAGGCCGACTGTTCGCCTCGGTATAACCACTCTCGGTGCGGCTGTGCTTTCCCGGGGAAGCACGGCCCAGGCCATACATCACAGAAGGAACCCGCTGATGGGAGAAATGCTTGGAATCTTGCTGCTGGGAGCCATCGGCTGGGCCTTCTGGCAACAGCGCCGCCAGGCGGAGCTGGCCTGGCAATATATGCGGCGATACTGCCAGCATCACGATCTGCAACTGCTGTCGCTGGCTCGCACCCATCGCGCCCTGGGGCACAAGCCCCTGCGCCTGCTGACCTATTACCAGTTCGAGTTCTCCAGCGACGGGGAGAGCCATTACCAGGGCCAGCTCTGCATGCAGGGCCTGCATGTCGCCGGGGTCGAGCTGCCGCCCCATCGCCTCCCCTCCTAGCCCATAAGGGCAAGGCCGTGGCGGCTGGCTATAATTCTCGACAATCGCCCTTCAAGGAGACACGAGATGGAATTGCTGACCCATGACATGCCTGCCCTCTTCGCCCAGCTGGGCCTGGCCAATGACGAGATAAGCCTGCACCGCTTCATCCGTGAGCACCATCTGGACAACCAGACCCTGCTGCCAGAGGCCAGCTTCTGGAGCCCTTCCCAGGCCGTGTTCCTGCGCGACGCACTCTGGAACGACTCCGACTGGTCCGAAGCCATCGACCAACTGGACGTGATGCTGCGCCAGGCAAACTGAGCGGCCCGCGTCCCCCGCTTTCCCGAGGGCCGGGGTTTGAGCTCTGTGCCACCAATCACATCTCAATCGCCCCGGTTTCCCCCACCTCAACAAACTGAGCCTCCCCCCTTGGCGCCGCTTTCCTGATGGACAGGCTTTGATTAAGCTCTGTGCCACCATCCGCAAGCAGCAAGACAGCAGCGCAGGAGCCAAGATGTCAGCCCAAGAGATCATCCAGATAGCCAATGAACTGAGTGCCAGGGGGATCACCCCCTCCACCGCCATGGTCAAGGCCCGCCTCAGTCACCCCGTGCCCATGGCGGAGCTGCTCAAGGTGTTGAGCCAGTGGAAGCAACAGCCCCAGTCGGCAGACCCAGCCCCGGCCAGCGCGCCCACCGCTGCCGCCCCGGCCCAGGCCATCGATTTGCAACAGCTGGGCGAGCAGCTCAATCGCCTCGAGCAGAAGGTCGATCGCCTGACCGCCCTGCTGCTCAAACAGCAGCAGGATTGATGCCTCCCCATGTATATCCTCGAACTCAACTTTGAATGCTACCGTGACACCTCCCTCGGCGAAGCCGAGCCGGCCATCGTCAACTACCTCGACATGCTGCGCTACCAGGGGCAGATCCTGGGGCGGGAGTTTCCCACCAGCATGCAGGATGGTTGCTTCGTCAGCCGGGTGGTCTGCCCGGAGCAGGACAGCCTGCACCCGGACAACCAGAGCGAGCAGGTCGCGCTGGCCGAACAGGGCCTGCACCAGGCGGGACTGCTGGCCCCCAAGCCCCATCTGCTCGGCATGGATCTGCTCTCCGACAGCACGGATCCTTGCGGCCAGGAGGGCGAGCGGCCGAGCTGGATGCTGCTCTACACCAGCTTTGTGCACACTTGCTCCCCCCTGCGCTGCGGCGATCATTTCGCCCCCATTCCGCTCTACCGTCTGCCCGCTATCGCCAACGGCGACCACAAGCAGATCATCAAGTGGCAGGAGGATTGGGAGGCCTGCGATCAGTTGCAGATGAATGGCTCCATCGCCGAGCACGCTGTGCTGCACGAAATCAGCGAGGTGGGCAGCCGCCTGCAGCGCCGGGGCAGCGATCTGGCCAGACGACTGGAGGGGCTCTGCGGGATCCCGACTTACTACTACCTCTACAGGGTCGGCGGCCTGAGCAAGGCGGCGGAGTTGGCACGCCCCTGCCCGGGCTGTGGCGGCCACTGGGCACTGGCAGCCCCATTGCACGAGATCTTCGACTTCAAGTGCGATCCCTGCCGGCTGGTCTCCAACCTCTCCTGGGATTTCAAGGACTAGCTCCTGCGCCGTTCCCCCCCATGAAAGAAGGGCCTTGCCGGATGGCAAGGCCCTTCTTTCATGCTTGGCTAGGGAAAACGGGTCCGCCTACTGCGGCAAGGTTTCCAGCCGCGCGAGAAAATCGGGCAGCGAGGGGGCCAGCACCAGACGGCGACCGGAGTCCAGCCACTCCAGCCAGACCTGGCCGCTCTCGTTGTCGAGCGATATCAGCGTCATCTCGTTGCGGGTGGTGGCGATGAAGAGCGAAGGGGGGCGCTTCAACTTGCGCAGCATCAGCAGGTGGCCGATGAGGTTCTCCTTGAGCAGATCCAGATCCGCCTCGTTCCACGGCAGTATGAGTTCGATGCGCAGCCCCTTGTAGCAGCAGGGGAGCGGGCGGCTGAACCAGTGGCCAAACAGGGCAAGGGCGCTCGGGTGCAGGGTCAGCTCCAGGGCATCGGCCATGGCCGCAAAGTCGGCGGGCACAGGGCGCCGGTGCGGGCGCCAGGCCACCCGCCCCTCCCTGGGCTCATCCAGCTCGCAAGGGGAGCGCCAGTCGGCCTCCCACTCGCACAGAGGCAGCCCTCGCCTCGCCTCGCCATCGCGCTGCCAGCGTAAAAAGAACTGCTCCAGGGCAGACAGGACTTGATCCGACATCGATATTCCCCACAATAGCGGCCTCTGATCGCCGCAAGAACCTGACCGAAAAATCCGGGCATTGCACCATCAAACCCTTTATCAGACAAGCGTGAGCAAACAAGCATGAGCAAACAAGAGAGATACGCAGGCGCCAGCGCGTTGCAGGGCCTGAGCCTGGGGCAGCAGTCCGCCTACATCAGCCAGTACACCCCGTCCCTGCTGCAACCCGTGCCACGCAGTCTGAACCGCGACGATCTCGGCCTTGGCGAAACGCTGCCCTTCCAGGGCTGCGACGTCTGGACCCTGTACGAACTCTCCTGGCTCAATGCCAAGGGCAAGCCCGTGGTCGCGCTCGGCGAAGTGGCCGTGCCCGCCACCAGCCCTAACCTCATCGAATCCAAGTCGTTCAAGCTCTACCTCAACTCCTTCAACCAGACCCGCTGCGACTCCCTGGCGGCGGTGCAGGCACTGCTGGTCCAGGATCTGAGCGCCTGTGCCGGGGCGGATGTGAGTGTCACCCTCTTCCCCCTCGATCAGGCTCCCCACCAGATAGCGCTGCTGCCGGGTGAATGCATCGACGAGCTGGACATCGAGATCGACAGCTACGAGTTTGACCAGACCCTGCTGCAAGGGGCCGCAGAGGCGGACATAGTGGAAGAGACACTGCACAGCCATCTGCTCAAGTCCAACTGCCTGGTCACCAGCCAGCCGGACTGGGGATCCCTGGTGATCCACTACCGCGGCCCGCGCCTCAATCGGGAGAAGCTGCTGCGCTATCTCATCTCCTTCCGCCAGCACAACGAGTTCCACGAGCAGTGCATAGAGCGCATCTTCATCGATCTCAAGCACTTCTGCACCCCGCAGCAGCTGACCGTCTATGCCCGCTATACCCGCCGCGGGGGCCTGGACATCAACCCCTTCCGCAGCGACTGGGAGCCGGTGCCCGCCAACCTGCGCCTCATCCGCCAGTAAGCCCGGCGCCACAACCCGGGGGATCCGGCCCATCACCCATGTCATCAATGAACTCTGGACGGGCGGGGGTGGGCTTGGATAACATGCCTGCACCTGCGTGCCGTTCTTAATCCAATGAATCAACTGTTTTTTCTGGCAATGATGATGTCCTCCCTGTCGGCTCCGGATCTGGATCTGGCCAAGGAGCAGTTGTCTATCGATCTGCAGCAGGCACAGACCCTGGTGCTGACCGATCCCGCCAGATGTGTCCAGATTGCCACCTCCTTCCTCGAACGCACGGCCAATAACCCCAAGCAAATCATCAGCAACCGTCAGGAATACGGCTATCGGGAGCCGATCCTGAGCTATGGCACTGCGACCCAGACCACGGGCGCCTACCTGCTCCAGGGCGAATGCCTGCAACAGCTGGGACAGAGCCAGCCGGCCCAGGAGTCCTTCGACAAGGGCATCGCCATGGCCGAGAAGGAGCAGCAGTTCGAGCTGCAGGCCCATGGTCTCTACCTCAAGATCCGCAGCCGGGAGATGCAGGAGCATGCCCCTGGCGCCAGCACTATGGCGCTCGAACAGCTGGACAAGCTGCTGACCAACCCCGGCCTCAAAGAGAGTCAGCTGCAGGTCTACAGCCGCCTGCTGCACGTCAACGCCAGCATGGAGGGGCGCCAGTTCGATCTGGCCAAGCGCCAGCTGACAGAGGCGCGCCAGTGGGCGGAACAGGCCAAGAACCCCCTGGCCAGGGCCTGGGTCAGCGCAGTGGGAGGGGATCTCTATCAGGCGATCGGGCAGCCCCAGCTCGCCCTCGGGGAGTATATCGACGCCCAGCAGCAGGCCAAGAATCTGCAGGATCCCCTCTTCCTCGGCCTGCTGTCGAACCAGATGATCAGCCTCTATCAGGCGGAGCAGGAGCCGCAAAAAGCGCTCCAGTATGCCAACGAGGCGGCCAACTACTTCCATGCCCTCGGCAACCCCTCCCTGCTCAGCGACGCCCTGATAGTGCTCGCCCGCCTCAACCGGGATCAGGGGGAAATGAACATGGCGCTGGTCTACTTCTTCAACGCCCTGGATCTGCTGGACGAGAGCAGCAACCGCACCCGCATCGCCCACCTCAAGTTCGAGATCGGCAAGACCTATCTGCAGACCGGCAACCTCACCCTGGCCCGCAACTACCTCAATGCGGCGCGCCAGTCCCACGAGCTGGGGGACGACAAGGAGTCGCTGATCGACACCCTGCTGCTGCTGGGGGAGCTGCACCTCAAGCAACAGGAGGCGGGCATCGCCATCCTGCAGCTGGAGAATGCCCTGACCCTGGCCAACCGGATTGGCGACATCCGCCGCCAGTTTGAAATCTTCCGGCTGCTCGCCATCGCCTACGAGCAGAAGGGCTACCTTCAGCAGGCCCTCGAGAGCTACAAGAACTATCACCAGCGCAGCGAGCTGGTCCGCCAGCAGCAGCTCGATCTGGAGCAGGAGGCGGTCCGCGACAACTACGCCCAGGTGGAGCGCGCCCAGCAGGTCAAGGAGCTGGAGCAGCGCCTCGACCAGAGCCAGCATCAGCAGGAGCGCTATCTCTGGACCAGCGTCAGCACTGGCCTGCTGCTGGTCCTGTTCATCTACCTCTTCTTCACCCTCTGGCTCAAGCTGCGGGTCGCCCGACTCAATGCCAGACAGCTGGGCGAAGCCCTGCTCATCGAGCCGCGCAGCGGCCTGGCCAACTGGCAGCGACTGATGAGCCGCTGGCCTCGCGAGATGGCCAAGCGCCAGCAAAAATCCGATCGCTGGTACCTGAGCGAGCGCCCCACCAGCGAGTTTGACGACAAGCTCCACTACCTGCTGTTTCGGGTGCCCTTCCTGGTCAACAGCCTGGAGAGGCATGGATATCAGGTCAGCCGCGAGATTGAGCAGGCCTTCGGCCACTACATCAATCAGCTGACCCCCAAGGATGGCCGTATCTATGACCTGCGCGAGGGGCACCTGCTCTATGTGGTGCCCCAGCGCCACGTGGCCCAGCTGCACCAGCTGGCACAGGAGCTGCTGGATACCCTGGCCGCCTTCCCCTGCGAATACCCCCTGGACAGGCACATCAGCCTCGGCATCGTCAGCCACCCCTTCCTGCCCAAGGCGGCCATGGCCCTCGATCATCACGGCCTGTTCGATCTCTGTTATCTGGCGCTCTCGGGGGCCATGCAACTCAGTGACAAATACCAGCAGAGCGTCTGGCTGGAACTGGCGGCCATCGATTGCCAACAGGCCGCATTTTTTAATGGCGATGTGTGGCAATGCTGCTTGATGGCAATTGACAAGGGACTGGTAAAAGTAAATTCTTCTCATGAAAAGCAATGGGTTAATTGGCTTTTGCTTTCACGGACGAAAGTGCCGGATAACCCATAACAACAAGGTACTCAACGGGGTCTTTCATTGGCTTACTGTTGCTGGACGACACAAAAACGATAATGACAACAGGGCGACCTGAACAATGAATGATATGGCTGCCGTAACTGGACAACTGGCAAGACTCAGGGAATCCCTTCAGCAAAAACAGCAGGAGCTCGATGGCATGACCACGTTCTCCGATGCCGAACGCACCCGCAGCATCCAGTTTATCGGCAAGCTGATGCAGGCCTGCCGTGGTCACGATCGTGAACTGGACAGCCGGCTCGCCAAGCTCAAGCAGAAGCTCGATGGCAACCCTCCCCTCTCCTCCCTCGACGCCGATCTCGCCGTCATCGAGAAGCTGTTGCAGCAACATGGCCACGCCATGGAGGAGTCCATCAGTCTGACCCGGGCCGCCATCGATCTCGGCAGCAAACAGCTCAAGTCATTGAAAGGTTTTCCGGAAGATACCCGTCGCTCCCTCAAGGAGTTTCTCGCGAGCCCCGAGGGCTATGGCATAGGCGATCACCAGAAGAAGGTGATCCGCTTGCTGGAGTTCTACCAGCAGGCCATCAAGATCCAGCTGCTGCCACGCCAGCCGCTGCTCGCCCCGGAGATGGCCACCGAGCTCTCCAACCCGGCACCCACCGACTCCTTCGATATCAAGGCCCACGCCCAGATCTCCGATGAGCTGCAGCGACTCATCACCGAGCTCGACTTTGCCGGCGCCGTGGGGGAGAGCCTGGCGGACATCCGCCGCCAGCTGCTGGGAGGGATCACCCCGCCCCTGCTGGCGGAGATCTGCCTGCAGATCATCGAGCTCATCATTGAGGGAACGCGGGAGGAGCGTAAATCCTCCCAGGCCTTCCTGAGCTCCCTCAACGAGAGCCTCTCGGCGGTACATTTCAACTTTACCGAGTCCCTGGACGAGGGGCGGGCGCTGCAAAATGCCACCCACCTCAGCGGCCAGGCACTGGAGCGGGAACTCGCGGCCATCGATCGCACCATGGCGACCCATGATTCTCCGCTGTCTCTCAAGGGAGCCATCTCCAGCCATCTGGATACCATACGCCGCCTGCAGCAGGAGCGGGAGGCCATGGCCAGCCGCGAGCGTCACCTGCTCACCCACCTCTCCAACATGGAAGCCAAGCTGCGACTGATGAAGGAGGAGACGGCCGAGTACAAGAAACGGCTCACCATCCAGAAGCACAAGCTGTTCCTCGACAGCCTGACTCAGGTGCACAACAGGGCGGCCCTCGACGAGCGGCTCGAGCTCGAGTACAAGCGTTGGCTGCGCTACGGCACCCCCCTGTGCCTAGCGATCATCGACATAGACCACTTCAAGAACATCAATGACAACTACGGCCACATGGCCGGGGACAAGGCATTGAAGGTGGTCGCCAAGGCCCTGCAAAACGCCTTGCGCGATACCGACTTCATCGCCCGCTTCGGGGGGGAAGAGTTCGTGGTATTGCTGCCGAACATCAATCCGGACAAATACCAGAAACCCCTGGAGAACCTGCGCCAGACGGTCAAGAGCATTCCGTTCCGGTTCAGAGACGCCAGAGTCGAGATCACCATCTCCATCGGCGCCACCCTGTTTCGCGAAGGGGACCACACCACGGACGCATTCGAGCGCGCCGACAAGGCACTCTACAGCTCCAAGAATCTGGGCCGGGATCAGGTCAATCTGGCCTGAACCCGGGTTGAACTGCGGCTAAAAAACAGGCAAACGCACCGCCCCCCTATTCCCCTGCCCCACCCCTTGCCTCTACTATCGAAATCGAGGGATGCCATGGCATCCCGTTTTCTCCCCAGGGAAAGCACAACGATAACAAGCGAGTGAAAGGGGAAATTATGATTACACACATCAATCCCGTGGGCAGCATGGACCTGCTGTCCCAACTTGAGGTGGATCGCCTCAAGCAGACCGCCTCCAGCGATATCTATCAACTGTTTCGCAACTGTTCGCTGGCGGTGCTCAACTCCGGCAGCCACACCGACAGCTCCAAAGAGATACTGGAGCGCTTCAAGTCCTTCGATATTCATGTGATCCGGCGCGAGCGCGGGGTCAAACTCGAGCTGTTCAACGCCCCCGAGCACGCCTTCGTCGATGGCGAGATCATCCGCGGCATTCAGGAGCACCTGTTCTCCGTGCTGCGCGACATCCTCTATGTCTCGACCCAGCTGGAGTCCAACCGCCTGGTCAACCTGACCAGCTCCACCCACATCTCCAACGTGGTGTTCGCCATACTGCGCAACGCCAAGGCGATCCTGCCGGGGGCGGATCCCAACCTGGTGGTCTGCTGGGGCGGTCACTCCATCAACGAGGTGGAATACCAGTACACCCGTGCCGTGGGCAACGAGCTGGGCCTGCGGGAGCTCAACATCTGCACCGGCTGCGGACCGGGTGCCATGGAGGGTCCCATGAAGGGGGCCGCCGTCGGCCACGCCAAGCAGCGGGTGCGCAACGGCCGTTATATCGGCCTCACCGAGCCCTCCATCATCGCCGCCGAGCCGCCGAACCCCATCGTCAACGAGCTGGTGATACTGCCGGACATCGAGAAGCGGCTGGAGGCCTTCGTGCGTCTTGGCCATGGCATCATCATCTTCCCGGGCGGGGTCGGCACCGCCGAGGAGCTGCTCTATCTGCTCGGCATCATGATGCACCCGGCCAACGAGCGGCAGCCCATGCCCATCATACTGACGGGTCCGAAAGAGAGCGCCGACTACTTCCGCGCCATCGACGACTTCATCAAGGCCACCCTGGGTGAGCCGGCCACCAGCCTCTACCGCATCATTGTCGGGGATGCCCCGGAAGTGGCGCGGGTGATGAAGGAGGCGATGCCGAAGATCCGCGAATACCGCAAATCGGTGGGCGATGCCTACTCCTTCAACTGGTCCTTGCGCATAGAGCCGGAGTTCCAGCTGCCGTTCGAGCCGGATCACGCCAGCATGGCGAGCCTGGATCTGCACCGCCACCAGCCGCCCCAGCTGCTGGCGGCCAACCTGAGGCGCGCCTTCTCCGGCATAGTCGCCGGCAACGTCAAGGAAGGGGGCATTCGCGCCATCGAGAAGAAGGGCCCCTTCAAGCTGCACGGCGACAAGGAGCTGATGCACCTGATGGACAGGCTGCTGGAGAGCTTCGTCAGGCAGCAGCGCATGAAGCTGCCGGGCAGCCAGTACATTCCCTGCTACGAAATCGTGAAATAAGGGCGCAGTGCCCGTGATGACAGGAGGGGCCCGGTGCCCCTCCTTCACTTCCCGGCCCTGGCGCAGGGTTAGCATGGCGCCCATCCCTTGTTACAATGGGCCGTCCCGACCGCCAAGAGTGCTCCCTGCCATGCAACACCTCAGGCCACACCTGCTCATCATCGATGCCCTCAACCTCATCCGCCGACTGCACGCGGTGCAGGCCCAGCAGGCGCTGACCCCGGCCCAGGCCCTGATCGCCACTCGCGCCAACCTCATCAACACCTGCAAGAAGCTGCTGGCCGCCAGCGAGCCGACCCACGTCATCGCCGTGTTTGACGGCGAGGTACACAGCTGGCGCAAGGAGATCTATCCGGCCTACAAGGAGGGGCGCACTCCCATGCCACAGGAGCTGAGGGAGGGACTGGCCGACCTGCAGGACGCCTTCTGGGAGTGCGGCGTGGATGCCCTGCTCTCCCAGACCGACGAGGCGGACGATCTTATCGCCACCCTGGCCTGCGGGATCGCCCAGCACGGCGCCAGGGCCACCATCATCTCCACCGACAAGGGCTTCTGCCAGCTCATCAGCCCGCAGATCCGGGTCCGCGACTACTTCAACAAGCGCTGGCTGGATGAGGCCTTCGTCCAGCAGCAATATGGTGTCGTCCCGGCGCAGCTGGTGGACTTCTGGGCCCTGACCGGCATCGGCGGCTCCCATATCAAGGGGGTGCCGGGCATAGGGCCAAAGACGGCGACCCAGCTGCTGCAGCAATATGGCGATCTGGTTGCCATGCTGGACGCCTGCCAGCAGGAAGACGCCGGCAAGCCTCTGCTCAAGCTGCGCCAGCACAAGGATGAGGCCCTGCTGGCCCAGCGGCTGGTGCGGCTGCAGCGGGACATCCCCCTCGGCTTCAACCTGAGGGAGATCCGCTACCCGCCCGAGCCCGACTCGGGGGCGTGATCCCCGGCACACTATTCCCCGAAACAGGCCGTACCTGTTGACATAAATGGGAAAAATGTAAAGAAACATGGAGGAAGTGGTGCAAAAATGGTATAAAACCGCCGAATCCTCCCCCTCTGTTCCCTAGAAGTGGATACGTCTCATGTCAAAAAGAAAAATTACCGTCATTCCGGGCGACGGCATAGGCCCCAGCATCATCGAATCCGCCATCCAGATCCTGACCCACGCCGGCTGTGATTTTGACTATGACTATGCCGATGCCGGTCTGGTCGCACTGGAGAAGCACGGCGAGCTGCTGCCCCAGTCCACCCTCGATTTGATTGAGAAGAACAAGGTCAGCCTGAAGGGCCCCCTCACCACCCCTGTCGGTGGCGGCTTCACCTCCATCAACGTCTCCCTGCGCAAGAAGTTCAACCTCTACGCCAACGTGCGCCCGGTGATCTCCTTCAAGGGCACCAGGAGCCGTTACGACAACATCGACATCATCACGGTGCGTGAAAATACCGAGGGCATGTACTCGGGTGCCGGCCAGAAGCGCAGCGATGACAACCAGAGCGCCGAGGCGATGAGCATCATCACCCGCGACGGTGCTGAGCGCATCGTCACCTTCGCCTTCGAGCTGGCGCGCCAGGAAGGGCGCAAGAAGGTCACCATCATCCACAAGGCCAACATCCTCAAGTCCACCTCGGGCCTGTTCCTGGAAGTGGCGCGCGAGGTGGCCGCCCGCTATCCGGATATCCAGAACGAAGAGATGATAGTCGACGCCGCCTGCATGAACCTGGTGATGTACCCGGAGCGGTTCGATGTCATGGTCACCACCAACCTGTTCGGCGACATCCTCTCGGATCTCTGCGCCGGTCTGGTCGGTGGTCTGGGGATGGCCCCCGGTGCCAACATAGGTGAGGGCGCCGCCATCTTCGAAGCGGTGCACGGCTCTGCGCCGGACATCGCCGGCAAGAACATCGCCAACCCGACCTCGGTGATCCTCGCCTCCATCCAGATGCTGGAGTACCTGGGCATGCAGGACAAGGCCGAACGCATCCGCGAGGCTGTGCGGGCGACCATCGAGTCCGGCGATCGGGTGACCCGGGATCTGGGGGGCACGGCCTCCACCAGCGAATTCACCCAGGCCATCATAGACCGTCTATAAATCATATCTAACTGATTGATTTAAAAAGGGAGCTTAGGCTCCCTTCGTTTTATACCTGATCCCCCTATCTCCCTTGTCGGATGAATACTATGTTCATAAGAGGGATAAGGAGATCCATCATGCGTGCTACTTTCATCTTGCTGATCTTCAGCAGCAGTACCATGGCACTAGACAGGCCCATCGACAACGCCTGGTTGACACCGCCCCCTCAGCACACGCCGCCGGCCAAGCAGACCTGGCAGTCCACCATAGACACCAACGATCTGCTCAAGAGCCCCAAGCCGCTCTCCCTCGGCGTGGACATCATGACCGACAGCAACGGCACCCAGCGGGTCACGCCCTACCAGAAACTGAACCTGACGGCCGAGAAGAGCGTGAGCCTCTCCTTCGAGAAGCACAAACCCAGGATCAAGTTCAACGCCGGTGGCATCCACACCTCGGTCAAGCTCCGGGGGGACGGCGTCAAGATGCAGTTCAATCCCACCGACAAGACCATTCCCCTCCAGATCGAGCTCAAGATCACCGATGACGAGTCCATGATGCGCTTCGACTACCGTTTCTGATGCATCAGAAAGCAAAAAACCGGACGGGGTCAGCCGTCCGGTTTTTATTTGGCGTCACACCGGGTGACGCGGGTGCCCTGCTCAGGACTTGGGTTCGAGCTTGGAGACCCAGAACTTGTTGTAGACGTGCACGGTGATCTCTTCGCGATCGTGGTAGAGCTGCTTTGCCTGGATCACGAACGCATTGTCGATCTCCTTGAGCATCTCCCGCAGCACCTCTATGTTGTGCACCGCCTCGGCATAACGCTTCTTCATCGGCAGCTTGAGGTTGAACATGGCCTCCTGGCAGTCGTTCTCGCGGAACCAGTCGGCAATCATGTGGACCACCCGCGCCGGCTTGTCCACCATGTCGCACACCAGCCAGTAGGTGTTCTTCTTGCCGGGCCGCCAGACGAAACCATCGTCGCGAATGTGTTTGACCTGACCGGTATCCATCAGGGACTGGGCCATGGAGCCGTTGTCCACCGCGGTCACCATCATGCCACGGCGCACCAGCTGATAGGTCCAGCCGCCCGGGCATGCGCCCAGATCGACGGCCTTCATGCCGGAGGTGAGACGCAGCTCCCACTCTTCCCGCGGCACGAACACATAGAAGGCCTCTTCCAGCTTGAGGCTGGAACGACTCGGGGCGTCCGGCGGGCAGCGCAGGCGCGGAATGCCCATGTGGAATTCGGAGTTGTTGAAGGAGTAGGAGTAGCCCAGCAACAGGTGATCATTGGCCATGAAGAAGGCGTGGAACACCGGACGGTGCGGCGTCTCCTTCTTGGTCAGGATCTCGTTGCCGCGCAGCGCCTGGCGCAGCGGCACCGTGAACTTGCGGCAGAAGGCAGAGAGCTCCTTCGCCTCGTTGGTGTCGGCCGTTTCCACCCGCAGATCGCCACAGATGGCATAGTCACGGGTCGCCTCTATGATGGGGGAAACCCGATCGGAAAGGTCCAGATCCTTCAGCTCATGGGTCACCACCAGCATCTGGCGGATGAAGATGAGCTCACGGAACGGCAGCTTGCGGGCCAGCAGATCCGCCTGCTCCTCGTCATACAGCTCGAAAATCACGTAACCGCTGTCGTCCTTGACCCGGGCGAAGCCGTAGCACTGCATGTTGCTGGCTCGTTCGGTGATCTCTGCCGCCGCCTCTTTCTCAAAACCCGGGCGGCAATAAAGCAGCAGATTATTCATTTTTTCCTCCAAGACGACAGCCGGCCCATATCAGAGCCGCCCATCCCAACATAAAACAGAGGCCACCGGCCGGGGTGATGAGCCCCAGCCCCTTGCTGCCAAGCAGCACCATGGCGTAAATACTGCCGGAGAATCCCAGGATCCCCAGCACAAAGGCGGTGCCAGCAAAGGTAATCACCTTGCTGCGCACGCCGCACCACCCCAGCACCAGCAGGGCCAGGGCGTGAAAAAACTGATACTGCACGGCGGTGTTGAACGCCGCCAGCAGTGAAGGGGCTATGCCGGTCGCCGCCAGCCCGTGAGCCCCATAGGCTCCCAGCATGGTGGCCGTCAGGCCGAAACCACCCGCCAGCACCAGCCAATGTCGATGGACTTGCATCCTCTCTCCTCGTTCTCTGCGCGCGGCCATCCCTTCAGGCACACCGGGACGGGGTCGCCGCGATAAACCCCTTGATCCGCTCCACAGCCTGTCGCAGGTTCTCCTGCTCGCTCAGGCCGCTGGCCTTCCTCGGCTTGAAGCCATGATCCCCATCGGTCAGCCAGTGGACCGATACGGCGGGGGAGAAGGGGAAATCGGCCAGCTCGGCGCGAGAGCCAAAGGTGTCGCGCTCCCCCTGCAGCAGCAGGGTCGGCGTCGTGATCTGCTTGAGCACGTCACCCCGCCAGCGATCGGGGCTGGCCGGGGGGTGGAAAGGATACCCGAGAATGAGCAATCCTGCAGCATTCATCTCGTCGCCCCCGTCATGATAGAGCTCGGCCGCCATCCGCCCCCCCATGGACTTGCCCGCCAGGAACAACCGGGGGTGGGCAAACGCGCGCACCATCTCGCGCCAGTGGGCGAGCAGCACGGGTTGCCGGTCCGGCGGCCTGCGCTTGCCGTCCTGGGCCCGTTTGCTCATGTAGGGGAAGTTGAAGCGCACCACCTCGATATCCGCCCCCGCCAGCAGCCGCGACAGCTCGGCGAGAAACCCATGATCCATGCCGGCGCCCGCGCCGTGGGCCAGCAGAATGCGAACGGGGGCGTCGCTCGCCCCCTCTCTTGTCACATCCATCCCCTCAACCATCGGCGAGACGGGCCCGGCGACGGGCCTCCTCCTGCTCCACCAGCTCCAGCATCCAATCGCGGAAGGCCACTATCTTGCCCTGATCGGACTGCTGCTCCTGGCACACCAGGTAGAAGGCATTCTTGCTCACCAACACCTGCTCGAACGGGCAGATGAGGCGACCCGCCTCAATCTCGGGTTGGGCCAGCACGCTGTGACCGAGCGCCACCCCCTGACCGTGGATCGCCGCCTGGATCACCATGGTGGAGTGGCTGAAGATGGGCCCCTGGTTAACGTTGGGGGCGTCGATGTCGAGCTGGCGGAACCAGGCCTTCCAGTCGCGCCGGGAGGTGTCGTGCAGCAGGGTGTGCCTGGTCAGATCCTCCGGGGTGCGCAGGGGCTTGGGGCCGGTCAGCAGCAGGGGGGAGCAGACCGGGATCAGGTACTCGGTGTGCAGCTTGTCCGAGCGCAGCCCGGGCCAGTTGCCACGGCCGTAGTAGATAGCCACGTCCACATCGTCGGTCAGGGATCCCTCGTCCATGTCCACCGCCTTGATCCGCACATCGATGTCGGGGTGGCGCTCGCTGAACTTCACCAGCCTGGGTACCAGCCACTGGA